>JAPYOW010000026.1:27914-29498 GCA_029937975.1 Methylococcaceae bacterium | reverse complement strand
ACTTCGGCTTTACAGCTGAAAATGTGGTCAAAACCGTGAAAGATGTTCTGTAATTAACATCATTTTCTGAAAGACAATATAGCTTTCTCAACTTTTCTTGGTATTAGTTAGAAGGGTGTATTGTCTTCCGGAAAGCAGGGTTTTTGTAGATAATGTTCTCTGACAGTTTCTTTGTTCTAGTGTATTATCTACAACGATCAATTTGATTCCTAACATAATAAGTAAAAGAGGGATAATTCGATGAGTGGTTTATTAGCGGCTTTGCCGTTCTTCTCTGAAAAACGACCAGATTCTGAAATATACAGAGCAGAGACACTTTCTCCTGTGTCTTCTGATAGTTCAAGCAGTTTAACGGGTGTTGCAAAATATGTAGATAATTTACCTGTTAGCAGTAGCGTTGATAAATATTTGGATAATATCCCAGTTAAAACGGGTGTATCAAATTATCTGGCAAATACTGATGCAGTGGTTGTTTCAGGTGTTTCCCGATATGTACGAAATCAAGTTGAAGATGCTCCCAGTGGTGTTGCAAAATACATGGCAAATCAACTCGTGGTTGCCAACAGTGTTGTACCGACCAGTAGCGTTGATCAATATTTGCAAGCGCAGTCCAGGATTGTCAAAGCTCCCGTGGCATTAAGTAGTGTTGATAAATATGTGGCTTCTCATCACATTGTTAAAGAAGCGACTTCTGTCGGCAAATATCTGGCCAAAAAGATAGCAGCTTCAAGGGTAAGTTCTAGCTTGTCAGGTGTTGCAAAATATCAACTTGAGCAAGAGATTGCAGAGAAAAAGAGAGCTGCTGCCATGATCGTTGAAAGATATTTAGAACAGCAGGCTATTCTTGCCCAACAAAGATTAGCCGCTGAAGCTGAAGCTGCTGTCGTTGCTGAAGCTGAAGCCAGAATTGCACTAGGCATGGCCGAGTTGGATGCAGAGAGTGAGCAGACATTATCTGCGGTAGAAAGGTATGCCAAAAAACAGGCAGAGTTAGAAAAAAGTAGACCTACAATCACCAGTGTTGATAGATACCTGGCTAAAAAAATTGTTGAAGCCAGTAAAAAACCGAAGCTTAGCCGTGTTGAAAAATATTTGGTAAACCAGGCCATCGCTGCCAAATCAGCACCTAAACTCAGCAGTGTGGAAAAATACCTGCAACAACAAGCTCAAGCTGCCAAATCAGCACCTCAAGTCAGTAGTGTTGCTAAATATGTCACGCAGAAAGCAGTGGCGGATAAACATAAACCTGAAGTCAGCAGTGTTGCTAAATATTTAGCCTCTGTTCGTTCTATGGTTGATGCGGCATCCAGCATTATCGAGAAGAGTCTGGAAGGTGAATTTATTCCTGCCAGTGGTGGTGAATCATCGGTTGATAGATATGTACAGGAACAACAAGCTATAGCTGATGATAACAAACCTACCGGTGTTGCTAAATATTTGCAAGATCGACCTGACATTGAGAAACTGGAGGATCAAACTCGGCTCGAAAAAGAACCGGTTGTGTCAGGGGTTGCTAAATATCTGTCGGCAAAGCAGCAGAATGTAGAGGCTTCTGAGGAAGTTATTCAGCTTTCTAGCGTAGAA
>JAPYOW010000026.1:3508-27814 GCA_029937975.1 Methylococcaceae bacterium | reverse complement strand
AAAGCAGCAGAATGTAGAGGCTTCTGAGGAAGTTATTCAGCTTTCTAGCGTAGAAAAATATTTACAATCCAGACCTGAAGTGATCAAAGAACCTGAGCCGTTAAGTAGTGTTGAAAGGTATATGGCGCAACAGGCGATACGTGAAAAAGAGTTAGCCATCGCTAATGCCACAGGTGTTGAAAAATATTTACTGACTATGGCTAATTAAATAAAACAGATATTTTGGTTGGGTTGAGCGAATTAAGCAACCCAGCCAGACCTGAAACCCCGGATTTAGTTGTTTCTCATCTATCCTTCATCAAACCCACTGCATCATGAATTATCATGGTCATGTCTTTGCCCCATCACTACATACTTCTTTAAATAGAGTATCTTTTGATCCTGATTTAAGCACTGCTAACAAGATAAGCAGCCGACAGTTATTCTATCTGCTTAATCAGCCGGAAAACGAACATAAAATTTCTGCTTTAGCTTATCACTTTATCTGTGATAACTTGAAAACTGCGCGGCATTGCTATAGCTCTGCTATGAGTTGTCAATATGATGCTAAGGCATTGTTACATTTAACCGCCCCCCCTATTGCGCCTTTATCTTCGCAGTTTTCGAATATTGAGAATCAACAAGAATGTCTTAGACAGAGCGTTGCTATCCAGTTCACACAACCGTGTTGGTTGCACAATATCGCTCAAATTTCAGCGAGTCAAAGTCCGATAGCAGTACAACTCATGTCGCTATATTTAAACAGCAATGGCCAAGGTGAAATTAATGTAGCTGAGTCTTACCGGTCATTATTACTGATGACCGGGATCAAACATCCGGTTTTATATACGCAGGATTTTTCAGATCAGACTGATATTTTTGACGAAGTCTTTCATTTCGCCGCAATCCAGCTTGCGTTAAAACGTTTTCCACGACTTTTATTTGCTGAGATTTTGGGTTTTACATTAGCATTTTGTCAAATGCCTACATGGCTGGAAGTCTGTTTTCCTGATCATCAATTACCTCCTGTGTTTTTTAAGCTGCGACAACAGCAATTGAGGTATCAGTGCAGTACCATAGAAAAAGCTATAACTGACCATTTGGCTTTATTTTCCCAAGCGTCAAACGCTAAACAAAGCACTGAGTTATGGAAGCGAATACAGCATGGTTTTTTTCTTTTTTATCAGCAAATGCAACAGTGTCGAGATCGCTTCAATCAGCATTTGCAATGTCAGCCGACAATTCAGCAGAGGGTTGCTCAATTATTTCAGCAGAAATCTGTGGCGGCTATGGGACATCACTCACATATCCAGATCGATGGTATTTCATTAGATCAGTGGTTTTCTGGCTTGCCAGAAAATAGTCAGGCATTTCTGAGTGTTTTAAGACACTCTAATTATGTCGATAAACACAGACCCGAACAGAGTCTCTTGTTAAAACTTTTTGCCGATGAAGGTGCCATGTCGGGGGTGCTGAATAATTCTGAACGTGCACTGTTACTGGCCTGGTTACAAAGCGATGAGATCACGGCGGGTGTGTTGCATGCTGTTGGCGATTTATCGGTAACCGACAATGTGCGGGTTGACGCATCCGTTGCCGGTACTGATAATTATGAAAATTTGAATAATAGAAGACTTTACTATTATTTAGTCAATGCGGACTTGTTTCCTGAGGTATTATCCAGCGCTCGAAATAGGGTGGAGAAGCTGCTAAGATTTTGTGATTTCTTCTGCCATGTGCCTTTTAAAACATACAGTCATGAACAATTTGACGCTTATATCGCTGATATTTATCATCAAGAAATGGCAGCCTATAGACCGTTAAAAGGCCCGCCCAAAATATCCAAAGAAGCTTATTTATGGGGGCTGGAACAGATTGCTCCACTGATATTACTCGATGGTTGCTGGTTGCAGCACAGTCTTGCTGTGGAAAATACCAATCCTGCCATAGCCGAAATTTTGTTCAGTATCTACAGGGATGAAATCGGTAATGGTGTGCCTGAAAAAAATCATGCTTATATATTTCAACAACTGTTAGACAGTTTATCGATATCCGTGCCACCGGTTGCTAGCCAACAATTTATCAGTCATCCAGGTTTTATAGACAGTGCCTTTGATTTACCTGTTTTTATGCTCGCTTTGTCCCATTTTCCCGTACGTTTCTTACCCGAATTATTAGGTCTGAATATGGCTATTGAATTAAGTGGTCTGGGTAAAAGCTATATGCAACTGGTGGATGATTGGAATTATTGGGAGATAGACCCTACTATTGCCAGTATTCATATTTCAATTGATAATTATGCCTCTGGGCATACCTTTTTAGCGAAAAAAGCCGTTAAACTTTATCTGGACCAGATTCAGCAAAACACAGCTGACAACGAGGAGGTCGATAAACATTGGCAGCGGATTTGTTGTGGGTATGCCTCGTTACGTTATGTTGGAACCCGGTTTAAGCTGGCGCTTCCCATGCGATATTTAGGGGCTAAATATCATGCTCAGTATAAAAAGGACTCAGGGAATTAATTAGCCATGGCGACGCATTTAAAATATTTAGTCAGTTTATATTTTCCCTGTTGTGTGCTTATATTTTTATACACAGGCCCTCATGATGTCATTGATGTATTAGCGTGGACCCTATCACTCTGGCTAATCATTCTGATCGATTATTTCAGTCCAAAAATTAATTCTGCTGTTGCCAAGAAAAGGATTGCTCGCAATTTTTATGATGTTATTTTATATGTCCTAACGGCGATACATTTTTTGATAATGGCTTTAATGCTCATTTATGCCAGTCAATTACAATGGGATTCCCTGCATGATGTTCTGACTTCAATTGTCAATTTGATTGTTTTAAGAATACTGGTGGGCACGACTTCAGGAAGTTCAGCCATCATAGTGGCACATGAATTGATACATCGTCGCCAGAGTTACATGCGGCTTATGGGACGATTGATACTATATACAGTATGTTATGAACATTTTATTATTTCCCACCTGAGAAATCACCACTTGACTGTCGCTACACCTCATGACATTGCCACAGCGTGTCTAGATGAAAGCTTTAATGATTATTGGAAACGTGTATTAGTAGGGCACTTTAAATATGCCTGGCAATCAGCAATGAAGCGAACAGACACTACTCCATTAACGGGACTGCCTTATCATTGGCTGGCAAACACTGTATTACAGGGTTTGCTTGTTGAAGGTATGCTGGTTATTGTCATACTCATTAACTTTGGCTGGGCTGCGGCCTTTATTTTTCTGTTCCAGGCTTTATCAGCAGTGCGTTTGCTAGAGACCATAAATTATTATCAACATTGGGGGCTTGAGCAAGGTAAAGATGAGGGGGCGCTTGCCTGGGTTAACCAGTCCAGTTTTACGGAATATGCTTTGGTGGGCTTATCAAACCATATTGCGCATCACCAGAATTCATCAACTTCATTTCAAAATATGCCTTACCTTGAGCAAGGGCCAAAAATGCCTCATGGCTATTTCGTGACGAATCTCTGGGTTAAATTAAATAATGCTTCTTATATGAAAGTATCGAAAGGAGTAATAGAAAAGTATTTTCAGGAAAAAGTCGTTTAGCAAGCAGTTTTCATGCTTAAGCGTAGTTGATTTATGTTGGGCAGCACTGACAGTTTGTAAGGGCTTGTCTCAGCGGGTCTTAAGTCCAAACAATTTATTCTTATTTGCAATAGACCAGATAGTGGGAATACCCGTAATTTTTGAGTGCGTTCTTAGATAATAGCTTCCAGGTTAGTTACATAATTCTGGTTCTGTTGATGAGTATGGATGATGACTTGAATTTAATCCCCATTCATTTAATCATGTGATTCTAGTTATAATTTCAAAACTTGTATTACGGTTTTAAGCTTTATTGACAATGACATAATGAGCACACGCTGTGCGAGTGCCCACAACTTAGAATTAATAAGTAGAGGAGGAAGGGCGTTGTCCGTTATGGTTTTTGATCCAGAGGTCCGCTGTCAAGCAAGGGGGATGTTGAAGTTTAGCGGCTAAAAATCAGCGACAAAAGTTAATAGGGAATAGGGTTCAATCTCTTATTGCATGGTCTAATCTGCAATAGCAGATGGGATTAGAGCTGCAGCAAGGCGGTGGATTCAGGTAGTATGATACTTTTTTTAACCTCAACGCACATTTAGTATGGATACATTTCAGGCGGTTGCCTTGGCTTTGTTGCAAGGCTTAACAGAGTTTTTACCTATTTCCAGTTCTGCACATTTGATTTTACTGCCGGTATTAGTTGGCTGGGAAGACCAGGGACTGGCATTTGATGTTGCCGTTCATGTCGGGACATTAATGGCCGTGGTTGCCTATTATCGAAAAGACCTGAAGCAGATTATAGCGGCATGGTTTGCTTCTGTTTTTGGCAAAGCCATGACCGAGGATGCTCGCCTTGCCTGGTATGTCATTTTAGGAACGATCCCTGTGGGGATAGTGGGTATATTGTTGCCGGATAGTGTTGAAGCAATGCTCCGCTCACCTTTGGTGATTGCCGGTAGCACAATTGTTTTTGGCCTGTTACTGTGGTTTTCAGAAAAAATCGCGAAGGAACAAAGGAGTAGTATTTCCCTTCTTGACGCGGTCATAATTGGCTTGTTTCAAGCCATTGCCCTTATTCCAGGCACATCCCGTTCAGGAATCACAATAACAGCCGGTTTAATGACTGGCCTGAAACGAGAAAGTGCTGCCCGCTTTTCTTTTTTATTGTCTATTCCTGTGATAGCCTTAGCCGGTATGCTTAAGGGGCTGGAGCTTTATAATACAGCTGCACCCATGATGTGGGATTTGGTTTTAATTGGCGCTTTCGTGTCGGCTTTGGTGGCTTATGTATCTATCGGCTGGTTTTTACAGTTATTGAATAAAGTAGGTATGATCCCTTTTGTCGTGTATCGTTTAGTATTGGGGGTCTTCCTCTTCGCCATATTTCTCTGATATCTTTAACAATACAAACACAGCCCCTGTTCCACCTTCTTTTTGTGGGGTAGAGCAGAAGGCCTGCACCTCTTTATGCTGGCGTAACCAGACATTGATATCATTTTTTAACACCGGTTGATTATTGGGTGAGCGATAACCTTTGCCATGAATGATATGTATACAACGATAACCGTTTGCCAGACTATGTTGTAAAAACCGGGATAATTGAAAATCGGCTTCTCGGCTACTGAGGCCATGTAAATCAATTGATGCGTCCAGACCAAAGAAACCTTTACGCAGTTTTTTTAAGACATTCTTTTGTAAGCCTGGTGCGATAAAGCGAATGCTATCTTCCTGGTGAAGTTTCTCGATTTCGTTATCAATGACTTCTGCAAAATGACTAGGCGTGTTTAAGGTTTGTGTTTGGGGATAAGGTTTGGGTTTGCTGGTGTCTGTTAACAGTACACTATCGCTTTTTATTGCTTTGATTTTGCCTATGGTTTTCCGAAATAAAGCAGTGTCTTCAGAAGAGAGTGTTTTTTTTACCATGATATATCTGATAGGTAAGTATTTTATTTGCTAAGATAGCAGATTTTATAGGGTTTTAATCTTTTATGCACATACTATTGAGTAATGATGATGGCTATCTTGCCACCGGCTTGTGTGCTTTAGCGGAAGCTTTATCGAAATTGGCAGATGTTTCCGTGGTGGCTCCAGACCGGAACAGGAGTGCGGCCAGTAATTCATTAACTCTGGAAATGCCATTAAGAGCACATACGGCAGGCAATGGTTTTATTTATGTTGATGGTACGCCCACAGATTGTGTGCATTTGGCGATTACTGGTTTATTAGATAAAGAACCGGATATGGTTTTTGCAGGGATTAATCATGGGGCAAACCTGGGTGACGATGTACTCTATTCCGGCACCGTAGCTGCAGCGACAGAAGGCAGGTTTTTGGGGCTGCCCGCGGTAGCCATTTCTCTGGCATCCAATGAGCCCAAGCATTTTGACTGTGCCGCCCAGGTCGCTGTATTATTGTTTCAAAAAATTGTTAAAGCCCCATTGCCTGCGGATACCGTGTTAAATGTTAATGTACCTGACTTGCCATTTTCCGATATAAAGGGATTTCAGATCACCCGACTAGGGCAGCGACATAAAGCCGAACCGGTGATTAAAGCTTCTGACCCTAGAGGCAGAGAAATATATTGGGTAGGCCCTCCGGGTAAAGAGCAAGATGCAGGGCCGGGGACTGATTTTGATGCCATTAAACAGGGCTATGTGTCAGTAACCCCGTTGCAACTGGATTTGACGCGTTATGATACCATGCAAGAAATTGAGCACTGGATAAGCCAGGAACATACATAGTGAGTGAGCGGTTACAAGGCATAGGGATGACTTCACGCAGAACTCGCGGTAGGATGATTGAGCGATTAAAACAGCAAGGTATCAAAGACCCTGGCATTCTTGCCGTGATGAATGATACTCCTCGGCATATATTTGTTGATGAAGCTTTATCTAGTCGCTCCTATGAAGATACGGCATTGCCTATTGGTTATAATCAGACTATTTCACAACCCTATATTGTGGCAAAAATGACGGAATTATTATTGGCAGGAGGGCCGTTGTCAAACGTGTTAGAAATAGGTACGGGGTGTGGCTATCAAACAGCGGTACTTGCGCAACTGGTTGATAAGGTTTATTCGGTCGAAAGAATTGGGCCTTTATTAAAGAAAGCAAAGAATTATTTATGGGATTTGAAGATTAACAATGTGAGTTTTCAGCACAGTGATGGTAGCTGGGGTTGGCCAGAGAAAGCCCCTTTTGAGGGTATTCTGGTGACAGCTGCACCCTCTGAAATTCCAGCGTCATTATTACAACAAATGGCTATAGGCGGTGTTATGCTGATACCTGTCGGCACTAACACACAGGAATTACATAAAATTGTTCGGAGCAAAACAGGCTATCGTGATGAGATTATAGAGGCAGTGACTTTTGTGCCTTTTTTAACAGGGAGAGAGTAATGTTTAAAAAACTGTATGTTCAAACACTGCTTTGGGCTAGACACAAACACGCAGAGAAGTATTTATGTGCTTTAAGCTTTGCTGAATCATCATTTTTCCCCATACCGCCTGATGTCATGTTGGCTCCCATGGCGCTGGCCATGCCTGATAAGGCTTTTAAACTGGCTTTGTTTACTACCATATTTTCTGTGCTAGGGGGTATGCTGGGATATGCCATCGGTTTTTTCTTGTTCGATTCAATTTCTCCCTGGTTACAGGAAACCCATTATTGGGGGAAATATCTCATGGCAGAAAACTGGTTTAAAGAATGGGGATTCTGGGCGATATTTGTTGCCGGTTTTTCGCCGATCCCTTATAAGGTTTTTACCTTGGCAGCAGGTGCTTTACAGATGTTGTTTTTACCTTTTATTCTTGCATCATTGGTTGGGCGTGGTGCGCGTTTTTTTCTGGTTTCGTTTTTATTAGCCGCAGGAGGTGAAAAGCTTGAATCCAGGTTGCGTCAGTATATGGATGTTTTAGGCTGGGTTACTGTTGCTTTAGTTGTTATGGGTGGCTTGATTTATAAATATGGCTTCTCGTAATAACAGTTAGCATTTTATCAGGTGGCGTAGGGTTCGCTTAACAGTAGTAAACAAGATAGCAAGGTTAGAATACGGCTTATTTTTGGCAAACAGGACAAAAATAACTAGCCCGCTGTGCTATTTTTATTTGTTTTATGGTTGAGGAGCACTGCTTACAGCTTTCATTATTTCTGCCATAAACAGCTAATGATTGCTGGAAATAGCCGGGTTTTCCCTGTTCATTCACAAAATCTCGCAAGCTTGTACCGCCTTGGTCTATGGCTTGTTGTAGCACGATTTTTATACATTCTGCCAATTGCTGATATCGTTTCAGGGCTATTCTTCCTGCTTGCCGGCTAGGATGAATTCTTGCCATGAACAGCGCTTCACTGGCATAGATATTTCCGACGCCGACGACATTATGGCCATCCATAATAAAAGACTTAATGGAGGCTGTTTTGTTTTTTGATAAGGTATAAAGATGCTGACCATTAAACTGTGAGGATAAAGGTTCCGGTCCTAGTCGACAAATCAGCCGGTGTTGTTCAATAGGTGCTGTTGCTAATAAAATACAGCCAAATCGTCTGGTATCATTATAGCGAAGCACGGTTCCATCGGTAAAAACAAAGTCTACGTGGTCATGTTTACCCGGCGCTTGCTGTTGGTTTACAATGCGGACGTTGCCCGACATACCTAAATGGATAATGACAGTTTGATCAGAACTGGTCTCCAGTAATAAATACTTGGCCCGCCTGCTGACACTTTTTATCGAATGGCCACGGCATTGTGCAGCAAGGTCCTCAGGAATGGGCCAGCGTAATTGTGCGTGTCGGATAATGATGTTTGCAAAAATCTTTCCAGCAATATGAGGTCTTATGCCTCGACAGCTTGTTTCTACTTCGGGTAATTCAGGCATAAATCCATTATCTCAAGTTCTGACTTTAATTTTTTTAATATTTAGATTGGGCTTATGCCAGGACAGTGCTTGTCTTACACATTTTGAGCGGGGGGGTGAGGGCTGATAAACTGCTCCGGGCAAGCATTGAACCAAGGTGAGTCAGAGGGGTATCATCCTCTGTGCATGCCCAAACCCTCCGCGTTATATCAGGGGCGTTAAACTTGAGAAAGAAGAAACTTTATTTCATCCTGGATTTTTTTACGGAAGAACAAAAACTTCCAGCGGGAACCACCACATTGTCGCCAGAGTAGCGTTGAGCGGATGCCTGCCAGTAATAAGGCTCTTATTTTATTAACAACATCAGGGCTGGCAAGAAATTCCGGGTTTCCATTGACCATGATACGAGGATGCAGTGTACTAATGGTATTATGGTAAAGATCGCCTAGACTAACCAACACATTTTCATGCATGATGCCAAAACCTGCTGATTGTGCTTCTGCTTTTTCAATACCGCGCTTGATCGTCATAAGCATTTCGGGACGATTGGATAATTGCATTTCCAGAAAAACCAGTTGGGCAGCGTAGCGACCTTGTTCTGGATCGGCTATTTGTCGTCCTGTCATTTGTAGTTGTAACTGCTCTAGTCCAGGCTTGATAGCCGGAAGCCCGCCATATATGTCGAGCACACTGTCAGAATCAATTCTAAGCGTACTGGCAATGCTTGTTTCTATTGCTGAATCATCAGCCTTTCCTTGCGTTGCTAGTTGTTGAACAAGCAAGCAGGCCTGGGAAATACCAGCAAGTGCAATCGTTTGGTTGGTAGTGTTATTTAAAGACATATAGCGAGTTTAATAGCAAGATGATTGAATGAAAAAGTTTTTCTTATTTTAGGGTTAGACTTAATCCAGTGAGAAATATCAACAGCGTACTGAAAAATATTTTCATTACGCTTTATTTGGTCTCATAGCATACAGCAGTATGACTTCTATTTCCCGCCTTGCAAACAAAAAAGGATAACCTGGGCGGGCAAATTGTTTGCTTTTTCACGCTTCGATAACCCACATCCAGCATCTGATTTACCATCAGTTGTAAGCAACGCTCAGCAGCGACTGTCAATAAGAATACGGGTGCTATTGCTTTTTTTTGTGGTCTGGATGCCGACCATGAAAGCCTCATTATTTGGTAAATCCAGTGACTGTTCTGGCAATTGACAACTTTACGTTATAGCTGAAACGGACGATATAAAAACTACAGCTCAGAAATAAAAGGTGTTTTGGTTTTCTGCTATTATTTTCAACAACATTCAGGAAATAAACTGGGTAATGAAGCGCCTTAATGTTTCAGGTTTTTATATACGCTGTAATTATATTCGATTATTATGCATGGAATAATGATTAATATCGTATTCCTCACTATAAGTGATGTTTATGCTAGACATTTAATCGGTTTTACAATCAACAAACAAGAGGAAGTAAGCATGGCAGAATCAATTTCACTGGCAGTAACAGGGATGAAATGTGGTGGTTGTGAATCGAATGTAAGTATGAAATTGAAGGATGTTGAGGGTGTTATAACAGTTGTTGCCTCAAGTAAAGATAACAAAGTGGATGTGACATTTGATCCATCAAAAACAGCGCTGAAAACCATTGTTCAAGTTATAACAGATGCTGGTTTTCTAGTAGAACCATAAGGTGCTGAGTCTATTTTGGGAAAGTGATGAGTGTTGATAAGCAAGAAAATTCCAGGAATGAGTTGTTAAAACTTTCAATATTAGGCATGAATTGTGCTGGCTGTGTGGGCGCTGTTGAAGGTGCTCTGAGTGGCGTTGAAGGTGTGATTGATGTGAGCGTGAATTTTGCGGATCATTCAGCAAGGGTTAATGGTGATGTGGAAACCGCCTTGCTAATCAAGGCCGTGCAGGATGCAGGGTTTGATGCGGCTGTTATGGAAGGGTTAGATGATCCTGAGGCACAGGAAGTATTGGAATTACAGCGTTATTTGACGCTGCTGAAAAAAGCAGTAGTGGCCGCAGTTTTCGGTATACCTTTAATGGTGTTAGGGCATTTTTCTGTGTTACCTGATATTGATGCCCTGTCTGGACAATGGTTTTGGCCGTTTATTGCAGTCATGACTTTAGCTGTTTTATATTACTCGGGAGGACATTTTTTTTCTGGGGCAGTTAAGTCATTAAAGTTAGGGCAAGCCAATATGGATACCCTGATTGCATTAGGCACGGGTTCTGCCTGGCTGTATTCATGTGTGGTTATAGCTTATGCAAATGATTTAACAGGTTTGGCTCCTCATGCTTATTTTGAAGCCTCGGCTGTTATCCTGGCGTTTATTAATTTTGGAGCGGCATTAGAGACCAAAGCCCGAGGTAAAACATCTTCTGCCATTAGAGAGCTTATTGGGCTTCAGCCACGTACGGCACGAGTCATCCGTGATGGAATAGAACAGGATATTGCCATTGAAGACGTGGGCTTGGGTGAAACTTTAAGAGTCAGACCGGGTGAAAAAATTGCAGTGGATGGAATCTTGGTCGCAGGGCATTCTACCATCGATGAAGCCATGTTGACGGGGGAGCCTATGCCTGTTGAAAAGACAGAAGGTTCATCAGTGGTTGCCGGCAGCATGAATCAAAAAGGCAGTTTTTTATTTAAAGCAACACGCATTGGACAAGATACTGCATTAGCTCAAATTATTAATAGTGTTCGTACGGCGCAGAGCAGTAAACCGGCGATTGCAAAATTAGCCGATAAAATTTCCCGTGTTTTTGTCCCGCTTGTGCTGCTAATTTCAGTCGTGACTTTTTTGCTTTGGTTGGCATTAGGGCCGGACCCTTCTTTGGCTTATGCCTTTGTTACTTCCATGACTGTACTAGTCATTGCTTGTCCCTGTGCATTGGGTTTGGCTACCCCTATTTCAGTGATGGTTGCAGTGGGGCGCGCGGCCCAAATGGGGATCTTAATTCGTCATGGCGATGCTTTACAAAGTTCAGGAAAGTTGAGCTGCCTGATGCTGGATAAAACAGGTACAGTGACTGAAGGTAAACCGGTGGTATCGAATGTTATTGCATTGGGCGATCACGATGAAACTTCTATTTTGCGGTTTGCAGCAAGTATAGAATCAGGATCCGAACACCCTTTGGCTACCGCCATATTGAGTGCAGCAGAGCAACAACAAATAAAACGGGATAAGACATCTGCTTTTGAAGCCATTACCGGGCACGGGATTATAGCTAAAATTGATAAGCAGACAGTGTACTTGGGTAATCAGGCATTAATGGATTTGAAAGGTATTAAATTTGCACAGTATAAACAGCAAATAGAAGCACTTTCGGCCCAAGGTCAGACTGTCATGTTATTAGCAATTGATAATAACATGGCTGGAATCATTGCGGTTTCAGACCCTATTAAGAAAGATTCGGCTAGCGCAGTGAAACAACTGATTAATCAGGGTGTGCGTATTATTATGGTGACTGGGGATAATGAAGTCACTGCACACGCTATTGCAAAACAAGCAGGAATCACCGAAGTCAGAGCGGGCGTGCTACCTGAAGATAAAGCGGCACTGGCAAAACAATTGCAGGAATCCGGTGAAATTGTCGGCATGGTAGGGGATGGTATTAATGATGCTCCTGCATTGGCTCAGGCCGATGTTGGATTTGCTATTGGTAGCGGAACGGATGTTGCCATTGAAAGCGCTGATGTTGTTATTTTACAAGGGTCTTTGCTGAAAGTGCCAGAAGCTATGGCTTTATCAAAAGCGACAGTGACAAATATTAAACAAAATTTATTAGGTGCTTTCTTTTTCAATACTCTCGGCATCCCCATTGCTGCAGGCGTACTCTATCCTGTTTTTGGTATATTACTCAGCCCCATGATAGCAGGTGCAGCCATGGCTATGTCATCGGTCACCGTGGTAACAAATGCTAACCGCTTAAGGTGGGCCAAATTGAAATAATGCTGGAATCGTTGCTCTGGAGGAGGGAACATCTTCTCCATAAGGCCGGATTCATGCAATGATGGGTCCTGTCTACTTAGTTTAAGGGGTAGGCTTTTTGGTTCAGTGTCCAAATTAACGTTGATAGCCAGGCTAATAAATGGACTTGCCGAATCCTGGTTTGAGGATGTTGCCTACTTACTGTATATCTCAAATGTTGAATCTGAACAATTTTTTAAAATTACTGAAACAGCGGCTGTTTCCAGTTGTTCTTGGGCACAATATTTAATGGGGAAAAGAAAAGCTTTGGCTCGCTCGCTTGCTCTGGATGATTTTGGTGTGGGGTTTTGTGGTTTTAGTATTTAAAATATGCATCTGTTGCTTATGTGCCAACTGATGGTTCATTGATATCGCATCTGCCCAAAATGTTGAAAATAAAGTTTTGCTAAAAGCCCTGAGCGAAGTTTCGTAAGTACTGGGAGAAAAGCTAGTCGCGGAATTTGTTGAAAATCAAACAATGTGAAAATATTAAGCGAATTTGGGATTGATTAAGTACCAGGTTATTCTTTTGGTAACCCGGATAAATGCGATTAATAAATGATGAAGCCAGTGTAATAAAGGCATCCAACATATAAAGCCGGTTTACCATGCATGTTTCATCCATGGTGTATGGCGTGCATGGATTATTGAAGAAGCATCATAAAAAAGATGGAATTTCCTGACTAGCCGTATTATGATCTTAAATCAATTATCGGTGGAAGCTTAAACCTTCCATTCCTTTTTAAATTGATACAAACTATTAAATACTCATATTATGATTATAGGCTCACTAGCTTCAATTTTTATAGTCGTGTGGTTTTATTTTACAGCACGTAACTCGGGTAGAAGCCCGGTGCAATGGGCAATGGTTGGTTTTGTAATTTATATAATGATTGCTCTACTATGGACTTATTTTGTCAACCCACCTATTAAAGATGCCGCCCTGCATAGTAACAATAGCCTATTAATATGGCTTTCTCGTTATGCCTATATTGTGGTGGCTTTTTCTTGTGCGGCAGTTTACAACTTGAAATTCGGACAGAAAAAAGAGTGAGTTAGCCTTGTCTTTTTGATGAAATGTACAGAGGCGTTTTTTAACAGGACGAAGTCTGCAATTTTTTTGCCGGCGGATTATTTCATTCCCGGTTTTTCATGGAAACTTATGCGCAAGATAAAATTTCAGATGTGCAAGCATGACGCTTGTTGACGCGTTGAAAAACTGGTCCGTCTATATTATTCAATGTAGCGATGAGTCTCTCTACACGGGGATAACTACGGACGTAGGAAAACGCTATCAACAACATGCTTTACAGCAGGGCGCTAAATATTTTAGAGCTCGAAAACCCAAGAAACTGGTGTATATAGAAATAGAACATGATAGATCTTCTGCCAGTAAACGGGAGTATGAAATTAAGCAATTAAGTCGTGCCGATAAAATGATTTTAATTGATTCAAATCATAATCAGCGCAGTCTATTGTTAGAGGTTAAGCAATAGCCACTCGCATTGGTGCAGAAAACAGCAATATATCAAAAATGTATTCCTCCTTGAAGCCATATTCTTTGGGTATCAACGCCAAAATTTTCAGCATTGTAGTAAGCATATTTAGCTAATAAAGAATAATGCTGACCAAATTTCCTAGATATAACAAAATCAAATTCCTGACCATAATCAGTGTTACCGGTATCATCATCAAAATTGTGATAGACGCCCATAACGTTGATCCCTAAAGCTTTGGTTCTTAAAGCGACATAGTAGTCACGGATACCTTCAGCCGGTGTGGTTAAAAACACATCTGCCCACCCTTGGTAGGCATGGTTGGTTCCCAGTGGGAAATCAAAACCTTTGGCATCTTGCCCCCCTAGTTGTTCCATACTGGTTTTAAGAGTAAAGCCATAGGCTGAAATACCGCCCATTAAATGAATATAATCAACCTCGTAGCTGTTAGGGTTGTCCGCTAAATCTTTTTGCCAGGCATATTCAGCCGTATAAAGCATCTTAAAATCATTATTTAATTGAAAAGCGCCATTAAAACGCAAGCCATAAGTCTGGTTGGAATTGGCATTTTTTATGCTGGATTCCTGATAATCAACGAGATAGGTATAAGCCGTTAATTGACCAAAACCCTTAAAGGTATAGCCAATATTGACAAACTGTGTGTCCATATCATTTTCTTTTGAAAAGATATCTCGAGTATTAAGGATATAACCGGCTTTCACTGTCGTATGTGGGAGTGACTTATTACTGACAGTAATGGCATCAAAGGTCTGATCCATTTGCCGCCAGCCAATATTTCCTATAAATCTGGCGTTGTCGAGGATGATGTTTTGTCGTCCCACTTTGATATTCGTGTCTGAAAACCCTGTATAAGTAAACCACAATTGATTTAATTCATTTTGTTGCGGATCCGCAATCACATCATATTGGGTTTTTCCATTTCGGGTGCTGTTATAGTTATTGTTAAAAACATCCTGGTTACCTATAAATTCGGCATATGCCTGAAAATTAGCAAACGTAGGTGTTAGGTAACCCATTCGTAAACGAATGGTATCTGCATTAGCCGTTTGCTTAGCGCTGCCTGCCGTATTCGCATTTTCATAACGATAACGAAGGTCAAATTTAATTTGGCCGTATTTAGCATCATCCTGACCCAGTTTTAAAGCGTGTTCCATCGTTTTGTTAATGTCAGCGAATGCATTTTGGCTGCCAGTCAACGTCATCATTGTGAACACAAAAACTGCAAAGCCTGAATGATGCATTGTTAGTAATATCCTTGATAAAAACATGCTTTATTTCTGAAGGTTAAGACGGTAATGATCAGAAAAACATCTGATCTGAGAAAATTTATTGCTTTCATGGCATTAATATCAGCCTGTTTTTCGGGAGAAATTGCAGGGACTTCACTCACACCGTAAGTAGGCAAATTAATGTTAAGCCCATTATTATAGCAATAGATGATGGTTTTTTCTGGGTTATGGGGGAATTAGTATCTTAACTTTATAGACTCATGACCATGGATCGGCAATCATCATTTTGATGCTACTTTGCGTTAAAGGACGAGCAGGGGATGTATGTCCTAGTAAATAGGGTGAGTTTATTAATATGACACGCCTGAAAACACGGTACATTGAGGCGGAGTTTATTTTATCCATAATGCCGATTAGGCAAGCTACATACTGGCCACGGTTGTTGTCGGGATGCAAGAAAGTGCTGTAAGGTCATTGCTGTGTCTCCAGTAATTCATGATAAAACCCATGAGCATTGAATAATGGTTTGCGACAATCAATAAACTAAACCGGTTTATGCAGTATTTTTATTTGTACATAGCGTAATTTTCAACTCTGCTTGATTAAGCAAAAGGTATAATATATCAATTTTTATTGAGTTTCTGTTAATGCCTAGTCTTTCCCTTGTTAAACAACTGTCAAAACAGTTAAATGCTTGTTTAAATGCTGACAAACCGCACTATAAACGACAATTAGATCGTTTAAGAAATGAATCTAAAAAGGGTAATAACGTTGAAATAAAACTCGTTGCGTTATCCCAGAAAATAGAAACTTCTATTAGTAAACGGCAGCAGCGTAAAAATAGCATCCCTGTTATCAACTATCCTGATTTACCGGTTACTGACAAAAAAGATGAGATTGCTGATTTAATTCGACAGAATCAGGTGTTAATCCTTTGTGGGGAAACCGGTTCCGGTAAAACCACGCAAATTCCTAAAATATGTTTAGAGATAGGACGTGGCATTGCCGGGTTTATTGGTCATACTCAGCCCAGAAGAATTGCAGCACGTACTGTTGCAGATAGAATAGCAGAAGAATTAGGTCAAAAGACCGGGCAAGCAGTGGGCTATAAAGTCCGGTTTCAGGATAAAACGCATGAGCAATCTTTGGTCAAACTGATGACTGATGGTATCTTGTTAGCTGAATCACAAAATGATCCTTATCTCAATCAATATGACACCCTTATTATTGATGAAGCACATGAGCGCAGTTTAAATATTGATTTTTTACTAGGTTACATGCGTTGGCTGTTACCTAGACGGCCTGATTTAAAATTAATTATTACTTCTGCAACCATTGACCCTGAACGCTTTTCCAAACATTTTAATAATGCACCGATTATTAATGTTTCCGGGCGTACTTATCCAGTGGAAATGCGATATCGACCTATCGAGTTGATCGAAGAAGATGATGAAACTTCAGCGGATTTACAACAGGCTATTGTCGATGCGGTGGATGAACTGCATCGTGATATTCCCGGCGATATTCTTATCTTTTTAAATGGTGAGAGAGAGATCCGGGAAACCTCAGAATCATTACGAAAACACAATCCCAAAAACTGCGAAATCCTGCCTTTATATTCAAAGCTGAGTGTTAGCGAACAGGAACGTGTGTTTAAACCTAAAGGAAAACTGCGTATTGTACTGGCGACTAATGTGGCGGAAACCTCTTTAACAGTCCCTGGAATCAGAAGTGTGATTGATACGGGTCATGCGCGTATCAGCCGTTACAGTCATCGCAGTAAAATCCAGCGTTTACCGATAGAAAAAATTTCACAAGCCAGTGCTAACCAGAGAGCAGGGCGTTGTGGTCGTGTGGCAGAAGGCATCTGCATACGGCTGTATTCGGAACAGGATTATTTGGCAAGACCTGAGTTTACGGAACCGGAAATTCTACGGACCAATTTATCCTCCGTTATTTTACAGATGACATCTTTAAAATTAGGTGATATTGAGGATTTTCCTTTCCTTGAGCCGCCCGAAGACAAAATGATTCGTGATGGTAAGAATTCATTGCAGGAAGTGAATGCTTTAGATAAGGCAGGCAAGTTGACTGCGACAGGTCGACAATTGGCAAAGATCCCTACGGACCCTAAATTAGCCAGAATGCTACTTGCAGCTAACAAGTTAAATTGTTTGGCTGAAGTGGCTATTATTGTATCGGCTTTAAGCATTCAAGACCCCCGTGAAAAACCAGCGGATAAAATGCATCAGGCGGATAGTAAACATGCGGAATTTAAAATAGACGATTCTGATTTTATGACGATATTAAATATCTGGAATGTATTTGAAACACAGAAAAAACAGTTGTCGAATAATCGATTAAGAAAATATTGTAAAGCCCAGTTTTTATCGTATATTCGGATGCGAGAATGGTTTGATATTCACGCGCAAATTATGCAAGTGATAAAAGGCGAATTAAAATTTAAATTTAATACCAGTGATGCCGGTTATGAAGCGATTCATTGTGCATTATTACCCGGCTTATTATCAAACATAGGTTTTCGTCATGAGCAATACCAATATTTAGGCGCCCGCAATCTCAAGTTTTTTATTTTTCCAGGCTCAGGACAACATAAAGCTAAGCCAAAATGGATAATGGCGGCAGAACAGGTGGAAACCTCAAAAGTTTATGCACGTACCGTAGCTAAAATAGAACCTGAATGGATAGAACAATGTGCACAGCATCTAGTTAAGTCCAGTTATTATGAACCGCACTGGGAAAAGAAAGCCGGACGCAGTGCTATTTATGAACGGATTTTATTATATGGTTTGACCTTACAACCCAAAAGAAAAATCCCTTATGAAAGGGTTGATCCCAAAGCTGCGCGAGAAATATTTATTCGTTGTGGACTGGTTGCTCAGGATTATCATAGCAATGCGCCTTTTTTTAAAGCCAATAAAGAGTTATTAGAGGAGGTGGGCTATATCCAGCATAAGGGGCGACGTGTTGACTTGATTGAAGATGAAGAGTGGCTTTATCAATTTTATCATCATAAATTGCCAGAAGAAGTGGTTAATGGCATTACCCTGGATAAATGGCGTAAACAAGTAGAAAGAGACACACCTAAAATCTTGTTTTTAACGAAAGATGATTTAACCCGCGAAGAAGATGAATATGTCAGTGATTGGGATTACCCTGATCATAAACAGGTAGGTAATTTATCCATAGCATTACAATACCGCTTTGAACCCGGACATGATGAAGATGGTGTCACCGCTATTATTCCAGTACATCAGCTCAATCAAATTTTTACCCAGCCTTTTGAATGGTTAGTGCCCGGTTTACTGGAGGAAAAAGTCATTGCCTTGATTAAGGCATTACCTAAGCCACTGCGCAAACACTTTGTGCCGGTGCCTAATACGGCTAAAGCTTGTTTAGAAATAGAACCTGACATGAAAGGTTCTTTGTATGACTGGTTGAGTATGCGTTTACGTCAATTAACCGGTGAGGCTATACCTTTAACGCAATGGAATACGGAAAGCTTGTCTGGTCACTTGAGAATGAATTACAGGGTGGTTGATGACAAAGGCCATGCGTTAAGTTATGGGCGTCAGTTAAGCGTTTTACAAGAAAAATATACTGAAAAGGCGGGGGATAGTTTTAATGAAATAGCCGCGGATGAGTTAAATTACACGGGGTGTATTCAATGGGTTTTTGATGATCTGCCAGAATCCTATGAATTTTCTCAAAAAGGCCAGTCTTTTGTCGGATATCCCGCCATGATTGATGAAGGCGATGCGGTCGGGGTGCGTATATTCGATACTCGCATGAAAGCACAACAGGCGCACTATATGGGGTTGGTTCGGTTATTCCAGTGTGTTACTAAAAAAGAGTGTAAATATGTGATCAGGAATTTACCTAAATCACATACTGCAGAAATACATTATAATCGCTTGTCTTCGCATGCTTTTATAAAAGACAGAGCCGGAGAAAACTTTAGAGAAGATATTTTGTTTAATATTATCGCTGTTGTTTTTTTACAAGAAGGTGAAATTCGATCTCAAATACAATTTATGGATAGTCTGGATCATAACAAACAGCATATGGTAGGTTTTGCCAGTGATATTGGAAAAATCGTGGTTGATATTATGTCGAGAGTGGCCGATATTAAAAACAGCCTGAGTCAGCCGGGTATTGTTAAGGCATTATCTGATGATATTACAGAACAAATGAATTGTCTGGTATATGCCGGTTTTATTCGACATACACCGTATATACAACTCAAAGCGATTCCCCGCTATTTAAAAGCAATCGAATATCGTTTAGATAAGCAAAAGGACGATCAACAGAATATGCAAATCTTAAACCGTTACTGGAAACGGTTTTGGGCTGAGGTTGAAAAAAAATCAAAAAAACAAATGATTATTCCAGAGCAGGATAAATTTCGTTGGGATTTAGAGGAATTGAGAGTTTCACTGTTCGCTCAACAGCTTAAAACAGCTTATCCTATTTCGCCTAAGCGATTGGATAAAGCCTGGGATGAACGATTTTGACTTGACCCTGTCAACTCAAGTGAACTTAATTTAAAGAACACAAAGCTTGTTTCCATCTACAGTTATGGGAACAAGGAAATTTTATAAAACACTAGAATATGATCCCTATTAGAGACAACATCCCCTGTAAAAGAAAGCCCTATGTTAGTTGGAGTATTATGGCTATTTGCATCATTGTTTTTTTAGTAATGAAAATGATGCCTCATGAAATTCAACGGCAATTAACCTATTATTATGGCATGGTGCCTATACGCTATTCAAACCCACAATGGTCATTATCATTTGGCTTGCCACCGGATTACCATATATCATTTTTTACCAGCATGTTTTTACATGGCGGCTGGTTACATTTGCTCTCTAATATGTGGTTTATGTTCATTTTTTCCAAGAGTATTGAAGGTCGCATGGGCCATGTAAAATTCCTCATGTTTTATTTGATATGTGGATTGATAGCATCTTATGTGCAATGGTATTTTGATCCAGAGTTGGTTGTTCCGGTAGTGGGTGCATCAGGCGCAATTGCTGCTATCTTAGGCGCTTATTTGGTGTTATATCCTTTTGCCCGAGTGGTGATTTGGTTCCCTTTACTATTTTTACCTATTTTTTTCCAATTACCTGCGATTGGCTTTTTAGGTTTCTGGGCCATTATTCAATTTCAAAATGCTACTTCTTCAATACTATTCGATGGTATTGTTGTTGATGTGGCATGGTGGGAGCATGTCGGCGGATTCATAGCAGGCGCTATACTGCAGATTTTGTTTGTTAATAATGAGGGCAACGGAGTCATTTTGCTGGAATCCGATGACCTGAAGCAGGAGAAAAATACAGATGAATAAGTGTATGTCAGACCTGTAGCCTGGAAAAGCAGCAGCGGAATTCGATAATCAATAAATAAAAAAGGTGGAATGCGCTAGATTCATCCACCTTTCCTTATTATTCAATATTCTCACTTCTAAAGGTAGATACAGCGGTAGATGTTTTATTAGGAAAAGTATCTGCAAATTTTGGCTCTGTGAGTCCTGGAATACTGGATAAGTCTTTACGTCCTTTGCCAACAACCAGTTGAGCTTTCATTCCTTTTTCCATGTGTTGAGCAATATCACAATGTACTAAATAGGTATAGTGACTGCTGGGTAGAATAAAAGTCCCGGTTTTTGTTGTCTCGCCATTGGCCTCAATATGAAACATGCCTCCAGGGTATAAATAGCGAGGTAAACCATGCAACATCCATTGATGTCTGATTTCATCTTCATTTGTAAATTTTACTGTGACTCGAGCACAGGGTTTTACATGCCAGGAATGTGAATCCAGACCAAAAACAGTGCCTGGATAGGGTTCAGAGTATTTAACCCCGGCTTTGATTTCTAAGGTGATTTCTTCAGAGATTTCAGCGCAATCTTTAGGTATATTGTCTATATTTTCATGCATCACCATGCCATCCATATCCATCCGCATTCCACTGCCGCATGTGCCTTCTGATAGCTTATTATTGGCTTTATGATTATGATGCATATGGCTATGTTCTTTAGGTTCTGACAGCTTTTCAGTTTCAGCAATAGCAACAGCATATAAACTCTGAATACTTAAACCAAGAGCAACTAAAGTCCCTGTGGTTAATTTTTTATGCTTCATTGATCTTTCCAGTATTTCTTTTGACTAAAATGACAGTAGTAATCAGCACTATCAACTGAACTAACAATATCAGGGTCTGGGTCCAGTTTATGGGTTCAGAATCAGAAGATTGGTTTTTTTTGTTGGTGGCTATAAAAGCCTCACCATAATGTTTTTTATCATCCGATAAAGTCCATACAGGATATTGTTTTTTATAAAATTCCGCGGTGAAAAAAGGCGTCATGTCAACACCTTGTGTCTTTGGCATACCATTTTCACCGAGAAATGATTCAAAGACAATACTGCTAATATGCCCCCCGGGATAAATTCCATCAGTGGTTACCCCCAGTTCATTATGATCATGAAAAGTCCAGATACCTGGCCCCATATTATTCAGACCATCGTCATGAGCATATAATTCCAGATCAACACGCTGCGCCGGGCCTAAAGTAAAAACATCACGCTGAATTTGAGCATTGCTTTTCAGTTCAACACCATCTAAGTGGGTTGATGTGGGTTTAAAGCCATGTGTATGTAGCGAAAGTAACTGGTCGCCAGCATTAAACACGCGGAGTTTGATTTTTTCTTCAGGTTTAATAACAACTAAAGATTCCCTTAAAGTAAAAGGGAAGGATCGTCCGTTCAAAATAAAATAATCAGGGATTCTTTCGGTAATGTTGTAATCACGATTAAAAGCTTTTGCTAATAACCTGGAGTCATTGGCCGTTTGAATGATGTTGTGTAATTCTCTATCAATATCTTGATATTGCAGGTCATATTCACGGTCATATTTTTCAGAAACAGCCACCGATGAATGTCTGACAAAACCATTCCCTACATTAAATGTTTGCACCCAGTTATTAGGCCGGTTTTCTTCAACAATAAACATACCGATAAGCCCCATCATGATATGTGTATGTGCTTGCACATGACAGTGGTAAACCATAGTACCGGGTTGTCTGGGCGTGATTTCATAGGTGAATTTCTTGCCAGGTAAAATCAGTTTATTACTGGTTGTAGGTACGCCATCATTTCCTTCCCCTTTTTTAGTCTGAAAAGGGTGGTCTACACCGTGTAAGTGGATAGAATGGGGAAAGTAATGTGAATTTTCCAAAGTAATAAATACCTTGTCGCCTTGTTCCACGCGTATAGCGGGTGATGGTAGGCGGATTAACGGATTAGCGACCAGTGTTTCTGCACTTTTATTAGACATTCCTCTGTTTTTTGGTACGAACGCCCAAAAACCGGGTTGGATACCGGGAGCAATATCATAAGTTGTCACAGGGTCAGCAAGATCCGGTGAAAACCCATTGAGTTCTAATACTTCAAGACGAATGTAAATTTCATCCGGGTCACCATCGCCATCAATATCTTTACCTTTGATTAAAGTGTCAGGAGCGAGATGCGTGTTCATTAAAGTGCCCATGGACACATTATTGGTACCTTTAACAAAGGCTGCTATATTGTAGGGATTGTCTGGGTCACATACTGGTGAAGCAGCAATATCAACGCCCTCTATGGTTTGTTCTTGTCGCCATGAAGTAATTAATTTTTTAGGACAAAAGTCTTCAACTTTACCTAGATAGGTATCCTCTGTGACAGGGGGTTGAAATACAGCAAAAGAAAAATTGGAGATAGACAACAGAATGATAAAAACAGAAATATAACGGGATTGAGACATCAGGGTAACAAAGTTCGGTAAAGGCGAAAGAAAGTTTATAGCAATAATTATACAACAAAGACGAACTGTCCAGAGATAAGGGCAATGAACAACTTTCTTCAGCAACGCATAAAGAGATTTTTTAATAGACTATACTCAAGTTTACAACTGAGTGTTCTATTATTTTTATTAAGGAGAAAATAGTGGCAAGTATACTTGCAGTTGATGATTCTACTTCAATGCGACAAATGGTTACCTTTACCTTAAAAGGAGCAGGTTACACAGTGGTTGAAGCTATTGATGGTATGGATGCCTTAACAAGGCAAAATCACAAAAATTTGATTGTGTAGTCACTGATGTCAATATGCCTAATAAAGATGGCATTACTTTGATAACAGATTTACGTGCATTGCCCGATTATAAATTTATTCCCCTGCTGATGTTAACGACAGAATCAGGAGCGGATAAAAAACAGGCGCTACGAGCTGGATCGTTAAACCATTCAATCCGGAGCAATGATTAAAAACCATAGGTAAAGTGTTAGAGTGATCGTTGATATTTCATGTCCGCCTTTGATCAGCAGAACAGTCAAAATAAATTGATGTAGCACAATTCCATCAGCTGTTTTTTGAAGAAACGTTGAAGATTAATATAATATGCAGACGGGTCTATTGAACCTTGATATGAGGGATGTCGCTGCCGAGGAAATTAATACCATGTATAGAGTGGCTCATTGGGTTTTATAGCGATTTCAGACTTTACCCATGACCTGGGAATATTGCTTGATGAAATGCGTGACCAGCAAAGACAAGAGCCCCTGTAGTAGTCAAAGTTCTGCTAGGTTCAATAGACTGTTTAAGGGAAGTGTTAACAGCGATTCAGGATGATCAGGCAGTTGCTGAAGAACGAGTTGCATCGTATAAGAAAAAATTGGAAGTAGAGCTTAATACCGTGGCGATTCAAGCATTAACGCTTTATGTGTGCTTGCCAGTCTAGGTTACTTTAAACAAAAGAAACCAGTATGGTCGAAGTCGCTGAACAAATTAAAACAGGGCAAATAGTTGCAAAACAACTGGAAAATCAAGTTCAGTTTTTAAGTTTTGTTTGAGGCGATGAAGAATATGCGGTTGATATCTTACGCGTTCAGCAAATACGCAGTTGGGAACCTGTTTCGCGAATTCCGAATGTAGCTGCCTACTTGATGAAATTGCCTTTCAGACTAACTTGCTGGCACTGAATGCTTCGGTTGAAGCTGCCAGAGCGGGTGAAGCCGGTAGAGGTTTTGCAGTGGTTAGTGTTCATCATGACTTTCGTAAAGCCATCAGGCCACCCTGCATTCCGGTTACTCTAGTGGTTCTTGGGTCGGAATGAGT
>JAPYOW010000026.1:0-3408 GCA_029937975.1 Methylococcaceae bacterium | reverse complement strand
CCATCAGGCCACCCTGCATTCCGGTTACTCTAGTGGTTCTTGGGTCGGAATGAGTGATACAGGGGGACTCATGGTCTATTGATTTGCCAAGCATGGTGCGCCAGTTTGACAAATTCCAGCGTTGCACTGCAGCTATATAGCTGTACCCGGCAACGCTGTATCTGTAGAGTCAGTTATAAAAAGACATTCAACTCCAGGTATCACGCAAGGTCACAGTTCTGTTAAAAACCAGTTTTTCAGCGCTACTATCCTTGCTATCCACACAAAAATAACCTATGCGTTCAAATTGAAAAAGATTTCCTGCCTCACTATTGGCTAGACTTGCTTCCACTTTACAGTGATTAAGTGTTTGCAGTGAATCTGGGTTAACCACATCCAAAAAGTTATTTTCTGATTCTGGGTTTGCAACATTAAACAGTCGATCATATAAACGAATTTCAGCATCAAGAGCATGCTGTTCCGATACCCAGTGAATAACGCCTTTTACTTTTCGGCCTTCTGGTTTTTTTCCTAAAGTATCAGGGTCATAAGTGCAGCGCAGTTCTATTATGTTGCCGGCATCATTTTTAATGATTTCATTACATTTAATTACATAAGAACTCCGCAAGCGGACTTCTCCACCCTCGATAAGCCGTTTAAATTTTGGTGGAGGCGTTTGTGCAAAATCATCTTGCTCAATTAGAATAACTTTGGAAAAGGGTATTTTTCGAGTGCCCAGTTCTGGTTTTTGTGGATGATTACTGACTTCCAGTATTTCTTCTTGAGCATCAGGGTAATTTTCAATGACTATTCGCAGGGGATGCAGAACGGCCATTGCTCTGGGTGCATTTTCATTTAAATCTTCTCGAATACAGTTTTCCAGTACGCCCATTTCTATCCATGAATCTTTTTTGGTAATACCAATGCGTTCACAAAAATCACGAATAGATGCGGACGTATAGCCGGCACGGCGTAGTCCAGCAATGGTAGGCATTCGAGGATCGTCCCAGCCATTAACATGATTTTCATTAACCAATTGTGCTAATTTGCGTTTACTGACTACGGTATATTCCAGTTGTAATCGAGAAAATTCAATTTGTTGTGGCTGTGCAGGGGTTTGCAATTTGTCCAGTACCCACTCATAAAGCGGTCTATGAGCCTCAAATTCAAGGGTACATAGAGAGTGGGTGATACCTTCAATCGCATCAGAAATACAATGGGTGAAGTCATACATGGGATAAATACACCATTGGTCAGCAGTACGCTGATGATGTACTCGCCTGATACGGTAAAGTGCGGGATCACGCATATTGATATTGGGTGAAGCCATATCTATTTTTGCACGCAGCACATACTGTCCATCGTCAAACTCACCCTGACGCATAGCAGAAAATAAAGCGAGATTTTCTTCAATTGTACGGCTTCTGTCAGGGCTTTCTTTTCCAGGCTCTGTCAAGGTGCCCCGGTATTGACGTATCTGCTCGGCTGATAAACTATCAACGTAGGCATTACCCTGTTTTATTAATTCAACGGCATAATCATACAACTGTTCAAAATAATCTGAAGCATGATGCTTATTAGACCAATTAAAGCCTAACCACTGTACATCCTGTTCAATGGCCTGCATAAATTCAATGCTTTCTTTTTCCGGGTTGGTATCATCAAAACGGAGATTGCATGATCCTTTGAATTCAGCAGCCATACCAAAATTCAGACAGATCGATTTAGCATGTCCAATATGAAGATAGCCATTAGGTTCAGGTGGGAAACGAGTGATGACATTGCCATTATGTTTATTATCACTAATGTCCTTGGTAATGATATGTCTGATAAAGTTTGATGATGCTGGGGTTTCTGCTGCGCTCATTAATTTGTTTGGGTAAGACTAACGAAAACCCCTATTTTAACTGTAATTACGGGCTTCCGCAAAGCGAGCCGCATTAAGACCTGTAATTAAAAGTGCTGTGCACTATTGTCAGGCAGGTCAAGTGCACGACCTATGATCGCTTGGCTTTAGATTACAGCCAGTACAGGAGGAGATAAAATGATTGAACAACAAAGCCAGACGGGCAAAAAAGTGTCGGTCCAAAGTTTTGATACTAAACGCTATTGTGATTGGGTGTGTAAAAAAACCCTAACGTCTTTTTCTGGTTGACCGGTGGCTTCAGGCCTGCTTAAAAATCCCCGATATAGTTTTCATAAGGGTGGCTGTTGTGGACCTGTCCGCACAATCTGCACTTTATTGCCGATAAATAGTTCACCTGAATGATCATGTAATGCATTTTGACCAAAATAAACCTGTTTATTCCATTTTCGTAGTCGATTCAGTGTGCGCAGTGGTTCGTTACTAATTGTAGCGGTACTCAGGTCAATGGTGGGTATAGCACACCGGGAACAGGGTTTCGGTAGTCTAAAGTCAATGTTATTGATAGATATTTCTCGCCAGCTATCCTCGGCATAAGGTTGGCATTGAGAAATGACAAGATTGGGACGAAATCTTTCAATGCTAAGGTCCAGACTCATTGCTTTGTTTAAAGCACGCATGGATCCTTCAGAAGCTATCAGGAATGGGAAGCCATCTGAAAAATTTACCTGGTCAGTGGTTTTTGCATACTTTGGATCAACGGCACGAACTACATCATCGGGTTGATAAACTATTTGGCACTGAACTCCCAGGAAATCACTCAGCCATTGATTGGCTATATCCGAAGTGGACTTTGCCACGCAAACATCATTCCAGATACTGGTGTTATATGCTTTCCCAGCGATTGGATCAATGGGTAATGAAATACTGCTATCTGCAGAGGTGCTCAGAATGAGTTCAGAATCAGTCAGTTGGGTTTTAATTAATACCATTTTAGGTATTTTTCGTTGACTAAGAAATTGATTGTTACTATCTATGAGCATCCATTTTCTATCATGTAACAAGCCTTTGCTATTGACTGACCATTTAGAAACTTTAATGCCCGCTAATGATTTTACCGGGTAAACGTAGATGTCACTTAAAAAAGGATGGGGCATTGTTTTATTAGAATAGTAAGCCAGTGACTAGGTCCGAATTAATTTCTCCGGATTGAGCCTGTCGTGCAGTTGAAGGGTCAGAGCGAATTGCATCTGAGAATACAAGCGTAATCACAGAATCTGTGGTTTCTGTAGCAAAAGATGCCGTGGTGATCTCTTCAATTTCTGAAGTTTCCTGAAGGCAAGTACTCTTTGCAGTGAAAGTAGCTAATGCCTTGAGTCGAGATTTAATTTCCATAACGATGCCTCATAAGGAAGCGGATAATAAAGAGATACAACAAGTTGATGAGTTTTGAATTCGTTCGGATAGTAAGTCATTTTTGTTTGAAAGTAAATAGTCGCCTAACTCATTATTAAAATTGATAAAATTTAAACTGATCGTGTTTTTTTCAGGCTAGAAGGGTGAAT
>JAPYOW010000025.1:14256-30082 GCA_029937975.1 Methylococcaceae bacterium | reverse complement strand
GACAACATGCGAATGCTGTCTTTGACGCGCTGGATGCAGACAACCTGATATTGGCAAGTTTTTTGGCCTGGCGGGAATCCGAAGCGGGTTTGTTATCACCGATGAGAGTCTCCTCACCGCCTTAAATGAAAAACCAGGCCCCTGGACTATCAGTCATCCCAGTCGCTTTATAACCAGTCAAGCATTGCAGGATAGACACTGGCAACAAACCGCACAACACAATTTAAAAAAACAATCGCAGCAACTCATCCTGCTAGACCAGGCATTGCGTCGCTTTACCCCCAGCCCAAAATAGTCATGAATAGTTTCAATGACTTGTGCCATAAGAAACCAAAATGGACTCTGCGCCAGCATAGCTCAGCACCGCCACATGAAGTTTATTAAATAAGCCACAACACTTGGCAACAAACATTCAGACGCATTGATGAGCCTAATCAGTTAAAATATACCTTCACAATGCCTCTGGACTCAGCGTCATTGAAGGCATCGCGCCGGCAACATGCGTCATCAGGTTTTTGTGATCACCGAGTAAATCTGTAAAACAGAACGGCTAAAAATAAAGTATAATCTAACTTCAAAATCATCACGCGCCCGTAGCTCAGCTGGATAGAGTGACGCCCTCCGAAGGCGTAGGTCGGACGTTCGAATCGTCTCGGGCGCGCCATTGATTTATCTTAATTGACTGATTATCAATACGAAATATCCAACTCAGGTTCCGAATTGCGAATCTCTAGTTTTTCTTACCATAACACCGACTAACTCGGCTGTAATTCAAAGTGATCACCTATTTCTCTGCGACTGAATGCTGCTGTTTTGTAGGCGCTCACACTTGCTAAATTTCTATCTATATACTGCTCTTCTATTGCTAACAGAAACATGGTTGCAAAACCGTGCGAGGTCCCTATAGGCAGAAGACAGAAAGTAGAGTAAAGTTGAGCAGCACAGCCGCCGTTGCCGAGAGGGTTGTTAAGCCAACGAATAAGCCCGGCTAACTTATGTTAACAAAGGAGTCGGCTGGAAATATGGGCAATGACGCCTGATGTCGCGTTAATTTCAATTAAAAAGTTTTTTGGAGGCCAAAAATGAATGAAGATAAGTTTAATATGGAAATCAGAAAGTTTCTAAAACAAGTGGGGGTTACCTCTCAGCGTGAAATTGAACATATTGTGATGAAGGCTATCGAATCAGGCCAATTAAATGGTACTGAAACATTAGAGGTAAAAATGACATTGGAAGCACCTGCTATAGGCATCAGTCATTGTATTGAAGGAACAATTGCCATGGAATGATTGTTTTTTAAATATCATTGCTCTGTACTCATCGATGGTAGGCTGCGTTAAGTCCATTAATCGGCCTAACCCAGGTTGATGCCATCGATAAACCACAAAAAGCAGGCCGTAACCCTGGAAAGATCAGTTGGAACACCGTGGCTAGCCCACCTTATTGATAGCCCGTGAGTTCAACATATCCCTGCCCGGAAATGGCCTGCCCGTTTTTTTTGCCGGTAATATGCACAGCACCTTCCCAATAGCGGTATCTGACGTTGAGTTCCTGATCATTGATTAGGGGAGAAATATCCAACTCAAGTCCTTGATCAGGAATCGACAAATGCCATTGAGAAGGATATCTAATATTGGAATGTGGGCTTTTCCAATAATCCAGAACTTGAATGTCCACGTCTGAAAAAGCCAGCCTGGTTTTGGCATTATCCGCATAAAACAAGGCTCCTGCGTTATTATTATCCTGCTTTCCATCCTTACGTCTAAAACGGTAAAACATTAATTCACTGTGATCGGATAATTGCAATGCAAACCAATCCCAGCCGATTTGTTGTGCGGATAAAGCAGCGCTGGTCCATTCTCTGTCCATCCAACTCGAACCGGTTATAGGAAACGTTTGCTGTTTAATTTGAATGTGTCCTGTCGTGGCCATCCGGGTATAAGAATAATAATAAGACGCATTGCCGGCTTTTTGGCTTTTACGACTAAAACCGTCAACCCCTTGTAACGCAATTTCTTTTTCTGAATCGAGTTGTAAAGCAATGCTAAACGCATCACTTTTTGCGTATAAAGCAATCCTTGAATGGCTATCGTTGATAGCTTCAGCCTTCCAGTCATACAACCAGACATGATATTTTTCCGTTGTCGCTCCCGCCAGACCATTACCGGCACGACTGAAGCGTTCATCGGTATAAAATTGCTTATTGTCGACATCGGTCAGGGCAAAATGCGCCATATACATTTGATTAGCTCGCCATTTTGAGGGTGTCATGTTTTGTTCCGGGGTCAATGCAAAGCGGAAAAAGGTCAATTCATACCCAAACTTGCGTCTCATATCCGTTTGTAAATTACCGGTAAAATACCACCACTCAATACGGTATGTGGGATGGGGGCCATGATCTTGCGGGAAGATGAATGCTCGCGGTTTTAAAACTTTTGCAAAAAGTTCATTTTCTGCGGATAACAAACTGTCAGCAGTCGTATCCAATTCTGCTCTGTGTGTGTCTTGTGACTCCCACCAATACCAACTTAGCGCCAGACTGGCTGCCATCATTAACCCCCAAAACACCAGCCGTCGCATATTCATTCATTCCGCAATGCATCTGCAGGCTTGGTATGCGCCATTTTTAAAGCCGGCAATACAGCAGCAAGCACAGCCGCTACCAAGGCCAACATAAAGCCCTGAAAAACCACGCCTGCATTAAAATAAAAAGCCAGAGTCCAGCCGAAAGAGCGTAGATAAACCACAAAAATAAACAGATACGCCATGATAAAACCGACGGGCACAGCAAACAAACCAGCAATCAGCCCCATTAACCCGGTTTCGATGCTGATGAGCCAGGATAATTGTCCAGAGGTCATCCCTATAGCGCGAAGAATGCCGAGTTGACGAGTACGCTCAAACTGTATCGCCATCAGCGCACTGAATACCCCCAGAAAAGCAATCATGCCGGCAAGCCAACGTAAGGTTTCGGTAATTCTGAAGGTTTGTTCAAACAATTGCATGGATAGTTGATAAATAGCCTGTTCAGATTTCACTGTCTGATAAGGCTGCAGTAATTGTTTGACGCGTGCTTCCAGCTGTATCATATTGCTCCCCTCCTTAGCATAAATCCCGATACCGCTAAAACCTAAATCCGGCCAATAGCGTAGGTAGTTATTGCGACTCATGGCAAGATGACCTTGATCACCGCTGTAATCAGCATAGATCGCTATTATGGCAAAGGCTTGTTCGCCTTGAGCAGTTCGCAACAAAATATTGTCCCCCAGCTCCAGCCCATGATGATAAGCATAGGGTTCAGTGACAAAAATACTGTTTTGATGGTTAAATGCCGTCCATATTTCATGGCTCTGCTGCTTAAAAATAAAGCCCTGCCGGGACTTTTCATTAATTTCAAACACGGAAACTTTGTTACGCGTATGCCCACGAAATAACTGGGTGCGCAGAACACTGCTCAGCATTTCCACCTCATTGAGTTTTGCCAGCCGTTGTTTCAGTAAATGGTCTGCTGCCGATTTATGGCTGGCCTGCATGTTACCGGATAAACTCACATACAGATCGGCTGGCAAACTGATTTTTACCCACTCGGAAACCGTCTGACGAAAACTGCCAATCATTAAATCCATCCCTATAGTTGCAGCCACCACAATCATTAATGTTGCTATGGCACACCCGGTTCTACTGATTTCTGCCTTCACCATACGTACCGGCAAGCGGACTAACACACTGGGTGAACGAGCTAGCAGTCGCTCAAGCATCGTCATCAACACAAAGCTAACCTGCGGCGTCAATAAAGCAAACCCAAACAGCATCAGGAAGATACCGGCTAATCCCATACTGATGTTATTGCCTGTCAATAGCACCAGACTTAAGCCCAGGAAAATAAAGAGTACTGCCAACCAGGCAGCTGATTGAATGAATCGCCGCACACCGGATTCCAGTTCTGAGCGCAGCAATAGACGATGAGGTGGGAGTCTGTAAGCTTCCCAGGCGGGCACTAATACTGCCAGTAAAGTCGTTGCTATGCCCAGTAAACAGCCCTTGCCAATTTGCAGGGGACTCAGTTTTAATACGCTGTGATCAACAGGGAAATAAAGGGCATTGATGGTTCCTGAAATCAATGGTAATAAGCTATGGCCGAGAATAATGCCTAATAAAATGCCCAAAACCGTACCGATCATTGCCAGCAATAAGGCTTCCTCAATAATTAAGCGACATATTTGTTGCCGGGTCACACCGATCGAACGCAGGCTACCAAATAAAAGCCTACGTTGGATGACTAAGAAACTCACAGTGTTATAAATTAAAAACATACCCATCAATAAAGACAACATACCCAGTGCCGTTAAATTGAGAGAAAATGCCTGTGTCATTTGCCGCAGCGATTCAGCCTGCTCGTTGAGTGGCATCAATAACACATTAGCGGGTAATGCTTGACGTATCCGCTGTATTGTTGCTGCCGGGTCATGCGCAAGCACGACATCGATAGTACTGAGCTTGCCAAGCACACCGAATAACTCCTGGGCAGTGGAAATATCGGTAATTAGCAAATGCGCAAACAATTCCCGGGCATTGTTTTCCGGTAACCAGTTGATGATTTTCAAGATATGCCGGCCGGTATCTGTCGTCACAGGAAAAGAGTCACCGATTTGCAATTGCATGCTCTGCGCTGTTTGCCGACTGATCAACACCGTGTTTGGCTCAGTGATTAACCGCAAATTATTGCCGGTCTTATTATCTTGCCGCCAGGCAGATTGAAAGGTATTTTCAATTAAAGGGTCTATACCAACCAGCTTGAACGTCTTTGCTGTTATTGCTGTGGAATGCACATAACCGTTAACCACTGGCGACAGGTTTTGTACACCTTGACCCACCCTTAAGTGAGTATATAATTTTTCATCCAGCCCCCCATCACTGGCAATGATTCGATAAGACGCTTTTCCTGATAAGGCCTGTGTCGTCTGCTTAAAAGTATGCAATGCACTTTCCAGCGCCAGGTCTATAGAAATAACGACCGCGACCCCCAGGGTAATCCCAAGAATTGCTATCACCAGTTGCCAGGGGTGCAAATATAAAAAATGCCGACTGGCTTTTTTAAGCAGCCTTCTCATCGCTTGTCAGTGACCCACGTTAATGCTTTATTTTTGATGACGAACACTCGATCCGCCTTACCGGTCACTTCCTCACTATGGGTCGCCATAATCAGAGTTTTGCCAGCCTTACGCACCAGATTTTCTAACAATGCCAAGACCTGTTTCCCCGTGTCAATATCCAGATTGCCGGTCGGTTCATCGGCCAGAATAATATCCGGGTTATGTATCAGTGCCCTGGCAATCGCAACCCGCTGTTGTTCACCTCCGGATAAACGATCGGGATACGCATCAAGACAGTCAGCCAGGTCCAGTTGCGTCAGTAAGCTGACCACTTGATCCCGGTCATAGTCGCTAATCGCGTGAATTAACTCCAACGCTAACAACACATTTTCCGCCACGGTCAGTGTCGGGATTAAATTGTAAGCCTGAAATACAAAACCAATATGATGGCGCCGAAATATGGTACGTTGCTGCTCGGTTAACTCACACAGGTGAATATCGTTGACTTCGATATGCCCCTTTGAGGGCGGGTCTAAACCACTGATCAAATTGAGTAAGGTGGATTTTCCAGAACCACTGCGGCCCAGCAAAACGATGAATTCACCGGCCGTGACAGACAAGCTTAAATCTTTAAAAATAACGTGCTGCCGTCCAGATTCCAGGTAATATTTACAAAGTTGAGAAATTTCGATAGCTGATTTTTTAATCATCTTAAGCAATGATGTTTTTACAATTCAGATTTGATGGCCGACAAGCAGGTCAACGGCATGAGATGCTTATCCCTAAGCTAATGAACTCATTGAATGTTATATTTGACTGAGATATTTAGGATAATTCAACAATCATGCATAAAACACGTCCCCGTTATCGCAGATTTAGCGCATTAATCCAACTGGCTGTTTTTTTCAAACCCTATAAAACCAGACTGATACTGGCGTTTATCGTCTTGATCATTGCCGCCATCGCAACACTGTCACTGCCTGTTGCTATAAAATTGATTATTGACCAGGGTTATTTATTACAACAGCATGAACTGATTAATCAATATTTCATCCTGCTCATTGCTATTGTTGCGGTCATGGCCGTCTTTTCAGCAACCCGGTTTTATTTGGTCATGTGGCTGGGGGAACGTATAGTGGCGGATATACGTTCAAAACTTTACCGGCATATTCTGACCATGGAGCCGGCTTTTTTTGAAACCACCCGAACCGGGGAAATTCTGTCGCGCCTGACCACCGATACCACATTAGTCCAGTCCGTTGTTGGTGCAGGCATTTCAGTCACTTTACGCTGTTCTTTTTTACTCGCCGGCAGTTTACTGATGCTATCGGTTACCAACCTGCAACTCACCGGTTTAATTCTCATCATTGTCCCTTTGGTCATACTGCCATTAATCATCTTCGGACGTAAAATCCGACGCCTATCAAAAAAAAACCAGGACCTGATCGCCGAATCCAGCGCCATTGCCGGGGAAACCTTCAATGCGATACAAATGCTGCAGTCCTATCTTCTGGAAGATTTTTATAGTCAACGATTTAAGCTATCCGTTGAAAACGCATTTACGACTGCACGAAAACGATTAACGGCCAGGGCGTTGTTAGCAGCTTTTGCTATATTCCTTGTGTTCAGCGCAATGATGGCGATTATCTGGTTAGCCGCGCAATGGGTGCTGGCCGGAAAAATGACGCTAGGAGAACTCAGTCAGTTTCTGATTTATGCCATGCTGCTTGCCACCAATTCCGCAGCGCTCAGTGAAGTTTGGGGCGACATCCAACGTGCAGCAGGCGCCATGGAACGAATCCTGGCGTTATTACAATCACAAGCTGAAATCGTTTCCCCCAGACATCCCCTGCAGATTCCATTAGCTAAACGCGAAGCCATCCGTTTTCAGCATGTTTTTTTCCATTATCCTTCACGATCAGAGCAACATGCGTTGTCTGATTTCAGCCTGGATATTACTCCGGGCGAGACCATTGCTCTGGTGGGTCCATCAGGTGCCGGTAAAAGTACGGTCTTCCAATTGCTGTTACGTTTTTATGAGATACAACAGGGCAACATTACCTTGGGCGGTATTGATATCGCCCAAGCTGATATTCAACAACTGAGACAAATTTGTGCCATCGTTCCTCAGGAAACTGCAATATTCTCTGTCAGTATCATGGAAAATATTCGCTATGGAAAACCTGAAGCTAGCGATGATGAAATCAGGTCAGCAGCAGTTGCCGCCGCCGCTGCTGAATTTATCCAGCGACTGCCAGATGGATACCATACTAATCTGGGTGAACGTGGTATCAAGCTATCAGGGGGACAACGTCAGCGTATTGCAATAGCCCGGGCCATACTTAAAAATGCGCCGGTTTTATTATTGGATGAAGCAACCAGTTCTCTGGATGCAGAAAGTGAAAAACTGGTTCAGGATGCGTTGCAGCATTTAATGCAAAATCGGACGACGCTGGTCATTGCCCATCGCCTTGCTACCGTTTTGCGAGCCGATAGAATTGTGGTAATGAATCACGGAAAAATTGTTGCCATAGGCTGTCATCAGGAGTTACTTGCACAAAAGGGACTTTATGCCAGGCTGGCCGCATTGCAGTTTGATGAGATGCATTAATCAGCTACTCCACCCCATGCCAATAAATCAGCATTGCCTAGTTACCGCAGTCAAAACAGCAGGGTTCATCAAATGCTGGGTGGGGACTTTGATTTAAAAGCCCATAGCAAAATCATTCAGCCCCCATGCGACAAACGCAAGGAAAAAAGAACAACACGTGTCCTGTTTAATGTTGATTTCCGAAAACCCAACCACCGGCCCCTCCTCATGTCGCGCTGTTGTCGCAACAAAAACTATTCGGTATGAAAAGGTAATGATTCTATGGCTGCTATTTTGTTTTCAGGTTTATATATTCTCACCTGTGTCGGATACGCAAAGCTTAAGTTATTTTTCTGCAAAATTTCTGCAATTTTAAACATCACATCTTCTTTAACAGCCAGCCATTCCGCCCACTTAACCGTTCGTGCAAAACAGTATATGAGTATATCAATGGAAAAATCATTATAGCGATCCATAAAGACAAGCTGTGTTGACTTTACACCCTCGGTATCTTCCTGTGATGTAAATTTAAACACTCTTTTTTTCTTACTATCATTACGCCCTTGTTTTGGGTTGGCAATGTCGGGGTGCAGCCTCAGCATTTCCCTGATATCTTCCAGACATTGGCGCAAATCACCCACATCACTTTCATAAGTGACACCAATATGCATTTTTATGCGCCGACCCACCGCCCTACGGTTCCAGTTTTTAACACCCGATGTCGAGATAATTGAGTTCGGTATGGTAATTAACGCATTATCAAAGGTTCGGATGGTGACACTGCGTAAACCTATCTCAGCGACAGTACCTTCAAAATCATCGACTTTAATCCAGTCTCCCATTCTAAAAACATTGTCAAATAATATCGTAATACCACCAAACAAATTTGATAAGGTATCTTTTGCCGCTAAAGCGAAAGCTAAGCCGCCAATGCCTAAAGTCGACGCTATTGCAGTAATGCTAATACCGAAATGATTTAACCCAAACGCTAATATGATAATGACTATCAGCACTTTAGCAGATTGAATACCCAGATTAAATAATTCCTTTCTTAACGCCATATTAGACTTAGAAAGCTTTTGTATCTGAACTAAAACAATACTATCTATAAGTTTAAAAACAACCCAAATAACAATAATACTGTAAATGACAAAAGAAACATGACTTAAAGACTCACGGTAGTCTGTTTTATAAAAAAAAGAATAAGCACTGAGATTTAAACCGAAAAAAACCAGCAACACACGAACAGGTTTTCTTATTTCATGATAAATCAATTCCTGTTGTTCAGAGCCTTTTTCAATAACATAATTCTCAACACACCAGCTGGTACAGCCAAAAACAAAAGGGTAACTAAAATAAACCAGACAGAAAATTAAAATTGAAATTAAAACCCCACCCGTATCAACCCTAAAAGGAGTGAGTTTATAGTTTAACGATTGAACACTGTCAAAATGATTAATATATGAAATGGCGGATAATAATGAAAATTCCTGGAACCAGTGTATGGATGCTATTTTTCTTGGATTAAGAATCACATGCTTCAAAATATCCTGATAACTATTATTTGCTGTTAAAAACGCCAGATGATTTCTTCTTAAATCAATGACTATCTGACTTTCTTCCAATAATTCTGGCAATATGCGTTCATTTTCTATGGTTAAACTTTTATCCAATAGTTCATGTGACCTGATAGTAATAGACTCAATACTTTTATAGTTCTTTGACGATTCAATTAAAAATTTCAAGTAGTTTCTAATCGCCTGATCCGATCTATATTTTTCCAGGTTCATTTTGTCTCGCTGCACCGCAAGATAATTGCCTTTTTCTTGATTAACATGGATTCTTGATTCAAGAAACTTTATGTTCTGCACCTTACCAGCGGACGTTATATTAGAAACAAGGGTTAATTTAAGTTGCTCCATGAGGGTATCTAATATTTTTACCCGACTCGTTATTAAATCATTTATTTTTTCTTCGTCATCAATCGATAATAATTTGCCATTAATACTTTTTAATCCGTCCAGCGATTTAATAATGTCTTGCTGTTTCGCATAAGTAGCTGAAAATACAGGTGAGTTCATTACCAGTATTATTAAACATAGAACTATCTTCATGACTTTAATCCCTTTAACATTAATTATTTATAAAGTTGACTTCTGACGCCGCTAAACAAACTCAACTTCATGCTGGAAGTGCCTTATTAACATGAACCTATAGATGTCGTCTGGATGTAATGATTGTTCAATAGCAAATGATGTGAATGGATAAAACGCGGACGCTGCGTTGGCATTATCCAGTGGTCGCTCGCTTAAAGGGGCTGTTAGAAAAAACAGCGACTGCAAGAATGTGCCCTGCTGACACCTGGCCACACGATTTTTTGCCCACTCTTCCGTAAAATGACGGATCCGGTCAGAAGGCTGGCATTATTCGCTATCAGGTACTTTTTTACCGATGCTCATGCGTACTGGCAAACCGCATCATGCGAATCAATGAGCCGGGGGCAGCGACTAAAACCCATGTGAAAAACCACATATTCAGTACTCGCCGGACACCCCCTCGTTCTCAAAGTCCGGGCGACCTAGACTAGCCAATATCTGGCTTGTCTAGTTCAGCTAAACAATGACACAGGGTAATTCCTGCTGTCCATCACCTTCCAGCTGTTGCTTAGTCCTAACTCTGCTTGACCTTATTCCAACCCGATAGCCGCATTTGCCCTGCTTTACACGGTCATCACAACAAACTTTTACTGGCTACCTCAAAAACATCTTTAGAAATATCCGGGGTATGAATCAAGCGCTCTAATTCCGTTTTCATCAATGCCTGTCTATGGCTATCAAAACGTTTCCATTGCGTTAAGGCCGAGACCATTCTGGATGCGACCTGTGGATTGAGGCTATTCAAGGCAACAATCTGATCGGCTAAAAATTGATAGCCCTCCCCGTTATCGGCATGAAAATGCAACTGATTGGCCTGACTGAATGCACCAACCAGTGAACGTACCCGATTAGGATTGGTTAATTCAAATGCAGGGTGCTTCAACAGTGACTGTATGGTAGTAAACGTATCCTTTGCACTACTGCAAGCTTGCAAGGTAAACCATTTATCAACCACTAAAGCTTCATTTTGCCATTGTTGATAAAAGCGTTGCAAACAGCTCGCCTTGGATGGACTCTTACTATTCACAATACATCCTAAAGCGGCCATTTGATCCGTCATGTTTGTTGCCGCATTAAATTGCGTTTCAGCCAACTGATAGCCGGATTGCGTTTCTAATTGCACCAAATAACTTAAACAAAGGTTTTTAATTCGTCTTCGACCAATAGCCCCCGTATCAAACTGTCCCGATTCCTCTTTATGATAACGCTGATATAAATCCAGAAACTGGCTTTGTAATTGTTCCGCCAGGGCTTGCTTAACAAAAACACATGCTTTATGAATAGCATCCACATCTATCACGGCCATCTGCCCGGCCAGATAATTCTCTTCGGGTAAACTCAGTAGTAAGGAGAGATAGGACAAATCATCCCAGGGTTGTTGCAACACCTGCGTATAGGCTGTCACTAATAGTGGATTCATGTGCATTTCCCTGCCCTGTTGACAGTCCGCTATTAACCCTAAAATAACCTGACAGCTCATTTTCTGCCCCGCTTCCCAGCGATTAAAGGTGTCCTGGTCGTGACTCAATAAAAAGGCCAGTTCTTCCAGGCTTTGCTCCATGTTTAGAATAACAGGCGCAGAAAACCCTCTTAACAAAGATACCACGGGCTTTTCTTGCAACTGTTCAAAAACAAAGGTTTGCTGCTCTTCTTTCAACTCAATGATGACTTCCTCAGAACCTGCTTTATTATCCAAATAAACCAGTGCTGTGGAGCCATCCGGATTCAACAAACCCAGTTTAATAGGAATGTGTAGCGCGGGGCTTGCCGTTGATTGATGACGCTGCTTAATTGTGATTGCACAGGTTTTTTGTGCGGGACTATATTCCTGCGTTACCTCCAGCACAGGTGTTCCTGACTGTGAATACCAGCCTCTAAACAGACTCAGATCAAAATTGTTAGCATCTTCCATAGCACTGACAAAATCATCACAGGTAACAGCTTGCCCATCATGGCGTTGAAAATATAAATCACTGCCTTTCCGGAAACCCTCGGCGCCGACTAAAGTAGCAATCATGCGTACCACTTCGGCCCCCTTCTCATAAACCGTCAAGGTATAAAAGTTATTAATCTCAATATAAGAGCTGGGGCGAATAGGATGGGATAAAGGCCCGGCATCTTCTGCAAATTGACGGGTTCTTAATAATTTAACATCCTCTATCCGTTTGACCGCTTTTGAGGTTTGGTCTGCAGTAAACTGCTGATCTCTAAAAACGGTAAAACCTTCTTTTAAACTCAGTTGAAACCAATCTCTACAGGTGATTCTATTCCCTGTCCAATTGTGGAAATATTCATGCCCTATGACCCCTTCGATATGCTCATAATCACTGTCCGTTGCGGTATCAGGACGCGCTAACACAAATTTAGTATTAAAAACATTGAGCCCCTTGTTTTCCATAGCGCCCATATTAAAGTGGCCTACCGCAACGATCATATATAAATCCAGATCGTATTCCCGGCCATACGTCTCTTCATCCCACCGCATGGAATTCTTTAGTGACTGCATGGCATGAGCACATTTATCCAGGTCATGCGATTCTACAAAAATCTGCAAGCAGATGTCCCTGCCACTCTGGGTTGTGAAAGAATCTTCAATACATTCCAATTGACCGGCAACCAAAGCGAACAAATAACAGGGTTTTTTAAAAGGATCTTCCCAGGTCACCCAATGCTGGTTGTTTTTAAGTTCGCCCTCCGCAATCTTATTACCATTGGATAATAAAACAGGGTATTTATCCTTATCACCCACCAACGTGGTTTTAAAACGCGTCATCACATCGGGACGATCCAGAAAATACGTGATTTTCCGGAACCCTTGAGCCTCACATTGTGTACACATCATGGTACTGGAAAGGTATAAACCTTCCAGGGCGGTATTGGCTTTAGGGTTGATGGTATTTTCAATGGCGACGATAAAAGACTGATCTTGTGGCACCTTGCGGATGCTTAAGTTTTCCGTGCTGGTCTGATAACGTGTTTCATCCAGGGCAACGCCATCAATCGCTACGCTCACTAAAACCAAATCTTCACCCTGTAAAACCAGCGCCGGGTTTTGCACTTCACTGTGTGGGTTTTTTTGTACAGTGAGCTTTGAAATCACTCGTGTTTGCTGTTCATCCAGAATAAAGTTGAGCTCTACATTTTCAATTAAATAATCGGGAACCCTGTAATCTTTTAAATAAATAGTTTGTGGATTTGCATCGCGCATCATGATTGTATTTTCCTTATTGCCAAATATTGTAGAGGTCAGTCATTTATTATGATTATTGTACAGCGCAATGAAGATCCTGATAAATACCATGATCACCTAACTGTCCCGCAGCGAATGGCTAAAGCAATAGCCTGACGACATTAAACACAAGCCAGTCGCCTATTCATTCCTCCAGGAACCCTGTGCGGGCACCACCGGAAATACGCCAAAGACCTTCGACGATGGGCCTCATTAAAATAATGCCGATAGCGGTAAGATACTACAGGCTACAGGATAAGCCCCCCGCACACGCTTATTCCTGATTGCCGGGTTGAAAAGCAAAGACAGCAAGCATTAACCAGGACAGAATAAAACACACACCTCCTAAAGGCGTAATAATTCCCAGCCATTTCATCTCAAGTATCGCTAATAAATATAAACTACCCGAAAATAAAATCACCCCAATCAGCATCATCCAGCCGGCCCATTTCAATATAACGACATCTGAGGTTTGCATTTGAATCAAAGCAATCATCCCTAAACCTAAAGCATGCCACATCTGATAATCTACCGCCGTTTTATAAACCTGCAACATTTCATCACTCAAAACAGCTTTTAAACCATGGGCCCCAAAGGCCCCCATCGCCACACCGCTTAACCCACAGATAGCACTGGCAAACAAAAAAACAGATCGCATTATTTTTCCTTTAATCTCGGCATTAATTGAACTAAATTACAGGGTTTGGTCCGAAAATCCAATTGTTCTTTAATGAGATCATCCCATGCCGTTCTGCAAGCACCTGATGATCCCGGTAAACAAAAAATATAAGTTCCATTCGCTACCCCCGCCACCGCTCTGGATTGTATAGTGGATGTTTTAATATCCTGATACGACAACATCCTAAAAACCTCACCAAAGCCATCCAGTACTTTATCCAGCAACGGCGTAATGGCTTCCGGAGTACCATCTCTGCCCGTTACCCCAGTACCTCCTGTGGTTATCACCGCATTCACCCCGGTATCCGCAATCCAGTTTGAAACAGCGGCTCTGATTTGATACATATCATCTTTAACAATTTTCTTTTCAAACAACTGATGTCCGGCTTTTTCTAGCCGCTCCACCACTGTTTTTCCCGACACATCATCCACCTCTGTCCTGGTATCTGAAATGGTTAACACCGCTATATTTAATGCAATAAACTCTTTATTTGTTGTAGTCACAATGATTTTTAGATAATTTTAAACGTCTTATTTGAGTACCAGAAAAAAGGCTTCTGATCCACGTTGAATATTGATAAGCAAAGCCCGGCGAGGATCGGTAACTTGTTGTAACTGATCCAGATTTCTTATTCTATAGCGATTGGCTGAAACAATAATATCTCCCGGCCTCAGACCTTGTTGCCAGGCGGCAGAATTAGTCGCTATTTTGGCAAATAATACCCCTTCAACCTGTTCTTTGGGGGTCTCGGACAAGACCGTACCCTTTAATGTCCTGTGAAATTTTTCACCCCTGATTTGAGCAAGCTGTGGCTTCCCTATGATCGCCTGCACGGATATTTCTTTATCCCCCCGAACCAGATCAATATGCACCTTATCTCCAATCTGTAATAAGCCGATGATATTTCTGATCTGGTGACTACTCTTAACTTTTTCCCCATTAATAGCCACCATAATATCACCCGGCTCTATCCCTGCCCTGGCAGCTGAAGAATCGCCTTCAACCCTGCTGACGACAGCCCCTCTGGGGTTTTTCAAGTCAAATGCCTTCACTAATTCGGGGGTTAAATTCTGGGTCGTCACCCCTAATAACCCTCTTCTAACTTCGCCATGTTTAATGAGCGAATCTTTTAAGGTCATGGCCATATTGGAAGGGATGGCAAAACCAATACCGACGTTTCCTCCGTTGGGTGCCAGTATTGCGGTATTCATGCCTATGAATTCCCCCAGTAAATTAACCAGTGCACCACCCGAGTTTCCGGGATTAATGGAAGCATCGGTCTGAATAAAATCTTCATAACCCTCTATACCAAGCCCACTCCGCCCTAACGCACTGATAATACCCGACGTCACGGTCTGTCCCAAACCAAACGGATTACCTATCGCCACCACAAAATCCCCCACCCTTAAACGGGAAGAGTCGGCAATAGGCAATTCCGTCAGGTTGTTTGCTGAGATCTGAATAACAGCAACATCTGCTTCCGGGTCTGTGCCCAGCAATGTCGCATTCAACTGCCGTCCATCGTTGAGCGTCACCATGATTTTATCTGCTTTATCAATCACATGGTTATTGGTGAGTACATAGCCTCGCTGGCTATCAATAATGACACCTGAACCTAAACTGTTTTTCTGCTGTCTTCTTTGTTGTTGTGGCAATTGAAAGAAATGCCTGAAAAAAGGATCTCTTAACAAAGGGTTTTCTCTCAGTTTAACATTTTTTGTAGTCGAAATATTGACCACGGCTGGCATACTCTTTTCCAGCATAGGCGCGAGAGATGGTAAGGCCTGTCCATCCATATAGGCGGGTAAAGCAGCAAATGTTGCCTTGGTCGTAAAACTACAAAATAAAAACAGTATAAAAACCATTAAATGCGCTGTATTTTTGCTTTTCATGTCATTTCCAAGTGCTAATTAAATCTATAGACTGTAGGGATTAAAATACGTTTAAAACTTCTAATTTATTGGGTCTATCAATGTAGACTACAGTATATATAGGGTTAGTTACCTTATAAAGCAAATCACTCGCCTCAGCCTCTTACTCTTACCCATGCCCGTAGACAGTCTTCAAAAGTAGATCCGC
>JAPYOW010000025.1:0-14156 GCA_029937975.1 Methylococcaceae bacterium | reverse complement strand
CCTCAGCCTCTTACTCTTACCCATGCCCGTAGACAGTCTTCAAAAGTAGATCCGCTTATTTGCCAGTTGATTCCCCTGCCAGCCAAGCAATTTGCATCGCCAGGCAATAACATCACGGTTGAAAGGGCCGAACCAAAGACTTGTTAAATTCATCAGTCATCATCAAATTGCAAACCAACGGAGAGAAGGCGCAACTTTGTTAAACCTGCATGAACCTGATCAATATAAAAAACAGCACTTACCCACAGTGTGAACGCAGCTTTTTTCTCGCTACGCATAGCACTTATAATGTTTGGCCGGTCTAAGCCGTTACTGATTTTTTGTGACGATGGAAACAGCAGTGAAGTCGCTGACTTTTTAATACTCAAAAACAAACTCAATACTTTGAGGGTCATGAGGGGGATGGCCTATGAAGCTGAAAGCAGGCCGACAGATACCCAGACGTTGAACCAGGCCGATGACATGGAAATACTGGACAGTATAGTGCTGGGAAGTAACGCAGGGTAGTAGAGCTCAAAGCAACAGAAAAACAGCCTACGAACGATGCTGTGGCACTGGGAAATGAACAATTAAAAACGACGGTGAAGAAATTAACCGCAGAAAAAGAAGGATTGGTAAGAAAGTATTATCTTTTATACCAACAAGCGGAAAATTAAAAGCCTTTATGAATTCCTTAAAAACCAGCTGGGATAAGAATTCGGCCTGATCCATTTTCAGTGGACCAAAAAAAAACATGTTCTTCGCCGAATACTCTATCTGATCCGGCGAAGCACAAAAATCATTATTTGATTTTTGCTTCCTTATACATCACATGCTTGCGAGCAACAGGATCATATTTTTTGATCTCCATTTTCTCAGGCATTGTTCTTTTATTTTTTGTAGTGGTATAGAAATGGCCATTACCTTCACTTGATACTAACTTAATTTTATCGCGCATGATCGACTCCTTAAACTTTTACGCCAGACTTACGTATATCTACAAGCACTGCATCTATACCTTTCTTATCAATGATTCTCATCCCTTTTGCAGAGATCCTCAGACGAATCCAACGATTTTCACTCTCAACCCAAAATCTATGCTGATGAAGATTAGGATTAAAACGTCTTTTCGTTTTATTGTTCGCGTGTGATACGTTATTACCAGAAACAGGGCGTTTTCCGGTTACTTGACATATTTTGGACATAATTACCTCTGTCGTGCCTTAGGCGATTATCGCCATAATTTAAATTCAGCCCACCTTTATACCAAATTTTCTTTTTAAGGTAAACAGCATAGCTGAAATAAATTTGATAGAATCACCTCAACTTAGAGATACTGAGCAACGTAATGACAATAAAATTCGGCATGGTCATGGATTCCATTGACCAGATCAATATAAAAAAAGACACCAGCTTTGCCATGTTACTGGAAGCACAGTCCCGAAATTGGGAAATTCATTATATGGAGCTCAATGACTTATACCTCAATAATGGCAAACCCTGCGCTAGAACACGTATCCTACACGTGCAAAGGGACCAAAACAAATGGTATGAATTTATTGAAGAACAGGACATTGCGCTAGAAAACCTGGACACTATTATTATGCGTAAAGATCCGCCATTTGATCAGGAATACATTTATGCGACCTATCTCCTGGAACAGGCTGAACGACTGGGGACCTATGTGGTTAATAAGCCTCAGTCTCTGCGGGATGCCAATGAAAAACTTTTTACCGCCTGGTTTCCGCAGTGTTGCGCAGAAACTCTGGTTGCCAGAGAGCCACAACGCTTTAAACAGTTTCTAGACCAGCATAAAGAAATGATTCTAAAGCCACTGGACGGCATGGGTGGAACGTCAATATTTCATGTGCGTGAAAATGACCCTAATCTCAATGTGATTCTGGAAATAATGACTGAATATAGTAGTCGATACATCATGGCACAACGATATATTCCTGACATAAAAGATGGCGACAAACGTATTTTATTGATCAATGGAGAACCTGTACCGTATGCTCTGGCTCGCATTCCTGCACAGGGAGAAAGCAGAGGCAATCTTGCAGCGGGCGGACGGGCTGAAGGCCGGGAACTATCAGAAAGAGATTTATGGATCGCCAGACAAGTAGGTCCGACGCTTAAAAAGAAAGGCCTGGTATTTGTGGGTATTGACGTAATTGGTGATTTTTTAACGGAAATCAATGTCACCAGCCCCACTTGTGTTCAAGAACTGGATAGCCTTTTTGGTCTTAATATCAGCGCTCAACTGATGGATCATATTGAACAATCTTTGGCTTCCTCGTAAACTTCTGACATGCCAAGCCCCCTAACAACATCTTCATCTATGCAGCCGCTGATGTCGTCCAATGACAACTTGCTTATTGCCCTTTTTGCTGCGACCGTTGTGCATGTACTTGTTATCTTGGGACTTCATTTCACCCTGCCTCTGCCTGAAAAAACCCACAAACCCCTAGAAATTACTTTCGCCAGTTTACCGACTAAAAAAACCCCAAGAAATGCCAAATTTCTTGCTCCGGATAATCAGCAGAGTGCGGGCCAACAAATCAGCAAACCCACCCCGCCCCAACAAAAAACACCAAGCCAGGGAAAACACAAAAACCAGAAGCCTGCTCCGCGTCAAACCTCGCCCAAAGCGCAAGCTAACACCGTAAAAAAACTGATAACCCAGCGCAAGGCGGTTGAAATAATAGTCACTAAAACCAAGCCAACACCAGTAACCACTCGAAATACCCCTAAAATATCAATTGCCTCTTTAAAAAAACAAATTGCCCAATTGGGTGAAGCAATTCGCCATAGCAAACCATCTTCTGAAAAATCCCAAATTAAATTTGTTAACTCTGTCAGTGCACACAAAAGTATAGCCGCGCAATACCAAAAAGACTGGGAACAGAAAGTTGAACGCGTAGGTAACCTGAATTTCCCTGCAGCCGCCAAGAAAAAGAACTTTTCCAGTAGCTTAACCATGGATGTTGGGATCAATGCTAATGGCAGCATTGCCGGCATCAGTATTATAAAATCGTCAGGAAACAAGGCACTGGATGCTGCGGCAAAACAAATTGTCATAATGAGCGCTCCTTTTCCTGCACTCCCCAGAGAATTACTTGAAGAACTTGATGTCCTACGTATACGCAGAGTTTGGCACTTTTCTGAAGAAACAGGTTTACAATGACCCCTATGATGAAAACGCAACACGCACAATATCTTGATAATCAATTTTTGATCGCCATGCCTACGCTGGAGGATAGCAATTTTTCGCGTACGGTGAGCTATCTTTGCCAGCATAATGCAGCAGGTGCACTGGCTATTATTATTAACCGCCCGACAACCATGACACTGGGAAATATATTTGAGCAAATGCAAATAGAAACCCCCTCGCAACAAATAAAACAGACCCCTGTGTTTCTAGGAGGTCCCGTGCAACAGGAACATGGCTTTATTATTCATACCAAAGATGATCACGTCTGGGATTCATCCCTTCCCGTTTCAGCCACAACCGTACTGACCAGTTCACGTGATATTCTTGAAGCCATCGCTAACAACGAAGGACCTGATCAATACCTGGTTGCATTAGGTTATGCCGGGTGGGGAGCAGGTCAACTGGAACAAGAAATCATCAATAACGCCTGGTTAACCAGCCCTTGTGCACCCGACATTTTATACAATACCCCGGTCCCACAACGATGGGATTCCGCAGCCAACCAGATTGGCATTGATATTACACAACTTACTACCCCGGCAGGTCATGGTTAAAACAGATCCACTCGCTAGCAAGATACCTTCCGATACCTATCTGGGTTTTGATTTTGGCAATAAAAAAATAGGTGTCGCCGTTGGGCAAACAACAACAGCCATTGCCAGCCCACTGAAAACCCTGCGTTCAATTAATCAAACCCCAAATTGGGCACTTATTTCCCAACTTGTTACTGAATGGGAGCCTGCCGGCTTTGTGGTCGGCATTTCCAAACAGGCGGATGGCAGCGATAATATCATCACCCCCAGAATGTTAAAATTCTGCAGACAACTGGAAGGACGTTATAATCTTCCCGTCTACCCCATTGACGAAGCGCTCTCCACTTTTGAAGCAAAACAACTATTATTTGATGATCTCCATGTCAGTGCTAATAAACTATGGGACGTTCAAGATCAACTTGCAGCTCAACTTATTTTACAAAGCTGGTTAAATACGCAATATAAAAACCATGGACAATAACTCCTTAAAAATATCTACTTTGCTAGCCAAGCTGGAATCAGAACTGAAACAGCTGATTTCGAAAAGAAAACTCAAAAACCCGCTAATGATAGGAATTCATAACGGCGGTGGATGGATCGCTGAAAAGTTACATCATCGGCTGGCGCTGCAAGAACCAGTAGGAATCATCGACATTTCTTTTTATCGTGATAATTTCTCACAAACGGAAACATTCTCTCAAGTAAAGCCCAATCTACTCCCTCAGCAGATGGAGGGGCGTGACATTATTTTAATTGATGATGTGTTTTATACCGGCAGGACAGCCAGATCGGCATTAAATGCAATTTTTGATTATGGCCGGCCCCGTCAAGTTATTTTAGCAGTCTTGATCGAACAAGAAGGGCGAGAAGTCCCGCTGAGACCCGACTGTTCAGGCCAAACCCTATTGTTAGCCAACAACGAAAGAATCAATCTCACAGGGCCAGAACCACTGGCTCTTGATATTCAATCGCCTGATAAGCAATTAACTGCCGCATAAATCATGAACAACTTGCAACTCAATAAAGAAGGCAAACTGCACCACTTCATCACCATTGAAGGCTTAAGCAAGGAAATACTGACTGAAATACTGGATACCGCAGAATCATTTCTTGGCATCTCGGAACAACCTGTTAAAAAAGTCCCGCTGTTACGCGGCAAAACCATCGTCAATTTGTTTTTTGAAAACAGCACTCGCACCCGGACCACCTTTGAATTAGCGGCCTCACGGTTATCCGCAGATGTACTCAGCATCAACATTGCAACCTCAGCCACCTCTAAAGGTGAAAGTTTGCTGGACACCATTCGTAATCTGGAAGCCATGCATGTCGACATGTTTGTGGTCAGACATGCAATTAGTGGTGCAGGGCATTTCATTGCGCAAAATACCGCACCTCACATCAGCGTTATTAATGCAGGAGATGGTCAACACGCCCACCCAACACAAGCCATGCTGGATATGTTTACCATTCGACAATACAAACATGACTTTAAACCCTTAAAAGTGGCTATTATTGGCGATATCTTACATTCCCGCGTTGCCAGGTCTCAAATTCAGGCACTCAATACCTTAGGCGTAAAAGAAATCCGAGTGGTTGCCCCTAAAACGCTACTGCCTTCACATGTCGAACAGCTGGGGGTTAAAGTATTTAATACTATGGAAGAAGGCCTGGATGATCTAGATGTCATTATCATGGTACGCCTGCAAAAAGAACGCATGACTTCGGCCTTACTTCCCAGTGAACAAGAATATTTTAAATGTTTTGGCTTAACCGAAGAGCGACTCAAATTGGCCAAACCAGATGCCATTGTGATGCACCCCGGGCCCATTAACCGAGGTGTCGAAATTGCCTCTAGCATTGCCGACGGCCCTCAATCTGTTATTTTGCAACAAGTCAGCAATGGGATCGCAGTGCGTATGGCCATTATGACCTTAACTTTGCAAAACAAGGGGGATTCAGTATGAGCAAAATACACATTGCTAACGGACGAATCATTGACCCGGCAAATAATATCGATCAGACAGGGTCACTCTATATTGCAGATGGAAAAATACTTTCTGCAATAGAAGCCCCGGCGGATTTCACCGCGGATATCACTATTGATGCGACAGAGCATATTGTCTGCCCGGGTTTTATTGACTTGAGTGTCCGGCTAAGGGATCCCGGTCTAACGTACAAAGGCACCTTACAAAGTGAAACAACGGCTGCAGCAAGCGCTGGCGTCACAAGCTTGTGCTTACCCCCAGACACTCGCCCTATCATCGACAGCCAGGCGGCCATTGAATTAATTTATGATAAAGCGGAAAAAGCGAATTATCGCCATGTTTTTCCTATTGCCGCCTTAACACCTCAATTGCGGGGTATTGAACTAAGCTCTATGGCCGCACTTAAACAAGCCGGTTGTATTGCCGTCAGCAATGCCACTGTCCCTCTGGCGAACCTGCTGGTTTTACGTCGCGCCATGGAATATGCCAGCAGCCACGATTTATTAGTGATGCATCATCCAGTAGAACCTGCTCTGGAGAATAAAGGCTGCGCCCATGAAGGTTTTTTTTCTACACGCTATGGCCTACCTGGCATTCCAGAAGCCTCTGAATCCATTGCTGTTGCACAATGCCTTGAACTGGCGAAACTCACTGATTGCAAACTACATTTCAGCCAAATCAGCTGTAAAAGTGCGGTCATTAAAATTCAACAGGCGCAAAAATACGGTCTCGATATTTCTGCAGATGTGGCTATCCACCAATTACATTTAACAGAAAATGATATTGAACCGTTTAATAGTTCGTATCACGTACTGCCTCCTTTTCGAACGGCAAAAGATCGGCAGATGCTCAGAAAAGGTTTAGCCAACGGCACCATCAAAGTCATCTGTTCAGATCATCAGCCGCATGACCTGGATGCAAAACTGGGGGCTTTTCCAGAAACGGAGCCCGGCATTTCCTCTCTGGAAACCTTACTGCCCTTAATGCTCTCGCTGGTCAACGATAAGGCCATCAATTTAACTCAAGGCATTGCCTGCCTGACCCAGAATCCTGCTGAAATTCTCGGCCTCCCACTAGGTGCTTTAAGCCCGGGCCTGGATGCTGATATTTGCATATTCAATCCAGATTTAAGCTGGACTGTAAACCCACAAAACTGGAACAGCGCCGGACAAAACACACCTTTCTGGGGCACCACATTCAAAGGCCGTGTGACTCATACATTACAATCTGGAAAAATCATATATACCCTGAAACTTAATACATCCTGATGTATAAGCATACAGATTGGTTTTAACAAAACAAAGGTATCTTATGACAGTCAAGCACAACAAAGCTAACAGCCTGAATATTATTGATGACCTGAAAGGCGATCAATCATGGCGCATTTTTCGCATAATCAGTGAATTTACCGAGGGTTTTGAGCGACTTTCTGGCCTCGACGATGCCATTTCTTTTTTTGGTTCCGCCCGACTCAAGCCGGATAACGCGTATTACCAACAAGCCGTGGAAATAGCAGAATTACTGAGCCAACACAACTTTGCTATTATTAGTGGCGGTGGCCCGGGTATCATGGAAGCCGCCAATAAAGGCGCGTACCACCAAAAACCACCGTCTATAGGTCTCAACATTGAACTTCCAATGGAACAAAAGCCTAACCCCTACCAAAACCTGTCACTCGACTTTCGTTATTTCTTTGTTCGTAAGGTCATGTTTGTCCGATACTCCATGGGCTATATCTGCATGCCCGGTGGATTTGGAACTTTAGATGAACTCTTCGAGTCTTTAACATTAATGCAGACCCATAAGATTTATCCTATTCCATTAATTCTATTTGGTTCTGAATTTTGGCAAGGATTGCTTGACTGGATGAAAACAACATTAATTCAATACGAAACAATTTCTGTTAAAGATTTAGATTTAATCAAAGTAACGGATGACCCACAGGAAGTTCTGAATATTATGATTCAACACCGAGAATGGAAAAAACAACAACGACTCTAGAAAAAATATGGGCACTTTATTGTTACGTTTTCTGTTACTATCGGGGGGTTACTTAATAATAAAAACAAATAATACGGTTAACATATATGCCTCAATGTAATTTTTGTGGTACTAAAGAAGAGAAGGATGCCCCGTTATGTCATTCATGTGGTGCTATACGCTATCCTGTGGATAAAAAAAACCCATCGGCCTTCAGTTCTCAAAATAAACTTAAACTTTCTGTTGCCTTGGCGGCTGTCATTGTTACCCCCGGCTCATTACTCTTACTAGCGATTGCGGGAGCTGCCCACTTAAAAAGAAAATGACCGAGTCACAACAAGGGTTATTACTCGCCTTTATATTGCTAACAGCTTGGTTTATTTATCTTTTGTCCCCAATATTAATGCCTTTCGCTTTTGCCTCGATGCTGGCTTATTTAGGCGACCCTCTAGCAGATAAACTGGAAGTTCTTAAAATAAAAAATCATCAGTTAGGGCGCACCCCTGCCGTGCTTGTGGTTTTTGCCCTCATGCTTTTCATAATTTCAATGCTACTGATTATTCTGATTCCCACACTAGAATTTCAAATCAGCCAGCTTTTACATAATCTTCCGGCCTATTCTCAATGGCTCAATTCAAGCTTAATCCCTGTCATAGAGCAGCACCTTGGTATCAGCCTAAACCTGATAGAAGGTGACAGCATCATCACTGTCATCAAAAGTCATTGGCAAAAAGCAGGACAAAGCGCCTTAGTATTAATGGGGTCAGTATCCCACTCTGGCAAAGTCATCATCGAATGGCTAATGAATCTAGTACTTATTCCCGTCATTACTTTTTATTTATTGCGCGACTGGGATACTTTAGTCGTAAAGATTCATCACTTATTACCACGACGAGCATCCCCTACAGCAACCAAACTGGCAATTGAAACCAATGCCGTTTTAGGTGAGTTTATCCGTGGCCAATTTTATGTGATGATCGCATTAGGCACAATCTACAGTCTGGGTTTATGGTTAACGGGATTGAATCTGGCCTTATTAATTGGAATGATGGCTGGGCTAGTCAGTTTTGTGCCTTATCTGGGGGCTATTATTGGTATTATCGTGGCTTGTCTTGCAGCCATGTTGCAATTTCAGGATGCGAGTGCCTTAATTCCTGTTTGCACGGTCTTTATCGTCGGTCAATCTCTAGAAGGTATGCTGTTAACGCCGATGCTCGTCGGTGACAAAATTGGTCTGCACCCTGTCGCAGTCATCTTTGCGGTATTAGCCGGTGGGCAGTTATGCGGGTTTTTAGGCATTTTATTAGCACTGCCCATTGCCTCGGTTCTCATGGTTTTTTTAAGACATATTCATGGGATCTATCAGGACAGTGATTTTTATTGCGATGAAAATTAGCCTTTATAAAACACGCGCCTTGATTGAACAGACGCGGCATTAAGCTGCACATAATACCTGACCCCATGACGGCTATTGCAAACCCAGGCCACAATCACGTTCAGCCTGTTACCCCAAAATACCGTGTTTTTTGCCAACATTTTTTCGCCGCTTCCGGAAACAGCAGAAATAAGCTGGTTTGGGAGAACGCAGCATTCCACGGTAAAACCAGCCTCAAGCTATCTGCAAGCTTAACGCACCGTCTTTCGCTACTAGCAGGAACTTTTTCTTAGCTCCAGGCAGTGCCTGTGTACAAAAAAGGGAGCATGGCATTATTCAGGCCTCCGTACACATGCGATTTCAAGCGCACTTTCGACCATCAATGTCAGGCTTATTCCTTGTTTAAAAGCTGTTCAATATCTTCCACACGTTTTTCTAATGCTTCCAGTTTAGATCGTGTTTTTGCCAGTACCGCTTTTTGTACTTCAAATTCTTCTCGTGTCACCAGGTCTAATTTACCCAATGCCCCCTGCAGAATACCGTGGAAATTCTTTTCCAAATCGGACTTCATACTCTGAAGCCCTGAAGGAATCGAGTCAGCCAGTCGACTGGCTATATCATCAATGGATTTTGAATCAAACATATCTATTTCTCTATATTTTTTAAAAAGAGGGTAATTCTTGTATGCTGTACATTCTAACATAACCAATATATGAAAATAGTAATCGACTGACTAAAAAGAGCTGAGGATAAACAATGAAAGCAGGAATGATTGGATTAGGTGCCATGGGGCTGGGTATGGCAAAAAATGTAGCACATGCAGGCTTACTAACCGCTGTCTACAACAGAACCCGCAGTAAAGCTGAAAAACTGGCGGCTGATTTAAAAATATCATACTGCGTTTCACCACAGCAATTAGCGGAACAGGTTGATATTGTACTCATTTGTGTTTCTGCAGATGACGATGTATTACAGATGGTAAATGCAATTTCAGAAACCATTAAACCAGGATCTATCGTCATTGATATGTCTACAGTGAGTAGTGCTACCGCTATCAAGGCCACTGCCATATTACAGGAGAAACAGGTCTGTTTTCTTGATGCTCCCGTTTCAGGCGGTGTTGAAGGGGCAAACAATGGAACCTTGGCGATGATGGTCGGGGGGGATAAAAAAGCGCTGGAAAAAGCGCGTCCGGTTCTGGCAAGCCTGAGTTCCCGAATGATACACATGGGCAGCACAGGCTCAGGTCAAAGTACCAAAGCGGTGAATCAAATCATGGTCGCCGGCATTAACCAGGCCGTTACCGAAGCATTAGCCTTTGGCCAGGCCCAGAATTTAGACCTGGCCAAAGTCATTGATGTCATTGCTGGCGGTGCAGCGAGTAATTGGTTTCTTCAACACCGTGGAGCCAGCATGACTCACAATACTTTTTCACCGGGCTTCAAACTGGCATTGCATCATAAAGATTTAAAAATTTGCCAGGCCATGGCAAAACAACAGGAAAGCCCGACGGATATTATCGATAAAACCTTAACTGATTATAAAACACTCATCGAGCAAGGATTCGGTGATGAAGACATTTCTGCATTGTACCGTTTAAAACGAAACCTGCCATTCAAGTAATCCCAATTATCCAGAAATATCCCTGATGATCAGCCATGCGGGTTAAGGAATCACACCAACAGATTGATTGTACAAAGCAATACGCATCTGCATCCTGACTTCTTGTTCTTGGGCATAGAATATTGCATCATTGGACCTTAGCTGAACTTTCAGCAACTCCATCAATCCAATTTCCCCTTCCGAAAAACTCAGCTGCGTCATGGCTAGGTGTTCTTCTGCGAGCTGTTTCAGTTCTTTTGCAATAGCCAGTTCAACGCGACTCACTTCCAGTGCATGTTTTGCCTCATGCCACTGTTTTTCCAGTTTCCTGAATAAATGCGCCCTTTGCGCCAATAACTCCGTAAGTGCCAGGTTAACCGTCGCTATCTCAGCCTGTAGATGTGCGCTTCCTCCAAAAGGAATCGATATTTCCACACTCATGCTTTCAATATCGTCACCATTTTCCGCATCTTTCTCACTTTTACCGCCCAATATAAAACTACTTTGCCCCGAGCCTGTGGCTTTAGTCCAAAGCAGCTCGGCTTGTTTGCGTTGCACGACGGCATCCATGGCTAATAACACTGGATGTGCCTCAGTAATGTCCGTGAGCACACTCAACTCTTCGTGATAATCAGCCGGGGTGACAGTCATTTGCGTCAAACTGGTATAGTGTTTACGTACCTGCATCATGCTTGCTTCCGCCTGCACCAACTTTGCTGTATTTTGTAAATGCTCACTTTGTGCCAGCAATAGATCGACACGAGACAAATCACCCAAGGCCACTCTGCGTTTAATTTTACCGAGTAATTTTGTTGATATCGTGAGAATATCTTTAACTTGTTGATAATGCAGTTTTGCTATGGCCATCTGCCATAAAGATCTTCTCACCAAACCGGCCACTTCCAGCCTGATTGCCTCGGCTTGTTTTGCAGCTGAATTTAACGCCTGCGCTGCAACATGCTGACCTGCGGAACGTTGGCCCCAGTTCCATAAAGGCAACTCCAGCTCAGCTTCTATTTCTCTGGAACCGATATCATCGCCCGGAAAATCATCTTCATAGCGCAGAGCAATCCGGGGAGGAGCCGCCAACCAACTGTTGCCCCGCTGCTGCAATGCGATAGCTTCTTGATCGCGGGCTGATACCAGCAAGAAATCCGGATAGTGCTGTAGCGTTAAACGGATAACCTGATCCAAAGTCAGTGTTTTATCAATTTGTATAGGATCATGATGGTCTACAATGGCATTTTCATGTGCTGAACACCAAGACACCGAGAAAATAAATGCCATGAAACAGCCTATAAGCTGTTTAAAGCTAGGCATGGTATAACGCCAGAACCCGCCCATCAATCCAGTGCCGAATCATGCTTAAAAAGAGTCTACTTATCATTACTAAATGAGAGTCACTTATTATTAGGTGGTTTGAGGAAATGCATTTTATACTATTGCAAACACTCAGGGATTATAATTGTAGCCTCGAACATTAGAAACCCTTATTTTACTAACCAGGGCGAATAAGCCTTTTTTGAGAATCCATGAAAAACTTTTCAGCCATTTTTACAATATTTTGCCTTGCGACGAGCTTAACCTTAACCGGCATTTCAGATGCTGAAGCCAAACGCTTTGGTAGCGCCCGTTCTTTTGGTGGCAAATCCTCCTACGGCTCACCTTTTAAGCGATCAACAGCGGCTAAATCAACACGTTCTGCAAGCCAGAAGAAAGCCTATGGCCAAAATCAAACCGCTCGTCAAAGCATGCAGCGCAGAGGTGGTTTTATGGGAATGTTAGGCGGCCTGGCTTTAGGCGGTTTATTAGGCGCCCTGTTCTTTGGTGGTGCATTTGAAGGTTTTAATTTTATGGATCTGCTCATGTTTGGTGGTATCGCCTATCTGCTCTTGAAACTGTTTGCCGCGACAAGCAGATCAAGACGGAAAACAGCCGACGCTAACCATAGTTATCAGACTGCTAACAACACCGACTATTCCTCCCACGCGCCCCAACAACCGACTGCAAACGCATCACAATCAAGTTCGGCCGGCTTTGATACAAACGTGTTATTTAACAAAAACAAAAGTTCCTCTTTTGCCGGTAACTCCGATCCCGTAGATGCCGATTTTGCAGAAAATGAAATTCCTGAAGGTTTCGATGAACAGCATTTCCTCGCAGGTGCTAAAGGCGCATTCCAGGATTTACAAAAAGCCTGGGATAATCACGATCTGGCGGAAATCAGAAGCTTAACCACAGATAAAGTGTTTGCTGAAATTCAGGATCAACTCAGGGAGGCAACGGCAAGCAACCAAACGGAACTTTTAAAAATTGATGCAGAATTATTAAGCATAAAAGAAATCGCATCTGAACTAGAAGCCATCGTTTTATTTGACACTATCATGCGAGAAGAGGCTGATAGCCCGGCCCTACAAATCAGGGAAGTCTGGCATTTCATCAAGCCCAAAAACAGCATTCAGGCGAAATGGTATCTAGATGGCATTCAACAGTTAGAACAATAAGCCAACATGCAAACAGAGCACGAAAAAACCAAACACAGATACAATCGCATTGCCCCTTTTTTTGATAGCCTTTCCGCGGTTGCAGAAGGTTTGTTTATTAAACAATGGCGGGAAATCTTATGGCGTAAGATTGAGGGGCAGCATATCCTTGAGGTTGGCGTAGGAACAGGAAAAAACTTCCCTTTTTACCCGGCAAACACCCAGATAACAGCCATTGATTTTAGTGAAAAGATGTTATCGCTGGCGGAAAAAAAGAAACACCGTAAAAACATCAGCGTTGCTTTGGATCTGATGGATGTGCAATCTTTATGTTATGCGGACAACAGCTTTGACACTGTCATTGCGACTTTTGTGTTTTGCTCTGTCCCTCATCCCGTTAAAGGCTTGCAAGAGCTTTATAGAGTCTGTAAACCCGGAGGACAGGTATTGTTGCTGGAACATGTATTAAGTGACAACGCCATCATGGCCAGCATGATGCAGATCATGAACCCGCTCATATCCGCGGTTTGTGGTGGCAATATCAACCGACAGACAGTAAAAGTCATTCAGTCTTGCGGATTTGAAAAAGTACGTCTGGACCCGGCCAGTGGCAACATGATCAAGTTAATTCAAGCGATCAAGTAACCGCCCAGAAGGTTCAAAGCAGTGAAGTGAGCCTTCACTGCTTTGAACCCTTGCAACTACTTTTCTATTTATACTTATCCAGTTGCAATAGTTGCTCAAAAGCCAGATTAATTTCTATTTTCTTACCATCATCTATCTCAGTGGCTTTGTATATTTTGTCTAATAATCCTTCAGCAACCAAGGCTTCCTTAACCCAGCGTTTACTCATGCGATAACTATTGGCCATTTTAACTTGTTCATTGGTTTCTGGATTACGCAAGTTGCCACTGGGTATTTTTTTACCATCACTGAGTGCTTCTACTACAGGTTCTGCTTCTACTACAGGCTCTGGCTCTGGCTCTGGCTCTGGCTCTGGCTCTG
>JAPYOW010000024.1:18929-30153 GCA_029937975.1 Methylococcaceae bacterium | reverse complement strand
TTCTGGATTGATCGTGGCGGTACGTTTACTGATATTGTTGCCCTTGCACCTGATGGCCATCTGATTAGCAAAAAATTACTCTCCAACAATCCTGAACTCTATGCCGATGCTGCCTTGCAAGGCATCCGTGAATGTTTGAAATCAACGCCGGATGCAGGTATTGCTACGGTAAAAATGGGCACCACTGTGGCTACCAATGCCCTGCTCGAACGTAAAGGAGAGGCCACCGCCTTATTGATTACGCAAGGGTTTCAGGATTGCTTGCGTATTGCTTACCAGAATCGACCTGACATTTTTGCCTTACATATCCAGCGGCCTGAATTACTCTATCAAACTGTTATAGAAATTAATGAACGTCTGGATGCCAATGGCAAAATACGCCAGGCCATTGATACTGTTGTCGCTAAAAAACAATTAGAATCCCTCTACCGGCAAGGTTTCCGGTCTATTGCCATTGTTTTGATGCATGCCTGGCGCTACCCAGAACATGAGCTACTATTAGCAGATTTGGCCAGCACCATAGGCTTTAGCCAGATTTCACTGTCTCACCAGGTCAGCCCCTTTATGAAAATCGTCAGTCGAGGGGATACAACAGTGGCTGATGCATATTTATCGCCCATCCTCAGACGCTATATCGATCAAGTTTCCAAAGGTTTGTCGAGCACAGATTCTCAAGCCCAGATTTTGTTCATGCAATCCAATGGTGGTTTAACAGCTGCCGATAAATTTCAAGGTAAAGACAGTATTTTATCGGGGCCTGCCGGTGGCATTGTCGGTGCTATCAAAACCTCTGAAAAAGCCGGCTACAACAAAATCATTGCCTTTGATATGGGTGGCACATCAACCGATGTTGCCCATTATGCCGGTGATCTAGAACGGTCTCATGAAACCGAAATAGCCGGCGTCAGAATACGGGTACCGATGATGAATATTCATACCGTAGCCGCTGGCGGGGGATCATTGCTGTTTTTTGATGGCTTGCGTTATCGCGTAGGTCCGCAATCTGCCGGTGCTGACCCTGGGCCTGCAGGCTATCGTCGGGGCGGTGCTTTAACGGTAACCGATGCCAATATCCTGTTGGGGAAATTGCCGCTATTTCCTGCTGTCTTTGGTCAACACGGTGATTTATCGCTAGATACCGACAAGGTCACCGAACTATTTGATCAATTAACACAACAAATCACCGCCCAAACTGGAGACACTCGCAGCCCCCAACAAGTCGCAGAAGGTTTTATTGATATAGCCGTTGAAAATATGGCAAGCGCTATAAAAACCATCTCCGTACAAAAAGGCTATGATGTGTCTGAATACACCCTCTGCTGTTATGGTGCGGCAGCCGGGCAACATGCCTGCAAAGTGGCTGATAGATTAGCGATGACCACTATTATGCTCCACCCCTTATCAGGGGTACTTTCGGCCTATGGCATGGGACTGGCTGAATTAAGATTAATTAAAGAACAGGCATTAGAACAAGACTGGGAGACGACCAGCGAGGCACAATTAAGAAAAAAACTGGAGGTGTTACAACAACGAGGCCGTACCGAGATGTTGCAACAAACCAGCGAACAAGAAAATATTGAATCCATTTGCCGAGTCAACATCCGGTTTTTTGGTACAGATACCGCATTTTCAGTGTTGTTTGCAGATAAAGCCAGTATGTTGCATGCTTTTGAACAACAATACCGACAACAGTTTGGCTTTGTCTATACCGATAAATCCTTAGTCATTGAATCGATAGCTGTTGAAATCATCAGTGAAAGTCATAAGGAGTCAGACAGCATAGTCCCCTGCTCTGAACAGAGCGCCCAACCGATACTTATCACAACAGTATTTTCTGACAACAGCCATCATCAAACCCCGGTTTATGAACGGCATACCCTCACGGCCAGCACTATCCTCAAAGGCCCCCTCATTATAATAGACGCCACCTCTACCACCGTCATAGAACCGGGTTGGCAAGGTGAAATCACCCCTCAAAACAACCTGATATTAACCCGCATCAAACCGCTGATAAGACCCCGGGCTACCGGTACCCAGGCGGACCCTGTATTGCTAGAAATATTTAACAAACGGTTTATGTCAATTGCAGAACAAATGGGCTTTGTACTGCAAAATACAGCCTATTCTGTCAATATCAAGGAACGCCTGGATTTTTCCTGCGCGCTGTTTGATGCCAATGCCCAATTAATTGCCAATGCCCCCCATATTCCGGTACATCTGGGATCCATGGGAGAAAGCGTGTTAGCGGTGTTAAAATCTGCTGATTTTACCCTGCAAGCCCATCAGGTTTATTTGATCAATTCACCTTATCACGGAGGCACACATTTACCCGATATTACCGTAGTCTCACCTGTATTTGATGCCCAAAATGCGCGATTACTTTTCTTTGTGGCATCCCGGGGACATCATGCAGATGTGGGTGGCATGACTCCGGGATCAATGCCTGCCAACAGCCAGCATATTGAACAGGAAGGTGTTATCAGTGCCGGCTTTATCCTAGTGAGTGACGGACAGTTTCAAGAAAATACGGTTCGGCAGTGGCTGAGCAATTCGCCTTACCCTGCACGCAATCCTGAGCAAAATATTGCCGATTTACATGCCCAAATTGCCGCTAATAACAAAGGCGTTGTAGAACTACAAAATATGGTCAAATACTATTCCCTGCCCACGGTTTTACAATATATGCAGTTTGTCCAAGACCATGCTAGCGCCTGTGTGCGTGATATTCTAGGATCATTAAGCAATGGGTCTTTTGTTAATACGCTGGATGACAATGCCAAAATCGTTGTGTCTATTCAAATAGACCCGGGCTTAAAAACAGCGACTATTGATTTTACCGGCACATCAGCACAATTACTGACTAACTTTAATGCCCCTGCAGCGATCTGCAAAGCCGCTGTTTTATATGTTTTTCGCACATTGGTTAAAGATGATATCCCTTTAAACGCCGGCTGTTTAAAGCCCTTAACTATCAAGATACCTGAAAATTCCATGTTGAACCCGCAATACCCTGCTGCGGTGGTTGCCGGAAATGTGGAAACATCGCAATATATAGTCGATGCCTTATACGGTGCACTAGGGTTACTGGCAGGATCTCAAGGCACTATGAATAATTTCACTTTTGGCAATGCCGATCATCAATATTATGAAACAATCTGTGGCGGTTCAGCCGCTGGAAAAGGTTTTAACGGTTGTGATGCCGTGCAAACGCATATGACCAATTCCAGAATTACCGACCCTGAAGTATTGGAATGGCGTTTCCCGGTGCTATTGGAAGAATTCTCTATCCGTCAAAACAGCGGTGGTTCAGGCCAGTGGCATGGCGGCAACGGAGTCAATCGAAAAATCAGATTTCTCAGCCCCATGACGGCAACTATTTTATCCAGCCACCGCATTCATCCACCGCATGGGATACAACAAGGTCTGTCAGCTCAAACAGGGATCAATACAGTCTACAGAGCAAACGGGGAAATCATTGAGTTACCGGGATGTTGCCAAATCAACCTAAACACCCATGATGTAATTCAGATTAAAACCCCCGGCGGTGGCGGTTATGGAGCATTTAGCAAGAAAAAATAAAGCAGCACCCCATTGGCTACAGCCAGAATAACGGACACCGTTCTCCAAAAAACCACTGGGTTTCGTTCAATTAACGGGGTAAATTCACCCGACTGTAAAAACTGGGCATTTGGTGTAGTGATATCATGCATAAAATCGGCAATATTCTCATGCCGGGTTTGCACATTAATACTGCAGCCTTTTTTTAATGCACAATCAATCCATATCGGTACCATCGGGTTAACATGCATACTGGGAACATATTGCATCTTTGCCAGGTTTATTTTATTGGGTTTTTCCGGCATGTCTCTACCAAATGGCAGCACGCCATTAATCATTTCATACGTTATTACAGCCAATGAATATAAATCAGATTTAACCGTCCCGCGTTGTCCCAGATGATATTCAGGTGCTGAATAATTTAAAGTTCCCAACACATTGTCTTCTTCTGAGTCCCATTGTTCCAACGTGAAAAAATCAGAAATACCCGCAATCTTGACAGATCCAAAATCGATGATTTTTACAGTCCCATCACGGGTCATCATGATATTTTCAGGTTTTAAATCCTGATGTATCATTTCCTTGCGATGAAAAGCGCCCAGACCAGTCGCTATTTGCTTAACTATTTCCCTAATTTCACGAATATAATGCTTCTCGTTTTCCTTCATCCAGTCGCGTAAAGTCAGCCCATCAATATATTCTGTCACATAATAAATACATGTTTTAGGCCGGTCGCTATCTAATATCTTCAACACATTCTTGTGATTTATACGTTTTCCTGCCCACTCCTCATGTAAAAAATGATCGATGTAATGCAAATTATCTTCGTAATTAATAGAAGGCGTTTTTAAAATAACCTGTTTTTTGGTTTTAGTATCAAAAGCACGATATATTTGGGTTCGCTTACTGGCATGTATTTCCTCCTCGATTTTATACCCATCCAGAATCATGCCTGGGTTCAAGTCTGGCGGAAAGGGTAAATTGGCATACCGTCTGATTATTTCATCTTCATGGGCTAAAGGTAATTGTGTAACTTTAACGAGTTGACAAGTTAAATTATCATCACTTCCTTCTGCAGAAGCACTCTTGACCAAAGTTTGTGCTATCTCGTCCAGACTTAACTCCGTATTCAGCACTTTTCTAATCACTTGATCATTGATAAAATCATGCACACCATCCGTTGTCAGCAAAAACAAATCATCAACCTGAATAGGGAAAGCTTTGTAATCCACTTCAAGACGCGGCTCTATACCCATCGCTCTATTTAGATACGAACTCTCTTCTGAAACCCAGATTCGATGATCCCGTGTCATTTGCTCCAGATTACCCTTCCGCAAACGATAGATACGTGAGTCACCAATATGAAAAAAATGGGCGGTTGTGGATTTAAGCACCAATGTGCTTAACGTACTTACCAATCCTTTATTTGTCGAAAAACGCGCGATACCCTGACTATATAACCAGGTGTTCGTCGCAGAAAGCACCTTTTGCCCCGAGGTTTTTACTGTCCAGGAATCCGGTGTACTGTAATAATCGTTAAGAAACCCCGACACGCAACATTGACTGGCCTGTTTACCATCCCCACAGCCACTCATACCATCAGCAATAGCGATAGTAATCCCTTTGTTAGTAAGACCGGGTTCAAGGGGAATTAAAGCACCTAAACTGTCTTCATTGTTCTCCTTGAGACCTTTAATAGAATAGGAGCCGGTTATAACTTTAAGTGATCGTACTGCCATAGTCATCTTTGGGTTTTAGCTTAAAAAATATAATCAGATGATTGTATTTTCGATTTGAATTTATTCCTCGTATTGTAGCCCCGCGACTTTTGAGGAACGCATCTCTTCAAACCGGTGATAACACATTTTATTTAACGTCAATCATTTCCACTGTACCATCCTCCAACACTTCAAACATATGGCCAGTAGGTTCATCCAGAAAAATCAGCAGCATAAAAAAAACAAAAGCCGCAGTTATAGCGATGGTCAAAAAGAAAACATCTGTCGATACAAACGAAAATACCGTCAGAAATGCTAAGCCTCCCACATTACCAAACGCACCGACCATGCCGGCAAATTGCCCCGTCATACGTCGCTGAATTAAAGGCACCATAGCATAAACAGCACCTGAACCGGCTTTTGAAAAAATACCACAGACAACCGTAACAGCAACCACTGACCACAAAGCCCAATCCGTATTAACAAGACTTAACGTAAAAAAACTAAACGCGGCACCACAGGTAACAATACCTAATGTGATTTTACGGCCGATCTTATCACTTAACCAGCCACCTGCAGGTCGTGCAAAAAGATTAATAAACGGATAAATACCCGCCAAAATACCGGCCATAATAGGCTCAACATTAAAGGTGTCGACATAGTACAGTGGCAGCATGGAACAAACCGCGAGTTCGGCACCAAACGTTAACATATACGCCAGGTCTAAAATAGCTATCTGCTTAAATGCATAGCGGTGCAGCGTGGGCACTTCGGTATGAAAAATAGATTGATTCACTTGAATAATTTTCCATACCTGATAACAATACAAAACAATCAATGTGCCGTATATCGCATAGGCTACTATGGGATCAATCCACTGCATTTTTTCAGATAGCTTCCAGGTCAACACACTCAAAGCCAAGTACATGGGAATATTCATTAGAATATACAGCAACAAGTCAGCTTTACTGGTCACTTCCATGGCACCCATTTTTTTGGGCTTAAAATAAGTTGAGCCTTTAGGGGTATTAGAAACACTAAAGTAATATATACAACCATAAACAATAGCCAGCACCCCGGTCGAAGCAACCGCATATCGCCAACCATTTTCAGCACCAAAATAGAAAGCTACCGAAGGGAGTATAATGGCCGCACCGGCTGAACCAAAATTCCCCCAGCCACCGTAAATACCTTGAGCTATGCCCGTTTGTCTGGCAGGAAACCACTCTGAGATCATGCGAATGCCAACCACAAAACCTGCACCGACAAATCCCGATAAAAAGCGCACAATCGCCAGTTGTTGATAATTTTGCGTACAAGCGAACCCTATACTGATCAATCCACCTAAGATCAAAATTGACGAAAACATAAACCGGGGACCATGTTTATCAACTAACATGCCGACCACAATTCGAGCAGGAATGGTCAAGGCTACATTCAGAATCAGCAGTATTTTGACTTCCTGTTCACTCAAATTCATCGCTTCACGAATAACCACCATTAAAGGGGCATGCGCAAACCAGACCATGAAACTAATAAAAAAAGCAAACCAGGTCAGGTGTAATGTTCTGATCTCAGGTTTATTTAAGGCTAATAAATTTAACTGATTACCACTCATTAGGAGTCCTACTGTAAAATAATTAATTATGTTCAAGCATAAAATATGCCAACTTAAGCTTGAACTACCAATTTCCTATAATTTTTCAATATTTCCTCCAGTGCTAACACCTGATAACCCAATATCCCTAACTGTCTCCCGACTTTTTGCACCAAACCAGTGCATGCTCTTCAGTATCAAAAACGAAAACCCCCTACTGCTGATAATACCTTTCTATTCACCAATAAATCTCTTTGCTTTGTCTTAAAAAACTTTGCATAATAATGGATTATAATGCGTTTAGTTTCAAAGGTTTTTTATTTCTTAAATAAAATTCACCATAAATAACCCCATACTCTATCCGACTCTTTATATCAGCCATCAGCTGTTATAAACACTGCATTTCATAGAGAAAAACACCCTATGCAAAACCAAGAATACCAATTTAACCCCGGACAAGCCTATCCATCAGGTGCAAAACAACAAAAAGACGGCGTCAATTTCTCAATTTTCAGTCGTCATGCCACACATGTCGAGCTTTTACTCTTTACCACATCACAAAGCATTAAACCTTTTCAAGTTATTAACTTAGATAAAAACAAACATAAAACTTTTTTTTCATGGCATGTCTATGTGCAGGATTTACCCGCAGGCACCTGGTATACCTGGCGTATAGATGGTCCCAATGAACCCCGGGAAGCGGGTTTACATTTTGATAAAGAAAAACAACTGATTGACCCATGGGCCCGTGTTGTATCGGATGTAAACTGGAATCGACAAGCCGCATGCAAGCCAGGCGATAATTCAGCCACGGCCATGCGTTGCATGGTGCCCAATGATGCCGATTATGACTGGCAAGGTGATAAACCTTTAGCCATTAGCAGCGAACAAGCGATTATCTATGAACTGCATGTCGGCGGTTATACCCGGCACCCTTCTGCCAAGGTCAAAAACCCTGGCACGTTTTCGGCACTGATAGAAAAGATTCCCTACTTGAAAAAGCTAGGTATTACCCATGTTGAACTGCTTCCCGTCATGGCTTTTGACGAACAGGACATCCCTCAGGGAACTGCAGATCTGGGACTGAAAAACTACTGGGGATACAGTACCCATAGTTTCTTTAGTCCACACCCGGGTTTTTGTGTGACCCCGGAACAAGGCAGCCATATTGAAGAATTCCGTGACATGGTTAAAGCACTACATATGGCAGATATCGGAATTATTTTAGATGTTGTCTATAACCACACCTCTGAAGCTGGAAGCAGCGGCCCTATCATTAACTTTCGTGGCATCGGAGAAAATATTTTTTATCACCACGATAAAAATGATAAAAGCATCCTGCATGACTATACCGGTTGCGGTAATACAGTCAATGCCAACCATCCCCTAGTCTCCTCATTCATAGTCAGTAGCCTTGAATACTGGGTTAGAGAAATGCATGTTGATGGTTTTCGTTTTGACTTAGCCAGTGCTTTAGCTCGCGGTGAAGGCGGTGTGGTACTTGAAGACCCTCCCGTTTTGTGGGCCATTGAGCTTTCTGAGCAATTGGCGCAAACCAAGTTAATTGCAGAAGCCTGGGATGCCGCAGGACTTTATCAAGTCGGTAGCTTTCCTGGACACCGCTGGGCCGAATGGAATGGTAAATACAGAGATGTTATCCGTGAAGTGCTGCGGGGTGATACCGGTAAAATTCAGGAACTCGCGACCCGTATTTCGGGCAGCAGTGATCTTTATCAACACCAGGACGGCTTACCGATCAACAGCATTAACTTTATTACTTGCCATGATGGCTTCACGCTGAACGACTTATTCAGTTATAACGAAAAGCATAATGCAGCCAACGGTGAAGAAAGCCGGGACGGTTGCAACAACAATCTCAGTAACAATTGTGGTGAAGAAGGACAAACCACGCAGCCCAATATCCGGCAACATCGCAGAAAACAGGCTAAAAATGCATTGGCTATACTGTTACTAAGTGAAGGTGTACCTATGCTGCTTGCGGGAGATGAAATACTTAATTCTCAACAAGGCAATAATAATGGCTATTGCCAGGATAATGAACTGACCTGGATTAACTGGCAAATGGCAGAACAAAATAGCGATATATTCCGTTTTGTTCAACACATGATTGCCTTACGTAAACGCCATGGCTCAATTATGCGTAAACATTTTCTAACCGGTGAAGTCATTGCAGAAAAAGGTATCAAAGATATTTCATGGCACGGGGCAAAATTAGACATGCCATTATGGGATGACCCGGACACCCGTTTATTAGCCTTTACTCTGGCGGGGACTACTGCCGATGAAGCCGATCTCCATGTGATTATTAATATGTCCGAACAACAAACCCTGGTTGAGTTACCTGATATAAAAAATAAAAGCTGGTGCCTGGCCATTGACACCTCAGAACAATCGCCTCAGGATATTATTAGTCCACACAATCAAAAAGCCATTAAGAAAAATACTTATCTGGTTGATGGCAAAGCAGTCGTGGCCTTTGAGAATAGAAAATCCCAGATAGCCCGCTCATAGTATTTAAACCATCATAACTACTTAATGATTGCTCTAGGGAAAAGCAGAGCAATCATGATTCTCACAGAATTTAAGTACAATGTACCTGCTCAGTTCTAATAAACTACTATTTTTAGCTATCAAGATTGCTACATCTCGAGCTTGAAAAACATAAGTAATATAACGATGTGTTCAATATTTTTATATCCCCAATATCGACAAACAGGAAGGTTATGGAAAGGTGATATAAATCAACATTGCTGGATACCGTCTACCGATGCTTGCCCCATTGAACCAGGGAAATTTGCTTGCCAAACTATTTATTCTTAGGTGAATTTGTCCTGCTAACCTGATGCTAGCTGGTAAATCAGGAAAAACGAACCTATACTCAGCGCTAGACCTCACTTACTAAACAAAAGTATGTCAATTAACACCCTGACATTGAGGTCAGATCTTTCCTTACCCTATTACCCTGCGGTCGGTCGATAAATAAACCTGACCCTTGCTCTCCTAACACTTTTCAGTCTTTTAGGTTTTTTTGAAACTACCTTTATCACAATTACTCATACTTTTATTTAAATGAGTAACTCGTTATTTAAACTTGTTAAGTCGACTATTGAGGATATTTCTGAATATGCAAACACCAACCATTATTGTGAGTCGGGTGGACCAGTTAACCGTGCAGTGGGCACAGGCTGTTATGGATCAACATGCCTTCGGGGCAAGAGTGCAATCGGTCGCATTATTATCCAGTGAGGTTGGCACAACGACACGTGTCCAACTGAAAGTGGAACACGATGGTGACCATTCTTTGGCGCGTCATTGGTTTGTTAAATTGCCTTCTCAATCAAGATCGGTGCGTTGGATAACGGCCTTGCCTCGACTTTTACAGACTGAAATCCGTTATTATCAGGAACTACAGGCTTTAGTGCCGGTAGCACAACCCGCTATGGTCATGGGTAAACATACTGTGGGCTGGGCATCGACCTTAGTTTTGAGCCATTTAAAAGAACAAAATGCGCGCCCCGGTAACCCGGGTGATGAATTGACCGTTGAGCAAGCATTGAAGGTCGTCGAGCAACTGGCTATTTTGCATGCTGAGTTTTGGGATAGTGAGCAACTTAATACTGATTTTCGATGGTTATCCGGGCGGGTACGCCGCTTAGAGGATTTTCTGGGGTCGATATTGGCAGTACCGTTAATGAAATTAGGCTTAAATCGAGCAGGTGATTTGGTGTCTGAAGAGCTTCAAACCCAAGCGCTTCGGTATGCCAAAAATAGACGAAAAACAATGCGTTTTCTAGCGACAGGCCCGAAAACTATTGTTCACCATGATTGTCATCCGGGTAATTTATTTTGGGATGCTCAAGGGCTTCCTGGTTTATTAGACTGGCAAATGGTTCGAGTCGGGGAAGGTATTGGTGATGTTGCTTATTTTTTGGCAACGGCGCTGGCGCCTAAGGTGCGAAGAAACCATGAAATGCAATTGTTAGATCACTATCAACATAGCTTAGTGGCAAATGGCGTAAAAACGGTAACAACTAAGGAATTGTTTCAACGCTATCAGGCACATTTAACTTATCCATTTGAGGCTATGATCATTTCACAGGCCATTGGCAAGATGATGACACCGGAAAACAATCGTATACTCATTCAACGCGTAGCCGCTGCAGTAGAAGACCACAATGCTTTTTCCATAGGACCGAATGCTGAAAATGTCCAGTACTCTGGCTATTTTCGAAACTATTTTTTTAAGTGAAACTGGGCGTGGGTTTCATAGCCTTCAAATTTGTCCCGAACGTGAAGACAGTCTAGCTCTATCACAAATCACAAATCACAA
>JAPYOW010000024.1:0-18829 GCA_029937975.1 Methylococcaceae bacterium | reverse complement strand
ATCACAAATCACAAATCACAACGATTGCGCCAAAAGATTCAATCAGTTGACAACTGGCTTTTGCGGTGCCGCCGGTTGCTAACAAATCATCAATGAATAAGACGGGATCGTTCGGTTCAACTGAATCTTTGGGGCTTAAAGGAGGCAAGCCGTATTCAAGGTCATAAGGGATGTCATGGCCAACCTTTTCCGGACATCCTCGTTAAGCTACTTTTTTTTTGTAAAATTGTACTGGTTCGCCGCGGGCGAATCGATTGCGGGAACCAGAAGTCCCAGAATCTAGCCCTTGGCGCCTGATGGTAGGTCAGGTTTTAATGAACAGACAACATATTATCCAGCGATTTTTTCGCTAAAACCGCATCCTCTGCATCCACAGAAATCTGATTAACCACATGACCTGCAACCAGGTTTTCTAAAACCCAGGCTAAATGCTGTGGATCCGTTCTAAACATGGTGGAACACATACTCAGAGTTGATGACATAAAATGGACATTTTTGCCCTGAGCTTTACATTCCTCATGCAAACGATTCACTAAATTCAACTCCGTAGCGACTAGCCAGCGTGTATTCGCTTCAGCTTCCCGAACCACTTTCAAAATGCTCTCAGTTGAACCGATGAAATCGGCTTTCTCACACACCTCAAAACACGCTTCGGGATGCGCTATGACCTGCGTCTCTGGATATTTTTCCTTGAATTCATCAATGTATTCGGGTTTAAAAACCTGATGTACAGAACAAAATCCAGACCATAGAATGATCTTGGCTTCTTTAATCTGCTGCGTGCTTAGTCCACCCATAGGTTTACCAAACTCCCAGACCACCATGTTTTCCAACGGAATCCCCATCAGGTGACCGGTGGTTCTGCCTAAATGCTGATCAGGGAAAAACAAGACTTTTTCTCTTTTGGCAAAACTCCATTCCAGGATTTTTTGCGCGTTGGATGAAGTACACACAATCCCTTCGTGTTTGCCACAAAAAGCTTTTAAGTCAGCAGCCGAGTTGATATAAGTCACAGGAGTCACTTCATTATCCGCATCAATAACCTGCGATAACTCATCCCAGCATTTTTGCACATTGGTCGCATTAGCCATATCTGCCATAGAACAGCCAGCTGCCAAGTCCGGTAAAATTGCGATTTGTTCAGGCCGTGAAAGTATATCCGCTACTTCAGCCATGAAATGTACCCCACAGAAAACAATATATTCGGCTGCTGATTCTGCCGCCTCTCTGGAGAGTTTTAGGGAGTCACCGGTAATATCCGCATGTTTAAATACTTCGTTGCGCTGATAATGGTGACCTAAAACGATACAACGATTCCCCAGCTTTTTCTTAGCTGCAATAATACGGGTTTCACACTCTTCATCATCGAGTAATGCGTAATTCTGAATAGGTAATGAAGTAGAATTCATAATGGTTTCTCGCTCTCACCAACAGCCTCACAGCCATTAAGTTGAGATTTTTCTATTGTATGGATGGACAAACAATAGTCTTGTCCATCGTTTTTTAAAAGCGGCCCGGATGCTGCGGTCGCTGACCCAGGCTACATTTAGATTTAATCTATTTTGTGCCCGGTCCTAAACATAGTACCGGGCACAAAATATTACTCTGGCTTGGTTTCTTTCTTTCCTTCAGGGTGTCGTAATTTAATACCCAATTCACGCAATTGTGCGTCATCCACTCTGGCAGGTGCATCAATTAAAGGGCAGGCTGCTGTTTGTGTTTTAGGGAAGGCAATCACATCTCTGATTGAACTTGACCCTGTCATCAACATCACCAACCGGTCAAGACCAAAGGCCACGCCACCATGTGGAGGACAACCATATTTCAAAGCATCCAATAAGAAGCCAAATTTCTCTCTGGCCTCTTCTTCACCAATCCCTAAAATCTCAAAGACTTTAGATTGCATTAGGGTTTTATTGATACGAATCGAACCACCGCCGACTTCTGTTCCATTCAAAATCAAATCGTAAGCGCGTGACAAGGCCTTACCAGGATTAGCTTCCAATTCTTCAATTGTACAACTCGGCGCAGTAAAAGGGTGATGAATGGCATTGAAACGCTGATTTTTTTCATCCCAGTCAAACATAGGAAAGTCAATCAACCATAACGGAGCCCATTCAGACGTCAATAAATTACGATCCAGTCCAATTTTGACTCTTAAAGCGCCCATGGCTTCATTCACAATGTTAGCCTTATCAGCACCAAAGAAAATCAAATCACCGGTTTTGGCATCTGTTTTACTCAGCACACTTTCCCAGACTTCTGCAGGTGCAAATTTCACAATAGGTGATTGCAAGCCGTCCAGACCGCCATCTCTATCATTGACTTTAATATAAGCCAGCCCTCTTGCTCCATAGATACTGACATATTTAGTTAATACATCAATTTCTTTGCGTGTCAGATTTGAGCCATTTGGAATTTTTAACGCCACAACACGACCATTTTCATCGTTTGCTGGCCCTGAAAATACTTTAAAATCAACCGCTTTCATTTCATCTGCAATATCCACTAATTCCAGAGGAATACGCAAATCAGGTTTATCGGAACCATAACGTTTCATGGCTTCCTGATAAGTCATGACCGGGAATTTATCACCCAAATCAATATCAATCACATCAGCAAACAACTTGCGAATCATCTCTTCCATGATGTCCATGATGTTTTCTTCAGTCATGAACGATGTTTCAATATCCAGCTGGGTAAATTCCGGTTGTCTGTCCGCACGTAAATCTTCGTCTCGAAAGCAACGGACAACCTGATAATACTTGTCCATCCCTGCCACCATTAACAACTGTTTATACAGCTGAGGGGATTGTGGTAAAGCAAAAAAAGCATTTTCATGGGTCCGACTAGGAACAATATAATCCCGGGCACCTTCAGGTGTAGCCTTGGTTAAAATCGGCGTTTCAATTTCAAAAAATTCTTTTTCATCCAGAAAATTACGCAAATATCGTGTTACATCTCTACGTACTCGCATTTTTTGCTGCATTTCTGTACGGCGAAGATCAATATACCGATAACGCAAACGCATTTCTTCGTTAACTTCAATGTCACTTTCAATCGGAAAAGGTGGTGTTTCAGATTCGTTAAGCACTTCAATATGATCAACCAATATCTCAATCTCACCGGTTTTCATATTGGCATTAACAGTACCTTTCAGACGATCTCTCACCGTGCCTTTTACTCTTAATACATATTCACTACGTACACTTTCTGCGATGGCAAAAGTATCGGCTGCATCGGGATTAAAAACCACTTGCACCAAACCTTCACGATCCCTGAGATCAATAAAAATCACACCACCATGATCCCGACGACGATGAACCCAACCACATAATGCAACTGATTCACCTAACTGTTGTTTTGTTACTTCTCCGCACTTGTGCGTACGCATAGCTTTTCTCTATTAAAAATGTAAAATGGTAGGTGGATCATCCTTGAAAGCATATCCCACCCTTTGCAAGGCTTGTCGGATTACACTGTCGCTTATCCAGCCCACTTAATGTTTCGCTTTATTTAATGACTACAACCGCTGCCACAGCTGTGTCCACTGGTTTTTTTAGACGTTGCCTTAGCAGAACCGGCTTCTTTTTTGGCTGAACCGCCTTTAAAATCGGTTTCATACCAGCCATTGCCTTTTAATCTAAACCCGGCTGCTGAAATTTTTTTCGTTAACTCCGGCTTATTGCATGCTGGACATTCAACTAAGGGCTCGGCACTCATTTTTTGTAATGCTTCATGCTCGTCGCCACAAGCTTGACACTGATATTCATATATAGGCACAGGACCTCCAAAATCAAAATAACTCTATTTATGAGGGCTAAAATTCATTTTTTCAAGCACCTTGTATAGAATAAACTGACTATTCTAATTGAAAACGACAAAACAATGGATAAATTAACACTGACTCAACCCGATGACTGGCATTTACATGTCAGAAACGGTGAAATACTTAAAACGGTTATCGCACATACTGCCAGACAGTTTGCCCGAGCGATTATCATGCCTAATTTAAAACCGGCCGTCACCACAGTCGATGAAGCCTTAACATATCGCTCGGAAATATGTCAGGCGCTCCCCTCTGGATCAAACTTTAATCCATTGATGACTTTATATTTAACACCCGACACATCTGTTGCTGAGGTAAAAAAAGCCGCACTCGCCGAACACATTCATGCCTTTAAGCTTTATCCAGCGGGTGCCACCACCAATTCAGAATCAGGCGTTAATGACCTTAAAACCATCTACCCCATTCTGGAAGCCATGGAACAGGAAGATATTCCCTTATTGATTCACGGAGAAGTCACTGACGATGCCTGTGATATTTTTGATCGCGAAAAAGTCTTTATCGAATCCAGTCTGGCATCTATCGTTAAAACCTTTCCTGATCTGCGCGTCGTGGTTGAACATGTCACCACCCAGGAAGCTGTAGATTTTGTATTCTCAGCATCCAATAAAGTGGCCGCAACGATCACACCTCAGCATTTAATGTTCAACCGCAATGCCCTGCTTGCCGGAGGTATCCGTCCTCATTATTATTGCTTACCCATCATAAAACGCGAACACCACCGCTTAGCCCTAGTAAAAGCGGCGACCAGCGGCAATCCCAAGTTTTTTCTAGGCACCGATAGTGCACCGCATTTAACCGGTAGTAAAGAAAACAGCTGTGGTTGTGCCGGTTGCTATAGCGCGTATGGCGCACTTGAACTTTATGCAGAAGTGTTTGAAAACGAAGATGCGCTGGATAAACTGGAAGGCTTTGCCAGTTTTTATGGGCCTGATTTTTATCAGCTACCCAGAAATAGCAACACAGTGACCTTGCAAAAACAAGCATGGACAGTGCCTGCCAGCTACCCGGTAGACCAGGGAAGCATTACTCCCTTAATGGCGAATGAAATTTTATCCTGGAAAATTTTAGACTAAATCCAGCTGATTTCTGACTGAACCTGCAGGCCGCTCTGGCTTAATAAGCTTAAGCCAGAATTTCGCTTTTATCTGGAAGCAGCTGCATGGTAGTGGTAATCACCCCCGCCTCCAGCATAAAAACGTATTGCCCTTGAGCAAGTCAGCTAAAAAGGCGTATTGATCCAGATTGCGCTCTCATTAGCCCGGCTCATCCGCGCCATACAGATAGATAGTCGCAGCAATCACGGCAACAGGAGCCACGATCAGATTAAGCACAGGAATAGATAAACCCAGCAGCGTTAAACCACCAAAACTCAAAACCCCCAGCCGTCTGGTTTTTGCCTGTTCTTTCTGTTGCTTAAATAACAAGCCCTGATTTTCCAGAGGATAAGCCATAAACTCCAACCCCATCCCCCACGCACCAAATAAGGCCCAGAACAAAGGCGCTATGAGATTTACCACCGGAATAACAAACAAGATCAGTAGAGGGATCATACGACTGACTAAATACCCCACCCGCTTGATTTCAGACATAATCACCTGACCGACAGGCTGTTCTGGCAGGGTATTTTTCTGTCCAGAAATAAGCTCCCTGGTTTTAGCTGATAATTGACTGTAAAAAGGCGAAGCAAGGATATTTGCCAACACCGTAAAGGTAAAAAAACCTATCACTGAAAAACTAATAAAAAAGATCGGCCAGATCAACCATTCTAACCAGGATAGCCAACCAGGAATCAATTGGACAATTAAGTCTGAAAGATAAAAATAACCTAATAACAAAGCAATACTGTATAAAACCAGATTTATAAGCAATGGCGCCCATAAATACGGACGTAATTCCCGCCGACTCAATAACTTTACCCCCTGAACCAAACAACTCACGACGTACACTGGATTATTATTTTTCTCTATTAAACTCTTCACATTAAACTCCTTAAACCTTTATCTGCGGGGTTCATAACCACCCCTTTTTCTGTCACAATTGCGGTAATCAAGCTGGCTGGCGTCACATCAAAAACCGGATTCCAGGCACTGACTAATGAATCTTCATGGCTATAGCATTCGGCCAGAAGCTCATTCGGGTTTCGTTGTTCCAGAATAATACCTGCCCCCGATGTCAGCTCAAAATCGATGGTAGACAATGGCGCAACCACCATTAATTTCACCCCATGCTGTTTAGCTAATACCGCTAAAGAATAGGTCCCAATTTTATTGGCAACATCACCGTTCGCAGCAATTCTGTCAGCCCCTACAATAATCCAGTCTAATGTGCCTGATTGCATTAACCAGGCTGCAGCTGAATCGGCTATCAGGGTCACCGGAATACCGTCTTGCGCCAATTCCCAGGCGGTTAACCGGGCACCTTGCAACCAGGGACGCGTTTCTCCTGCATATACCGTGTCCAGGCCGCGTTGATAAGCGCTTCTAATCACGCCTAAGGCAGTGCCATAACCGCCCGTTGCTAAGGCTCCGGCATTGCAATGGGTCATCACCGTTTTGGCATCCACCAACAACTCAGCCCCTAACGCCCCCATGACCTGATTCGCTTTGATATCCTCTGCATGAATCTGTTCTGCCACCTGCCTGACCTTATCAATGAGGTTCTCACTATTGCCATCCAATACCTCTTGCATAAGCTGTAAGGCCCAAAATAAATTGACCGCTGTGGGACGAGAATCAGCGAGTCGTTGCATATCCTCGGCTACTTTCTGTTGCCAGTCATCAGAGCTGCTGGAATAATGCTGCATCACTGACAATGCCACACCATACGCAGCGGCAATACCAATAGCTGGCGCACCGCGAACACGCATAGTACGAATTGATTCAGCCACACCACCGGCCTCTTTATATTCATCATAACGGATGGTTTCCGGTAAAACGCGCTGATCCAATACTTTTAAAACATCCCCGGTCCATTCCAGCGCATATACCTTTTCTACTTCATTCTTTATCATCTATTTTGCTATCTAGTTATAATCTTGCACAACTTAATCAATTCAACGTTCTCTCAGAAAAATATCATGAAAGTCGAACTACTCATTCACGCACGCTGGATTATACCTGTTGAACCGCAATCAGTGACTTATGAAAATCATGCACTGGTGATTAATAAAGGCAGAATCATTGATTTACTGCCCAGCCCTGAAGCTGAACAGAAATATCAAGCAAACACGGTAGAGCAACGGGACAACCATGCCTTAATCCCGGGGTTAATCAATAGTCATACTCACGCCAGCATGTCGTTGATGCGTGGTATAGCGGATGACCTGCCCCTGCAAGACTGGTTACAAAACCATATCTGGCCATTAGAGAAAAAATGGGTCAGTGAAGCCTTTGTCAAAGATGGCACTGATCTGGCTATCGCAGAAATGATTAGAGGCGGTACCACCTGTTTTAATGATATGTATTTTTTTCCTGAAATCACCGCTCAAAGAGTAATTCAGCAGGGTATACGCGCGAGTATTGGCTTGATCTTAATTGAGTTCCCCAGTGCCTGGGCTGAAAACAGCGAGGCTTATTTACACAAAGGACAGGCATTATATCAACAGTTGCGTGAGCAACCCCTAATCACTACCCCTTTTGCACCTCATGCACCTTATACGGTGACCGATGACTCTTTAATTAAAATGCATCAATTAGCTAAGCTGCATCGGCTCCCTATCCACATGCATGTACATGAAACAGCGCATGAAGTGCAAGAGCAACAACAGAAAACCGGTCAAACCCCCTTACAACGCCTGCACCATTTAGGTCTGCTCAGCCCAGATTTTATAGCTGTGCATATGACCCAATTAACCGATGAAGATATCACTCTGCTGGCAGAAACAGGGACTCATATCGTGCATTGTCCCGAATCCAATCTAAAACTGGCCAGCGGTTTCTGCCCTGTGGCGAAATGTCTGGATGCAGGCATCAATGTAGCCATAGGCACTGATGGCGCTGCCAGTAACAATGATCTGGATATGTTGGGAGAAATGCGGACAGCCGCACTATTAGCCAAAGGTATTGCCGGTAATCCCAGTGTCGTTCCTGCGACAACGGCACTGGAAATGGCAACCATTAATGGCGCCAAAGCCTTAGGAATAGACCATGAAACCGGCTCTTTATCCATCTCTAAAGCAGCAGATGTGACGGCTATTGATCTGAGTCAATTAGAAACCCAACCCGTCTATGAAGCTATCTCTCAAATTGTATATGCGGCAAGTCGACAGCAAGTCAGCGATGTCTGGGTTGCTGGTAAACAACTGCTAAAACAAGGACAACTCACACTCATGGACACCGCTGAATTAAAAGCAAATATTAGTGAATGGCAAAAACGTTTAAAAACCATTTAGACCACACCTTAAAATAACTTATCAGCAGATACCCATGCTTTGCCTGCTACCCAGAGTCGGGTCAAGGTGATATGTTCAGGAACTGGAGGGCAGAGTTTAGTCTGCCTTTTAACGCTGCGGATTAACTATTGTCCATGACTGGCTGAAGGCCTGCCACACAATTGTCCCACCATGACAGCATTGTCAGAGGAGGCGTTGCGCATTCGTCCGGCAACGCCAGATGGCCGACTCACCGGCCACCATCAGACTTTGTCTATGGCTCAAGAAACCAGAGACTCAACCAAGGTACATAAGTAATAATAACCACACAAAACAACAGTATCAGCATAAAAGGTAAGGTCGCCTGATACAACTCGGTAATCGGCCGGTTAAAACGATAACTGGCGATAAATAAATTCATCCCTACCGGCGGTGTTAAATATCCAATTTGCATATTCGCCAGAAAAATCATTCCCAGATGGACCGGATGAACGCCGTACCCGATAGCTACAGGAACAATTAACGGTACAACGATAATCAAGGCAGAGAAGATATCCAGGATTGCCCCTAATACCAGTAAAAATAGATTTAACACCACCAGAAAAGTTAAACGGCTATCAACATTTTCTTTCACCCATTCAAACAGATGCAAAGGCACCTCGGCATCGACGAGATAATTGGTAAACGCCATTGAAACGGCCAGAATCAATAAAATACCACCGACCATTTGCATAGAGTCTGACATCACATCAATCAATTTCCTTAAGTTGATTTCTTTATAAATCAGACATTCCACAACCAATACATACAAAGCCGTCACGGCAGCCACTTCAGAAACAGCAAAGAAACCACCAAAAATACCCAGCAAAATAAACAAGGGTAAGGGTAATTCCCAGGCAGCATCACGCACTGCATCCACGGCTTCTTGCCAGCAAAAGCTGGTTTTTTCACTGACTCTATTTCGCGTAATCCAGGCTACCCATAAAGCCAAAATGATAATCATCAATAATCCAGGAAGCAAGCCCGCCATGAATAATTCAGTCAAAGTAAAGTTCTGGCCTATGTCCATCTGCTGGACAATAATGCCATATAAAATCAGCGGAATGGAAGGCGGTAATAATAACCCCAAACTCCCCGTTGAAGTGACCAGCCCTAAACTGAATTTTTCATCGTAGCCTTCTTTTATTAAAGCTGGCAGCAGTAAAGCCCCTAAAGCGACAATGGTAACCCCCGATGCCCCGGTAAATGCCGTAAAAACAGCACATGCCACCAAAGACACAATCGCTAAACCCGAAGGCATCCAGCCAAAAAACACGCGCGTCAATTTTATTAACCGTTCTGATGCCTGACTTTCAGAAAGCAGATACCCGGCAAATGTAAATAAAGGCAAGGCAAGTAATAAGGGCGTTTCGGTAATTCGATATAACTCAATGGCTATAATGGAAAGATCAATATCCGCAAAGTAAAAGCCCATCATTGCTGCAGATAAAATAACCACAAACAAAGGTGCACCTGACAGCATCACCAGCACTAATAAAGCTATTAAAAAATAGACCATTACAAATGCCTCAAATCAAACAATGCAGCAATCATATAGCGTAAGCCAATCACTAAAAATGCAAAAGGAATGATCGCTTCACACAACCAGTTAGGTACAAAAGCAAAAGCCAGTCCCGCATCTTCATATTCTATTTTCACAAACACAAAACTGTAATACATCACCACAAAACAAATCACCGCTGTATAGGTATCGGTAATCCGTCGAATTATATGCTGCATGCGATCGCTTAAGTTTTGCGAAAATACCTCAATGGTAATATGTTTACCCTTTCGGCTAGCAACCATCGCACCCAGCAAGGCCATCCATAACACCGCGATTCTCACAAAAGAGTCCACCCAGAGCAGTCCTGAACTAAAAAAGTTACGCATAATAATTTGCACCACGGCAAGAACAATCATGGACAGCAATAAAACCACTAGAATCCCAGTCTCTGTTTTCAGTAAAAATTTGTAGCATTTATATATCATGATTAACTATAACTTAATAATTTTAACAACCTGTCTCATCCGGAAAATTAAATCCGCTTGAGCCCCCCGCTTCTTCGGAGTAATGTGGAAAGAATGGATTCCCGGCAACTGTCAGCAGACATTATTTTATCTGCGCTAGCGAGCTCTGATGAATCACCTATAGATCCCGGCTAAAAACAGGCAGTCCCTAATATTTTCAGGATTTATTGTATCAACAATTGCTGCCAATCATATCTTTGTGCTGGATATTTTCAGGCTAGCATCGCTATTATGCATTCAATGGTAAGATACCCGCTGTGACAAGAAATTTTTTCTGCACATAAATTAACAAAGAAAACCTATGAATTTTTGGGAATCAAAGAAATTATCAGAAATGACCACCACTGAGTGGGAATCAATCTGTGATGGCTGCGGAAAATGCTGTTTAAACAAACTGGAAGATGAAGACAGTGGCGAAATATTTTTTACCAGTGTCGTTTGTGACCTCATTGATCTGGAAAGTTGCCAATGTACCCGTTATTCAGAAAGAACAACTCTGGTTCCAGAATGCCTGGATTTAAAACAGCATGACTTTGCTGAATATAACTGGCTCCCGACTACCTGTGCCTATCGTTTATTAATCGATGGCAAGCCGCTGCCTTCATGGCATCCACTGGTATCTAAAAACAAGGATTCAGTAAAAGAAGCGGGAGTTTCCATTGCAAGTTATGCCATGAAAGAGTCTGACATTGATAACCTTGAAGACCATATTATCGAATGGCTGGAATAAAATAGCATTGGCACTCATGTAGCACCCCGTGACTAATAATTTAGCACGGAAATACAGTGCTATCTTCTACCTTTCACAGGGCAATACCTGCAGGAATGTTGAGCCATACCGCACGCGCCATCACCTGCATTACCACACCGCACATGCCAGAAGGCGTGGGCTAGCTTTCTGCCATCCACTCCTGTAAAGCGACTATAATTTCTTTAGCCTGCTTTTCACTGGAAATATTAAATTTGGACTTTTGCGAATACTCGCCATTTCTTTTTTGGTATCGCCGAATGGTGTATTTATCCGGGCCATACTCTTCCTTGGTACGATTCCAATCTTGATAACGATAAATAACAGTCGCCCATGCGCCCTTACTTAAAACTTTCTTATCAAGTTCCTTTATCGTTTCTATACCGCCATCTTCATAAGTTACGGTTAATTCTTCAACTGTTTCAGCCATTATTTCTCACCCTGCATCAATTTGGCAAAAGTCTACCATAAAAACTTTATATTACTCTAAAATAAATAAACCAAATGCCCGACTGCCCTCACCTGTTTCTATCGTATTAACCACTGACAACGATTTTGCATCAATAACTGAAACCGTACTATCCAGCCAATTTGCCACATAAACATGTTGATCATCGGGATGCGTACTTATTCCTTCCGGTTTTTCACCCACCTCTATCACTGCAATCACCTCTAGTGTTGCAGTATTTATCACGGAAACGGTCTCGTCATCCTGATTAGTCACAAATAATAAGCTGTCATTTAACGCCAGTGCTGTCGCATAGGGCCGGCCTCCGACTTTAACGGTAGCCAATCGTCTTAAATGGGTGTGTTCCAGCACAGTGACATCATTGCTTTCCACATTCGCGGTATAAATACGTTGCCCTTTCTTATCGACAGACAAGCCAAAAGGATGTGTACCCACTTTCGTGGTATTTCTTACTTTTAGGCTGTTAAGATCAATCTGAGAAATAGTATTATCAACGCGATTAGCTACATATAACCAACGACTATCCTGACTCACCATCATACCTGACGGTGATGTTCCAACTTCCAGAGTCTTTATTAATTGTCGACTGTCAACATCAAAAATGGATACCGTATTTTCATACCAGTCAGCCACGAATATACGCTGTCCTTTTGTATCTACGGCTATCCCTAAAGACGCACCGCCGACCTTTATGACACCTATCTTTTCTAAAGTCTTCCCATCTAAAATCGCAAAGCCACCGCCCATTGGTGTACTGATATAAACCTGCTGATTAACGTTATTAACCGCCACACCGACGGGTTTTCCAGTCACCGTCACGGTCTTAATAACTTTTTGACTGTGCGTCTCGATAACCGAAACTGAATTATCCAGCTGGTTAGTAATAAACGCATAGGGTTCGGCCATCAAGGGGTCAGCGAACAATAAAAAAGCGCTGACAAAAAAAGATAAGCCATTAATTTTCGGGGAAAGTTTAATCTTCAAAAGCGGGCCTTAAAGAGCATAAATCAATAACGGGAAATATCGCCAGATAACATTATTCCGGCGATATCATGGTGATGTCGATTATCTTTTCATTTTAATTTTAATTGCAGATGCGTCACCAGATGCATCAAATTTTTGCAATAAACTGGTTAATCCGTCGGTTAAAACGGCAGTAACCGCTTCATCAGCCGCTGCTTCATTAAGTTCTACAGGTGGCTCATTGTTCAGATATCCACGGTAATAAGTAGCTACCCAAGTCACCACTGATTTACCGCCTTTGTCTTTTACAGTCAGTGTTGCTTGATAATTCTCAACAGGCAATACAGGCACATCTTCATCTTTTCCTGCATGCTGAATTGTTTGAGCAGTACTCATGTCGGTGATTTTATATTTATAAGACATTTTGCCGGAGTTATGTTTTTTTAACTCTTCCGTAATCGTGCCGCCACTGGCTAAGGTCAAAACACGTACTGACCCTTTAGTATTGCCATTATCAACCGTAACATTAGAAATTGCTGGATGCCATGACATATCACCATAATCCGAGATTACAGCCCAAACATCCGATGCTGATGCATTAATAGAAACCGTTGCAGTCATTTTACCTCTAACAGGCCCGTGGGCTGAGACTATCGATGTAAAAAGCACTAAAACCAGAGACACAAATAACACTATTTTCTTCATATTACTTCCTAACTTAAGGGGGGGTTGAAAATTTAAACGCCCAATTATAAAACACAATGAAGAAGCTAGCATCCGTATTATTAAAAATAATGCATTTAACCGCTTAATTAAGAAGAATTTATTTGCTTTATTGACTGCAAGCAGACAGCTCTTTCCGATGCTGCTTAAATCGGTTTAGCTCCTGTCGGCATCACAGTAAAATCATAGCTGAATCGCTTTAGGTTGATCCCGTGAGAAGTTTTTTAAACCGGGCCTCATGAGCATCAAAAAGCGCTTTATCAACACTTAGGCCGTCATGCCAGCAACCCACTTTCCAATCGTATGCTCCAGACTCTCCCGGTTAAATGCCCGCCGTGAAAATCCAGCCATTGGTGCCCCCGATTAATCGCTCACGCTCAGCAATGCCGATTACGACAGCTAAAAACGACACTAAGACGATGAATTATATAGTTATTTTTGCCATTAGCTCATCAATAACTGAATAAGGTTTTGAATTAGAGCGCATGTTCCATCAGTTCAGACTGTATCTGGTTTCTGCCGTTTTGTTTGGCGTGATACATGGCCTGATCAGCTCTTTTAACGAATGAATCAATCGAGTCGTTTCTTCTGAGTGAGCTCACCCCCATACTCGCAGTGAACTTGATGAAGTTCATGCCGTAAGCTAAGGTATGGTTTTCTATGCATTCCAGGATTCTCCCGGCCATTATCTGAGCGCCATCCAAATCTGTATTGCTCAGGAGTATTACAAATTCTTCACCACCATAGCGAAAAACAATATCACTTTCTCTAACGGTGTCTATTATGCAATGGGCTACAGAACTCAATGCCATATCACCGCAGTTATGACCAAAGCTATCATTGATATGCTTGAAGTGATCAATATCCAGAAAAATAACAGATAAATGATTAGCGTTTCTATGTGCTAATGACATTTCTCTTGCTATAGAGGCATTGAATGCTGTTCTGTTATTAGTTTGAGTTAAAGAGTCGGTATAAGCCATGGTTAATGCCTGTTGATAAATGCTGGCATTTTTTAAGGGATAAATGAGGGTACAAAGTAAGGTTTCTAACAATCTGATTTCGGCGTCGCTAAAGCGTTGTTGCCGCATCAATTTCAAACTGCCTAAGGACAGGTTTTCTACTTTAAGGGCATAGGCACAAGAATGCTCGGTGACAATACCTTTTTTAATGTCCAGTTTAAATTGTATGTTTTCATAGCTGTAGCCGGTGTGAGGAATCAGGTGTAGAATTTTGTTGCTGAAGAGATCGATCAGTTCAGCAAATTCCAGTGTGGTTTGTAGTGCACTGCTAATATCATAGTGATGCAGATTAACTACTTTTGATGCTGCAAAGCTATGGTTGCTTACAATAGCCAGATTTTCAGTTTTATGCTTCATAAAAGGTCCTCTTAAATCTAGAAAATTCCGTGTAAATTATTAAGCTAGACACTGTCCTGATGGCTTTGAGAAACAGTGCACCCAGATCAAACTAAAGCACATGACAGACCTGACTCATTATGCAGGTGCAGGCATGACAATCATCCCTAATGTCCATAAAATCATGCCCGAAAGCCTTACTTACAGCAGGACACAGCTAAAAACACCTGCCAGCACCCTTAAACCCGGGCAGAATGTAACACAGCAAGGCTAACCAATTGATAGCCGCAGGCGTTATTTTCAACACTGGCTTAACATTTTACTGTCGGTTTACCGCGATGCGAACCGACGAAAACAAATACCAACAAAAACTAGGACGTCAGTAATGCTAAATCATGGGCTTTAATTTCATTCAATAATTGTTCTGTTGCCTCTTGTTCAATAAACAAGCCTGCTTTAGCGCCCAGCTTAAGTGCCTCTTGTAATGCAGCAATGGCCTCACCCTGCCTGCCTGACTGCAAATAAGCCCACCCTAAATGATATTTAAAAACTGCAACATCCGGTTTTTGCATAACCACTTTTTCAAAAATAGCTAAGGCTTTGCCTAATTCATTATTTTGTAACAATGCCCAGCCATACGTATCTAAAAAGTAGGGTTGCTGAGAATTTTCAAAACGCTGTGACAAGGCTAGCGCTCGCGCTGTATTTTCTTTTCCAGAGTATTGATCCAGTAACAAAGAGACCAGGTTATTAACCGCCACATCCACATTGTTTTGCTTAGAAATGATAGCCTCATAGTGGACGACAGCATTATCATAATCCTTTTGTAGCTCATATAAATTAGCTAGAAAAATTCTCAACTGCACATTATCCGGGATGTTTTCAACCCCGGTCTTATAGGCCTCCAACCTCTGTTCAGGGTTCTTTTGCAGAGCATATATTTCCGCCTTTAAAATATAGAACTGTGCCTGATCATGCCACTTTTCCAGCCCTTCATTTAACACAGATAAAGCCTGATCCCAATTTTTATCTAAACTATACAAGCCACTTTTAAAGACAACGGCAAATGCCAGCTCGGGATTGTTTTTTATAAAAGCATCAAGATAAACCAACATCCTGTCTCTTTGTTTTAATGCTTCAGCACTCATGATCATACTCTTCAGCGCATCGGCTAATGCCGGTGTAGTTGCCAAAGTGAGCTTATAATGCTTAATGGCTTCCTCATGAAACCCTTGCTCTTGCGAAATTTTACCTGTTAAATAATGCGAAAACCCTTTACCGTTGGGTTGAGCCGCAATTAACTCAGCTACTTTTTGCATCCCCAACCAATCTTTGTTTAGCTGTCTAACCTGTGCCAGTGCCTGTAAAGCTCCCATATGACCTGGTTTCACCTTTAACGCATTTTGTAAAACCTCTTCGGCTCGCTCGGTATCCTGACGCTTAATCATCTGGGAAACAACAGCCATCACAGCAGAAAAATTACCCGCATTTACATCCAGCGCTTTACGGAAATTTTCTCTGGCTAATTCTGGCAACTGCTTTTCAAGATAGGCTTGTGCCAGCAATACCATGGCATCATCAGACTTCGGATATTCCCTTAATATGAGCCGTAAATCAGCAATAGACTCATCAACAAGAGCATTCACCAGACCTATTCTGGCTTTTAATATCATCGCCTCAAGATGCAGTTCATCCACAACCAGAATTTCATTCACTAATGCTAGCGCATCATTCATATTGCCCCGCTGCATGTCCAGTTTAGCCAATAATGCTTTTGCATCCATGCCTGCTTTATTATCAGGCTTTAGATCAACTATCTGCTGTAAAACCCCGGTGGACTGATCCCATTTTTTCTGCTGCATATAAAGATCAGCCAGACGAAAATAAAACGCTGTGGTGTCTTTATTTTCGCTAATAAACTGCTTCATTATTGGCACTGCTTTATCGATATCCGTCTTTACCCAGAAATCAACTAATAACAACTTTGCGCTTACATCGTCAGGAAAATCATTGATTATCGACTGTATCAATTGCAATGACTTTGCTTGTTCTTGCTGATTCCAATAATGCGTCACTAAGGCAAAATTAAATTCTATTTTCTCAGGGAATCGTTGGATTAAAGCTAAATAATCCTTCTCAATGGCGGCATTATCTCCCTGCTTAATGTGAAGTTGTAATTTAAGAAAATTTAATGACAGATCATCAGGATTAAGCTGTAAAGCCTGATCAATGCTGGACATGGCGGCGTTAAAATCATTTTGTGCCTGATAAATCACTACTTTTAAACTAATGGCAGCAATTTGACCGGGGTCAATAGCCAAGGCTTTATCGACCATATCCATCGCAGCCATCGTATCTTTTTGCCTAAGAAGCAAAGCAGCTTTAAGTACAAAAGCCTTGGGGTTATCTGTAACAAGGGTAAATATCTCGTCAATGAGCTGATCAGCCTGTTCCAGTTGTCCCGATAATAAATGTAAATTGCCTAATCTTAACCGTGCATCCACATGCCTTGAATCTAACTTAATGACCTGCAATAAATTAGCGTACATACTTTTCCAGCTTTTATCCTTTTCATCCATCAAGGCCAAATAATAATAGGCATCGACCTGCTGATTATCAATTTGCAGGGCATTTCTATATTCCAATCTGGCTTTTGCATAATTCTCCTGATCATAATATCGTTCTGCACTTTCTAAATATTGCTGAGTTTTACGCACTGAATCGACACAGCCTGACATCACCAGAAGACAAAAGATGGCGATCATTTTTTGATAACTTTTAGTGTTCATAGACTGTAATTAATCAGGAATATAATCGTTTAATTGAAGTAATGCTTTGGCAGCAAAAGACTGCAAACGCCGATCAGCATCAGACGCCTGTTCATGTGGGTAGATCATCGTGCTTACCCTGACCAATGCCCCGTCTGTCCGATTGAGTAGCAGCGCATCTTTAAATAAATACCATTTCATCATGTACTCATTAGCAATGTATCGACCACGCTGCTGAAACCAGTAATAAACCAACTGCTGCTGGCCTCCTTTTTTTATAACAACCCGGTTCAAAGGCAAGCCATTTTCAAGATTGGTACGCTCAATATCTGTAATTTGCCATCCGCCGCCAGGCATACAAACTTTAGGCGAATGCGGGGATAGCCCTTTTCGTTGTGTTGCATAATAGGCCACATAAAAATTAACTGTCTCACTTTCGGCATTGACATAATCTGCCAATATATAATCGGAAACCCCCAGTTTTTTCACCACACTCGGTTCCATACGCTGTTGTTTGCCGCGCCATGGCTCTATATCTTCAGGAAACTGATAAAAGCCAAGTCGATCAGGCATAAACTCTTCTCTTGTGTCGATAGACTCCACCATAATGACTGAAACCCCCAAAACAGCTATAGCCATAATAAATGGCAAAGATAATGTACGTTGGTGAATGCAATGCGGTGTGTCAGACCATACCTCCACCTGAATACCAAACACTGCCGATAAAGGCCTTGAATCCTGACTAATTTTGAGCAGCATCACCATTTCGGCAAATAACATAGCCATACAGACCAGAAAAATTACCCAGCCCTCAAAATCGTGCAAAAAACCCTCAGCTACCGAAATCCCCCAATGCTCCACCAGAACACCAATCACACCAATTCGAAAGCTGTTCATTAATAAAGCAATCGGTAGGGTAGAAACAAAAACCAGCGCTCGCTGCCAGAATGGGGTGTCATACAGATAAGCACAGATAAAACCCAGACTCATTAAAGGAAACAGATAACGCAAACCACTACACGCCTCAACCACCTGAAGTTTATAGCTGCCTAAGTCAATTATATTGCCTTCAAGAAAAACAGGAATACTGCACCACCGAATAAAAACAACCCCCATTTGAGAAGACCATAATTGCAAGTTAGCAGACAGACTAGCCTCTAGAAAATAAGGGAGTGGAATAGAAAAAGCTAAGAATAAGAGTGGAATCAGGATGATGTTTAAAGCGTGCCAACCCATAATGGCATAGGCCAGCCCCACTAAAACTGCAATAAATGCGTAATGAATAAGAATAAATAAGCCACTGACCTCACCAATCAAAAACAACACAGCGGCTATTAACACCAACAGCACACCCAGCCAACTCGGGTTAAATTCGATGTGTCTGATCTCTTCCTTTTTAAGCCAAATAAAATACCCACTAACAAATGGAATCATATAGCCGTGACTATATTCCTCCTGCTTATCCCAGCGAATAATTAACTCACTCAATCCCCCCGCAAAAGCACTCACCAGCA
>JAPYOW010000023.1:11684-30275 GCA_029937975.1 Methylococcaceae bacterium | reverse complement strand
ACCTCACTTTCATTAAAATAGAACCACTAATAAAACATAAATAAATAAATAAATATACTGGCCGTAACTCTTGAATTGACCTTTAGCCGAAAGTACCCATAGGGCCTGGATAGCTTACTTCCTCGAGTTTCCCAGTATCAACATCATAGATGAATCCTCGCACTGTTGAAGCATCAGGCCCTTCAGTAGGTATCCATGGATGATTCATAACTCTGGATATTGATCGTCTGACATCCCAGCTAAGACGTTCAGTTTGCTGCTCATTGCAAGGTGCATCAAGAGCTTCGAGTGGACCACGAAAGGCATGAAACTGAGCCGGTGTTGAAGAGCTGTGGTTACAACTTGTAAATTTACGCCCTGTAGCCTGTCCAAGTAGCTCCTCAGCTGCTGGATCACCTTCTAATCCAGCTTTAAGCAGGTCGTCGGTAAAAGCCAACATGCCACAGCGAGTGTGATGGATCAATATAATTTCATTCGTGTTGAGTAAATGATGCGAGATGATCAGGCAACGGATTGCATCATCTGTGATAACACCTCCAGCATTACGGATGATATGCGCATCTCCAGTTTCTAACCCAAGTAGATCTTCAACATCAAGACGAGCATCCATACAAGCAACAACTGCCACATGTTTGGCTGGATTAATCGGTTGCTCACCGGGATGAACAGGATTATGTACCTGTTCACCACTGGCATATCTTTTATTGTTTTCTAAAAGTGTATCTGTGTTCACGTTAGCCATGACGTTCCTTATATTTAATTTTTTAAACCAGTTTAATACGTTTTTCATGCAAGTCTCGTAGCACTATTGATGAAGAGTTGTTTTTACCCAGCAATTTTTTTAACGCTGCTTTACCAAGGTATTAAACCTGTCTGTGACAGTAAACAACTCAAGATTAAGGTCAAACTCACTGCGTAGATAATAATACCTTTATCTATATAAATTTATAATACCCAATTTAATTTATAAATAATAAACTATAAGTTTATTATTTATAGCAGCAATAACGGCAGCACAGCATCCACCTTAACCCTGTGGTTCCTGGGCATGCTTAAGGTCGACTGCGGGGGGCGTGAGCTATGGATGCATCACGCATCAATGACATCAGTCAACGCACCAACTCAGGTGACAAGGCAATCTAGAAAAGATTCTGGGGCGCAGCAAGCACAGCTTTCATCTCATGCGGTTAAATATCAGCCTACATTAAAAGAATTCTTCGTTGCTTATGTGATTTTTCCATGGCCCTAAGCTGCTCCAATTTCCAACCAACCAGACTCAAACTCATCAATAATGCGCGCATGCTCATCCGTATAGCGCATTGTACGGCTACATGACTATTCATGATTAATTTAGAATGCTCAGGGCGTACAGCATTAATTGAACCCATGCCTGCTAGCAGGCTTATTGTTCCCGCAATGCGCGTTTGAAACAGGTCAAACAGCGGTCCATTATTGCCCTAAATCTATGTCTTTGGCCATCAGCGGGGCGGCGCATAAAACAATATGCAATAAGATAACAAGGTTTCCCAGCAATCCCCCTGTGCCTGCCCTTTTATTTGTCGATCGACTTGTGCAGCCAGCAATAACATCTGCCTTAACTGTTCCAGTTCTATTCGAGATACAGCCGCACTCACTAACTGTTTTCGTTTATCCCATAATTTATGCTGGTTCAAAACAACTTCTTTATTTTGCCCCTTATTGACGGCCACTTTAATACTCAGTAGCAGCCGGGTCTCCCGTGTTAAAGCCCACAAAACTACCGGTGCGGCAATACCTTCTGCTTTCAAAGCATTAAGGATTTTCATGGCTTTATTGATACGACCGGCTAACACACACTCGGTTAATTTGAAAACATCAAAACGTGAACTGTCCGCTACTGACTCTTCCACCGCCTGCTTTGATAATGCGGACGGCCCATGCAAAATATAAAGCTTTTCTATTTCTTGAACAGCTGCCAGCAGGTTTCCTTCAATACGAGCTGCAAGTAGCCTGATGCCATCTGGATCAATCTTTAATCCTCTTTTACTTGAGCGCTGTGCCAACCACGTGAGTAAACCAGCACCTTCAATCGGCCATAGCTGTACAACCACAGCAGATTTTTCAATAGTTTGAAACCATTTTGTTCGCAAAGCCGCCTTATCAAGCTTGGGCATGGTGATCAGCAACAGGGTATCTGCCGGCACACCCTGACAATAATTCATTAGCGCTTTTGCACCGTCTGTACCCACTTTAGTACTGGACATCCTGAGCTCAACAAAGGTTTTATCAGAAAACAGGGACAATGAATCCGTGGCTATAGCCAAATCATGCCATTCGAATCCCGTGCCAACGGTTAGCACTTCGCGAGTATTATAGCCCGCGTTACGAGCAGCTCTTCGCACAGCATCCGCGGCTTCACCCAGCTGGAGAGGTTCATCGCCAGCAAGTAAATAAAGTGCGGCTATGTTTTTTTCTAGCGCGCTTTCCAGCTGTTCAGGTTTTATGCGCACAACAACAAGTAATCACTTATCCGGTGTTAATTTGGCAATTTTCCCCACAACTATGCGAGATCGATTAAGCATGGCGGTGATCGCTTGCCTGTACATCTCTTTCCTGATCACTTGCTCTTCATTGTCTTTGCCCAATAACTCTTCCTGATCATTAAAATAATCTCTTCTAATTTCAACAGGCTGCGTTTTTGACAAGACATTCCCCTGACTATCCAGAAATAGATAACCCAGACTATAGGATAATTCATACTCATTGGCTCGCCCTTTAACACTCAAGGAGAGCGCATGGCGTTGCATGGTTTCCTTCTCGACTTTAATCACCAGTCCCGCATCTTTAGCGTTATCAACCAATGTTGCATCTGCTGACCTCAAGACTTGCTTTAAAGCATTGCGTAATGGACTCGAAGCCCCCTGGATATAAATCGTTTTTAAACCTTCAGGTAGATTAAAACTCCCTCGTAAATGATAGCCACATGCCGAGAGCAATAATACCGTCATCACTAGCAAAATATGTTTCATAATCTTTTATTTTTTCAATTTCATCCTTAACACATCAGAAGCGTCCTTGCCTCCTGTCGTTACATATAAAAATTGTCAAACAACAATATTCACCAATCGCTTAGGAACAACAATCACTTTCTTAACCGCTTGGCCTGCAATAAAACGGATAATATTTTCGTCAGCTAAGGCCATTGTTTCTATCTCATCTTTACTTGCAGATGCCGCAACAGCTATATCCCCACGTAATTTACCATTCACCTGAATCATCATTTTTATCGAATCCTGTTCCAATGCTGATGCATCGACCTCAGGCCATGATGCACTCACAATATCACTTTCATACCCCAGTTCAAGCCATAATTGTTGACAAATATGAGGCGTTATTGGTGACAGCATCAGCAGTATAGATTCCAGTACCTCTTGTTTGATGGCCTGACCATTATCAGAATCATCCGTGAATTTTGATAAACTATTGACTAATTCCATATTCGCGGCAATAACGGTGTTAAAGGTATAACGTCTACCGTAATCATCTTTGGCTTTTTTTAAAGCTAAATGCAGTTGTCTGCGAATGGCTTTTTGAGGTTCCGTTAAAGATGCTTTATCCAGTGTCGTATTTACCGAACTGCTTTCCACATGTAAAAAAACTTGCCGCCATAATCTTTTTAAAAACCGGTAAGAACCTTCCACCCCCGAGTCGGACCATTCCAGCGATTGTTCAGGCGGTGCGGCAAACATAACAAACATACGCACGGTATCTGCACCATAAAGATCAATAAGTCCTTTTGGGTCCACCGTATTGCCTTTAGATTTAGACATTTTGACACCGTCTTTTAAAACCATGCCCTGCGTTAATAAACGTTTGAATGGTTCGTCACAGGTCAACAAACCTTCATCACGTAAAAGTTTGGTATAGAAGCGAGCATACAGCAAATGTAAAATAGCATGCTCGATACCCCCAATATAATGATCCACCGGCAACCAGTATTTAGCACTTTCGGCTAACATGCTGTCATCACTTTTTCCCGCATATCGCGCAAAATACCAGGAAGATTCCATAAAGGTATCAAAGGTATCGGTTTCTCTTTTTGCCGCTTTACCACACTTGGGACAGTCAGCATGAGGAAATGTAGGATGAGCTGCCAAAGGTGACTGCGAGCCATCCAGCACAACATCTTCTTTGGGTAATTCAACAGGTAAGTCAGCATCGGGTACAGGTACTGTGCCACAGTCATCACAATAAATAACAGGCACAGGAGCACCCCAGTAACGCTGCCTGGAAACACCCCAGTCGCGTAACCGAAAATTGGTTTTCTTTTCACCTTTTTTATCAGCTTCAAGTTTTGCTGCAATCGCATTAAAGGCATCGGCGGAACTTAAGCCATCAAATTCAACTGAATTTTTCAACACACCTTTAGCCGTAAAGGCTTGCTCAGAAATGGCATCTTCTTGACCCTCAGCAGAAAAGATCACCTGTTTAATGGCAATGCCATATTTATTAGCAAATTCATAATCTCGCTGATCATGTGCCGGAACCGACATCACCGCACCGGTGCCATAACTCATTAAGACAAAGTTAGCTATCCAGACGGCAACTTCTTCACCGGTGATAGGATGAATTGCTTTAATGCCGGAATCCACCCCTCTTTTTTCCATGGTTTCCATAGCGGCTTCGGAGGTTTCCATTACCTTACACTCATCAAGAAAAGCCGAAATTTCAGCATTTCCCCTGGCCGCTTCTAGAGCCACCGGATGTTCAGCAGCCACCGCCAGATAAGTCACGCCCATCAAGGTATCAGGCCGGGTGGTATAAATTCTGATGGGATCAGTATTGGCAACCGCAAAGTCCATTTCCACCCCTTCAGAACGACCAATCCAGTTTACCTGCATTGTTCTGACTTGTTCTGGCCAGCCATCCAGTTCTGTCAAAGACTCTAAAAGTTCATCCGCATACGCTGTAATTCTTAAAAACCATTGCGAAATTTCTTTCTTTTCTACGGCGGTATCACATCGCCAGCAACAGCCATCAATCACTTGTTCATTGGCTAGCACGGTCTTATCATTAGGACACCAATTGACCGGCGATGTTTTTTTATATACCAGGTCTTTTTCCAGCAATTTTAGAAAAAACCACTGCTCCCAACGATAATAATCAGGGTCACAGGTGGCTAACTCCCGATCCCAGTCATAACCAAACCCTAAACGCTTTAATTGATCACGCATGTACTCGATATTTCGATAAGTCCAATCCGCCGGATGTACATTATGTTGCATGGCTGCATTTTCAGCAGGCAAACCAAAGGCATCCCAGCCCATCGGCTGCATTACATTTTTACCCAACATCCGCTGAAAACGGCTAATAACATCGCCTATCGTATAATTTCGCACATGTCCCATATGCAAATTCCCACTCGGGTATGGAAACATCGATAAACAATAATATTTTTCTTTATCCGCATCTTCAGTGACATTGAACACGCCGGAATCTTCCCAGCTTTGCTGCACATCTTGTTCAATATCCAAGGGTTTGTAATTTTCTTCCATCCTACTCGTCTTTTACCGATCAAAAGCGTTAGAATACAGTACAGGCGCTTAAATCTAAAGTGTATTTTAAGGAGTAAACAATGAGTGATGATAAATTTGTCGACGCATACGATAATCTTATGGCCCATTTATACGAAATAATGGACGATACCTTACATTCAGCGGCAGATTCTTTAGAAATTGCCAAGCAAAAGACTCTAGAGGGGTTAAGCCAGGAGGAAATTGATGATATCGCCGGTTTTCTCATGCGCGATGTTAACCTTGCCGCACAAGCAAATTCTCATACAAAAAACAACAATTCACTGGCTGAATGGTTAAAATTTGATATTTCCCTCCTGGAAAATTTTGCCTGGGAATCTTTCAGTACTATTGCAGATAAAACCCGTATTGAATTAGCTAAAATTGAAAATCAGGCGAATACATACCATCCTTATCACAGTCATGAGATAACAGGCCCGGGTACCTTCCATTGTGATCAATGCCATAAACAGATTTCTTTCAAATCTACCAGCAAAATCCCCGAATGCCCCGACTGCAAAGGAAAAAACTTCACCCGCAGTTGATATTACGGGGCGTTTGCCTAATAATGCAGGTTTTATCTAATATTGATATAGAGGAAATACTATGCGCAGGGTCATCTTTAATCAGAAAGGCGGTGTAGGGAAATCAACCATCACCTGTAACTTAGCGGCTATCAGCGCTACTGAGGGGAAGAAAACATTAGTAATAGACCTTGATATTCAGGGAAATTCGACCCAGTACCTTTTGGGCCATAAGATTGAGGATGCCAATAAAACCCTTGCTCATTTTTTTAAAGATTGTCTAGGCGTATCTCTATTTGGTGGCGGCAAAGGTGGTCTTGATTCAGCCATACATGAAACCCCTTTCCCCAACCTCTATGTCCTGCCCAGTCATCCTGACCTTGAAGGTTTGCAAAGTAGACTGGAGTCCAGATATAAAATATTCAAACTCAAAGAAGCACTGGAGAAACTAGAAGGCTTTGATGCGGTGTATATTGACACACCGCCCATCCTGAATTTCTATAGTCAATCCGCTTTAATTGCCGCACAAAGATGTTTAATTCCGTTTGACTGTGATAGCTTTGCCCGAGATGCTCTCTATACTTTAATGAACACCATTGCTGAAGTAAAAGCTGATCATAATGAGAGTCTGGAACTTGAAGGCATTATTGTTAACCAATTTCAAAAACAGGCCAACTTGCCGCGCCAATTAGTCGACGCATTGATTCAGGAAGGACACCCGGTACTGCAATCGAAAATTTCACCTTCCGTAAAGGTCCGTGAATCACACACCCATGCTCTGCCCTTGGTTCATTATTTACCTAACCATAAACTCACTGGTGAATATCGCGACTTGTACGCTGAACTTCAATAGTCCATCGCCCCGGTAAAACGGGAGAGGATGCTGACGTATAGTCCGGACATGGAACACCGCCCCGTTCAGGGGGCAGTCTCAGGATTATCGTCAGCTCCGGGTGCAAGATGCCGCGCTCAATTCCGCCTCAGCCCCCTCCCGGTATACATCGGCAGAACTGACACAAAAACAGTCTCTAACCCAGAAATGTCGCCCCCAGCATCTCTGTTTTAAACCCGGAAAGTTTTCAATTATTGTCGCAGCACGACTCCCTTTTATCTGGCGCTGATTTTGCCCCGCTTAAAAGTGCCATTAGATAGAGAAAAAATGGAAAGCAAACTAAGAATTATTGCAGGTGAATGGCGCAGTCGACAGCTGGTTTTTACAGACTTTCCCGGCTTAAGGCCAACGCCTGCAAGAATCCGGGAAACCCTATTTAATTGGTTGCAGCAGGATCTGATCGGCAGTCAATGTCTGGATTTATTTGCCGGCAGTGGTGCGCTAGGTTTTGAAGCCGCCTCAAGAGGTGCGGATTCCGTCGTTATGGTTGAGAAGAATGCCAACGCCTGTCGATTGATCAAACAAAACACCGATAAACTATCGGCGCGGCAGATTAAAATCATTTCCTCCGATGTGTTTAAGTTTTTAGCCGGGGATGCCAGCCCGTTTAATCTGGTCTTTCTTGACCCGCCTTTTACTAAAGGCCTGGCGCAACAAAGCTGTCACTGGCTGGAAGATAAAGGATGGTTAGCCGCTCAGGCAAAAATTTACGTTGAAGTGGAAAAACAGCTTGATCTAAATGATATGCCTGAAAACTGGCATTGCCTGAAAAACAAGCAAGCAGGACAAGTAGCTTATTACTTGTTTCAGCGCACCTGAATTCATATTCTATGTTAAAATTTCGCGTTTTAGCATTAAGCGAAGGTTTAATTGAATACGACAGCCATATATCCGGGGACATTTGATCCCATTACCGATGGACATCTTGATATTATCGCACGAGCTTCCAGACTGTTTGAACAAGTTATTGTTGCTGTTGCCGCGAATCAAGGAAAAACACCATTATTCACTCTAGCCGAACGCGTTGCTTTAGCAGAGCAAGTCACGGCTCAATTTCACAATGTCAGTATCATAGGATTTAATAACTTATTAGTTGACTGTGCAAAAGAACAGGGTGCGGGTGTGGTCATCAGGGGATTGCGCGCCGTGTCGGATTTTGAATATGAGTTTCAATTGGCAGGTATGAATCGTCGCTTATCACCGGAATTAGAAACCCTGTTTCTAACACCGGCCGAGCAATATGAATTTATTTCATCCAGCATGATCAGAGAAATAGCAAAGCTTAAAGGCGATGTATCCAGCTTTGTACCTGAATGCGTGGAAAAACAGTTACATCAAAAATTTTCTTAAGGAGTCAAAATGTCATTAATAATTGATGATGAGTGTATAAACTGCGATGTTTGTGAACCGGAATGTCCCAATGGTGCTATTTATCAAGGGGAAGAAATTTACGAGATAAACCCAGATTTATGTACAGAATGTGTTGGCCATCATGATTTACCACAATGTATTGAAGTTTGTCCGGTCGATTGCATCGATAAAGATGCAGCTAATGCCGAAAATCACGATACTTTATTTCAAAAATACCTGAAGTTAACCGCATAGTTTTAATCAGCCAAAGACCTTTGGAACCAATCAAGACTCTGAAGGGTATCCTCTGATGGATTGTATTCAGCCCCTGTCCAGCCACGGTAACCGGATTTTTCTATCTGGCTAAAAATAGCTTTAAAATCAATTGAGCCGGACCCAGGTTGAGCACGGCCCGGATCATCTGCAAATTGAATGTGGCCAATTTTATCGCTGTATTGTGCCAAAAATGCAACCACGTCTTCATTCATTTTGTGCATATGATAAATATCATATTGCATCAATAACATGGGATGATTCATTTGCCGCATGATTTCTAGCATTTGTTGCCCATTATGAATAATGAAATCGGGCATATCCATAACATTAATCGCTTCAAAAACGGTTTTAATGCCTAAGGGGCTAAAACTGGCCAGGGCAAGAGATAAGTTGCTTTTAAAGGTCTCCCGATATGCCTGACGCCGCGCGGGGTTTTTGCATTGTCCGGGTAGAATATTGATCGCTTCGGGCTGTAAAATTTCAGCATAGGCTTTACATTGTGCCAAAGCCTGCTTAAAAAGCGCCTGTTTTTCCGGAACGCAAGCCAGACCCTCCCCCCCTTGTAACAGATCATCTGCAGCGACATTAAACAAGACCAGTTCCAGCTGGTTCGTTATTAATTGCTGCTGGATTTGTTCAGCCGAGAGTGCATAGGGAAATTGAATTTCAACCGCCTCAAATCCACAGTCCTTAGCCGCTTTAAAGCGATCGATTAAATCCAGTTCGGTAAATAATAAACTTAAATTAGCCGAAAATTTAAGCATCTTTGTGGCTAAACAGTTTTATTAACGTGGCAGGGTCTTGCTCTAAATACCCCTGGCTTCCATGCAATTGCATGAGTTGGGCAGCAAGCGCCGAAATAGGGATTGCACTACTTTGCTGAAGGGATAAATCCACCGCCATATTCAGATCTTTTAATAAGGTTTTAACATGCCATTTTATCGGCTCAAAGGTGGCAGATGCCATTTCAGGACCGACAATTTGCAAAGGCTTAGAATCTGCAAAACCGCCTGCCAGAGCCTGAGGGATTTTTTTTGCGTCCACCCCTGATTTCTCGGCCAAAGCCAGCATTTCGGCAATGACCAAAACATTACAACTGACAATCATCTGGTTACAAATTTTTGTGACCTGGCCACTCCCCACCTCCCCCATATGTGTCAGTTGCTGATAAAGGGGTTTTAACACCGAGCGGGCAATCTCCACATCATCCTGTGAGCCACCGGCCATTATTGCCAGCGTACCTTGTTCTGCCCCCGCTGTACCGCCAGAAACAGGGGCATCCACCCAGTGGATATTGCAATGCTGTTTTAACTCACGGGCAAGTACTTTGGTGGCCGCTGGATGTATACTGGATAAATCAATCAATAATTTAGCTTTTGAAGCAGAATGCATAATATGCGAATTGACCACTGCCTGCACAACCTCCGTATTTGCCAGACATAACAGAATAATATCCGAAGCTTTGGCTAGCGTTTCAATACTTGAATGCGCAATAGCGCCGGCATCCGTCACGGCACGCAGCTTCTCTTTGGAACGATTCCACACATTCACCTTAAACCCCGCCTCAAGAAGACGCAGAGTCATGGGTTTTCCCATCAATCCTATGCCGATAAAGCCCAATGTATATTGATTTTTTGTCATGATTTTATTTCTTCGATGCAAGGCACCCGGATAAACTTTTCAGCTACAGAAACAAGGGGGCTTCGCCAAAGCAGCATAAGCATGTTGCCACCTTGTAGTAGCAAGCCTGTTGTCCACTGTCCAGAACGTCTAGAAGAGGTGCCTATTAAAGTCATACTTATTAATGACTGTTACCTTAAAACTCGCATTATCCACAAAATCAGCGAATGCCTGATCAAGCACACCTTGTTTTTGCATGCTCTGAATATCCATGGCTGAGGCAATATCGGCTGACTTTACCAGAACCAGCGCACTGACTTTTAACTGACCGGCTAACCAGGCCGCCAGACTATCTGAACTCACCTCCCAGCTGGCTTGTATTCCAGCCGCATCGAGTTGTTTGATACAAGGTGACCAAATAACCACCGAAGTCTGAAGCCAGGCTTGCTGAATGCTGGCAACTGTTTCCGCCACTTTAAAGCTCTTGCTAATACTGGCTAACAACAATGCCATTTGCTGCATGGCCAACAGTGCCATATGATGAGCCGTTTTATCATCAAAACCCCATTGTTGCTGGGATTTCCGCACCTGATCAGCAAACATGCCCCCGCCTGGCACAATCACTATGTGATCCTGCTCATAGTGTTTTATGGTATTCAAACAAGCCGTCAGGGTCTGCATATCCGACATTAAACTCCCACCCAGTTTAATGACTTTCATTATTCCTGAATTGCTCTAATAGCTGAAGCAAGGCAGCGGCTTTATCAAAACTTTCCTGATATTCATCTTCCATCACAGAATCGTTGACAATGCCGCCACCCGCCCAAAAACGAATGGTATTTTCAGTATGCACCAGGGTGCGTATAGTAATACTGGTATCCATATTTCCATCAAAACCTATATAACCGATGGAACCACAATAGATTCCCCGGTGATGAGGTTCCAGTTCTTCAATAATTTCCATGGCACGAATTTTGGGCGCACCGGTAATTGAACCGCCGGGAAAACAATTCCTTAATAAGTCCAAGGCATGCTGACCTTCGGCTAATACACCTTTGACGGTACTGACCAGATGATGAACAGTGGAAAAACTTTGGACCTCAAACAGTTTCGGGACTTTAACCGTACCCTCCTGACAATTTTTGCTGATATCATTTCTTAATAAATCAACAATCATCAGATTTTCTGCGCGATCTTTCTTACTCTGGAATAAAGCACTTATTTGCTGCTGATCAGCTGCCGGCTCATCCCGTCTTGCCCGTGTGCCTTTAATCGGTTTGGTTTCCACCTCACCTGCTGTTACTTTTAAAAAACGTTCGGGAGAGGAACTTAATACCTGTACTTGTGGAAAATTCAGATAGGCGCTAAAAGGCGCTGAATTTATTTTCCTTAATGCTTTGTAAGCTTGCCAGGGATTCCCGGCACAAGCACTACAAAACCGCTGAGCCAGATTCACCTGATAAGCATCCCCTTCCAGCAGATAAGTCTTTATTTTTTCAAATGCTTTCTGGTAAGTCAGTTTATCCATATTGGATTTAGGCTTTTCCAGTATGGAAAACGTCGAGTTACACGGTTGCGTAGCGATTGAACTAAATTGTTTGATTAAATCCTGTGCACTGGCTTGTTGATCGGTAACCAGCCAGCTTTTTTTCTGCTGATGATCAACAATAACGGCCCATGAGTAGATGCCAATGGCCATTTCTGCATAATGTTCCTTATTGGCAGAAATAACGGGTAAAGTTTCCAAGCGGCGTGCCAGGTCATACGAAAAATAGCCCATGGCGCCTCCGTTAAAAGGAATATCTTCCATCGCTTGAAAGTCTGACTTCAAATAGCGTTTAATCAATAGAAAAGGATCTTCTGTGGAATAATGCACCTGGTCTTTTTCTGTGATCTTTGTGGTATTTCCCGTGGTGAGTAAAGTAATTACGGGATCACATGAAATAATATCGTAACGCCCCTGATGGTTAGCAGGAAAACCGCTGTCAAGAAAAACTGACCATGGTTTATCAGCAATGGATTCAAATAAAAGAGAACTATCCTCATTATAAGGAAGAGGATGTTTGTGTTGTATTGCTAAAGTCATTGATTATTTTCTACAAGTCCATGGGGAATACCCTTGAGTCTATTATCGTAATAAATGGGCTCTCTGTATAGCTTAAAGCGAACAGAAAATTCATTTCAGGCTATCCTTATCCATTTATTACTATTGCTTACCGGACATGGCGAGATAAGCGACAGCAGCAGCAGGGGCACAATCTGCCACATTAATGCCGTCAACTGGGCCTTGCGCTGCAAACAAGTCAGCAAAATCAAAATAATCATACCCTGCCTCTGCCGCGATTTGTTTAACCAAAAAACGGCCCACCCCTGCCCCTATAAAAAAATCCTTTTTCGACAGTAAATTGCGAGACAAGTGTTTTTCACACGCCTGCGCAATTTTATGTTTTTGCTGTGATTTTATATTTTCGGCCAATTGCTGCCAGTTGGCCAAATCCAGCTCAGAAAACTCATAGCCTGTCATTCTGGACAAGCGTTTAGCACTGGCCATGACTGTTTTTTCTGTACCATCAGCAGTCTCCGTCTGGTCCTGCCATGCCTGCAATTCACCGGTTAATCGATAAACATCTGCCATCGTGGCAAAATATTCCGCCATCAGGCCCATGGTTTGCCCTTGAAAGCAGGCCGACTGTGCAACCGCCATTACAGCCGTTCTCACAATTCCGGTATAAACCAGTTCATCCGAAACCAGTCGCTCATAATCCGTCATGCCGATCGCCTGAACCTGATGTTCAGATAAAATCAAAATATCTGTCGTGGTACTGCCAATATCAATAAAAAGTCCATTTTTTAACCTATTCGCAGCCAAAGATGCACTGGCCAGCCAATTGGTTGAAGCGATATTTTTAAAATGATGGGGCTTGACCTCAGTGTGCGCTATCAACCCATCCAGCCCCGCATAAATCCACAAATCACAAGCTGGCAGACAAGCTTGCATGGTCGATATAATTTGCTGTACACCTTGATCCCTACTGTCAAATAAATCAACCAGCTCTCCGGTCATGGTCAAGGCATGCACATAATGTTTATCTGGAATTTCTGACAGAATCTTCTCAACCGCATGATTCAGATACGTTATCCCTTTCCATAACGGACATGGCTGTTGCATCACTTGAGAAATAATACCCCCGGGCTCTAATACGGCCGCTTTAATATGTGCGCCACCTATATCCCAGCCTATAACGCCTGCTTGCATTGATTTACCTTACCTGATTTCATGAGTGTTGAGAAAAACCCCAGCGGCCAGCAGGAGAGTTTCCCTGCATCTCCCTAAAAGGGGATAAAAAAGCCTCTGGCAAAAAAGCGACTAAGCTTTTACCCTAGTTGGCTCATGCCTTTAAACTGAGTGCCTGGCTGGTTTCTGCCTTTTCTCGATGCTTGACATACTAAGGCTGTGCGTTCCGCATTTCATCCTGCTGCTGCATCAACAGCATAAGTGCTAGTCCAAAAAGCTTTCACCCATCTCGACAGCCTAAGCAAAATCAACTCAAAACACACCAACACAGCCTTTTATCTGTCTTTGTCAGCTATTTTACCAATTTCCAATTAAAATTATAAGCATTGCCAACATCGCAATTTTTCCCTATTAAACAATCGCATTATCCATTGCCATTCTGTGTCAGAAACGCTAAACCTGTGGCTATTTCAAGAACGGATTCGAACAGAAGTTATATAACTATATCGACAACAAGCCGCCGTTATTGCGTTACCGGGCTTTTATTTCAAAAAATGCGATATCGATCACAACAGGGCTTATCTCAATGGGTATATGCTGAATTCAACTACTTTTTTATTAGGAGATAACAATGAAAAATAAAATAAGCCACGCGCACAAAACGGCACAGTCTGAAAGACTTTTCACCGATGCACTGGATAAATTAATGGGCATACTGGCCTTTATCTTATTCCTGTTTTACCCCGCGGTATTTATGTATTTATAATCCGCATGTCGTGAAATCATGATGAACGACGAATTGCTGATGGTCAACACGGTTTTGATATATTCCAAAACATACAGTCCAGTAGCCAGAAAGCCAGTGTTGCAGATGGCACTCGCAATATATTTAATACTTTATCTGCATTATCAGATACCCTGACTAATAACTTCACCGATCCTCAGGCGGTTATTCAAGGTTCTAATTTTATTAATACACCGGTAACATTAAATGACGTAATTAGTCTTACTAGTGACACAGGGCCCACTGTCCAAGTAATATTAAATGGCACTTATCAAACCATTGATGAATTAACAAATGCGATAAATGACCCAGCCAACAGCAGTCCTACTAAATTGAATACTGCGGGTATAGAGGCTCGTTCAAATGGTAATTTTATAGAATTTGTTTCTTTGACATCAGGCGCAGCATCTACCCTTTCTTTCGCTAATATTACCGGTACTTTTGACTCCTTTGCTGGTATTCCTGCCTCAATAACCCGCACCAGTGTAGACCTGACAGCGACACCGGGCAATGACTTGTTTCACACAGCTACTGATGAAGTTTTAACGGATCTGGATAATGCTTTGGAGTCATTTCTCGGGGCCAGAACAGCAATCGGTGCCAGACTAAGAACTTTGGATAATCAAGAATCGCAAAATGAAAAATTTATTTTGGATTTACAAACTACATTATCAGATATTGAAAACCTGGATTATGCAGAAGCGATTAGCCGCTTCAATATTCAGGATATCGCCTTACAAGCGGCACAACAATCATTTACCCGCGTACAAAATCTCTCTTTGTTTAATTTTCTATAAACACTCATTTAATGCCCATATTGCCCCATCAAAGCCTGAGTATCCCGCAGGGCTTGTTCAATCAGCGCATCAGGTACGGCAATTTTATGACTCAAGGCAATGACTTTTACGATAACGTTAATCTGTTCGGTGGACATCAATTGTTGAGACAACAGCTCACTGTATAACCAGACCGTTGCCTTTTCCGGGCTTGGAACTTGCTGCTGTCCACAAACCACGGTGGCGATAGTTAACAAGGTGCCGACTAATATTTCCAGCACACCGGCATAACATTGCTGTTCAATGAGTATTTCAGCTGATTTTAATTTATCTTGCGCAACTTTCAGCAAAGGGTTAACACCCTTTAATAGGTCTTTAGTCGGCTCAAAAATAACCTTGGCATCGGCCAGCGGCGATGCAATACCCAAGCGTTGTAACTCGGACAAGGTTCTTGCCGCAATCACTAGCACCGGTATATCTGGCTCTGATAAGGCCCGTACCGAATCGTCATCCTCAGGTTCAAATGAGTTAAGCACTAACAGTAAACCATGGCCTGCAGCCAGAATCTGCTCAATTCGAGGTGCAAAGCTTTGCTGAATTTTGTTGATTAAGGCATTAAGCTGTAACTCACCTTCTGTGGGTTTAGCTGAAACCGTATCAGCCTGAGCATCCTCTTGACTGCCTTGCGAAAACACTACTGCGGGTGCCGATAGCTGGGTTTCGGTCTGGGTTTCTGTCAACTCATCAATAATACTTTGCAACATTTTTTTAGAAACATCCAGCACATCCTCATTGCCATCAGGGCGAATGTGCTGATCAAATAAGTCACGCTGTGCTGTTCCCCGTATCGCTACACGCTGTTCATAAGCATCAGCAGCCAGGAATAAAAACACCTGCACTTTTTGTTGCTGCCCGTAACCATGAACACAGGCAATACGCTGGTCTAATACCGCAGGATTCCAGGGCATATCCAGATGAATCAAGGCTGAGGCGACGGCTAAATTTAAACCAGCACCCCCGGCATCAGTGGAGATTAAAACCTGTACCGCATCATCGCGTTGAAATTTATCCACTAATTTTCCGCGTTCATGGCTGGCAAGCCCGCCATGCAAATGCACAACAGCCAAGCCTAAAGACCGCACTCGGGATTCCACCATCTCCGTCATCTTTGCCCATTGCGAAAACACCACGACTTTGCGCTGACCAGGTAAACATAACTCCGTTAACAAACGCGATAATTCATCCAGTTTTGGCGAAATGAGGGTTGTTTTGTCGACCAGGCCTGCGGCGTTACCCGCCATTCGCGCTTGTTGCAAAGCGGCCATTAACTGCCGGATTTCACTGGGCGTCAAAGCTCTACGTTTAGCCATACTGGCTAGTTGCCTGGCATTGGACATAGCCGCATCATGTATTTCCCGCTGAACTTTTGTCATGGGAATATCAAAACACACCTGCGTTATTGCCGGCAATTGATCACTCACCAAGGCACGCTCACGCCTTAACAGGACTGAACTCATACGTCTGCGTAACTCAGACAGATTACGGTAGCCAGTCACTTTGCCTGCTGCATCCGTGACATGAAAATCCAGTAAACATCGCCATAAAGGACCTAACACCCGCGCATCAATTACTTGAAAAAGGCTGTAAAGATCTTCTATGCGATGCTCTAGTGCGCTGCCGGTAAGCACAAAGACATAACGCGAGGGAATTAATTTGACCGTAGAGGCAATTTTTGTCCGCCAGTTGGTAATGCGTTCTGCCTCATCCAGGATGATTAAATCTGGTTTTAAGGTTTCAGTAATGACATTTAAATCGCGTAAAATCAATGGGTAATCAATAATATAAAACAAGGCATCCGCTTGATATTGCATCTGCCTGTTGGCTGCAGTGCCCTGAATAATCTGCAGTTTACTATCGCTAAATTGCTCTATTTCCCTACCCCATTGCTGTGTCAAAGCGTCTGGACAGATGACCAGTACTTTTTTAAGCCCCTCATGCTCAGCCAGCCACGAAGCGGCAGCGATGGCTTGCAGGGTTTTTCCCAAACCCAGCTCATCTGCTAATAAAGCGCGCCCTCGGGATACCAGAAAAGCCACACCCTCTGTCTGATAAGCAAATAAGCGCACCTTAATGCCGGCGAACACACCATTGGCTTGCCTGATCTGTTGTGAAATGTGTCTTGCGCGTACTTGATGCGCCGCATCTTCCGCACATTGCCGGACAAACAGTAAAACATCATCACCGATGAGCAAGTCATTTCTAGCCTTAAATTTGCGCACAAAGTCATTAAAATCATCAGGCCACCGAGCTTTCCATTGATTTTCTGCATCAAAATATTCGGCTAATTCAGTGACTAACCCTTCAGCACACTGTTCTAACTTATGTAAGCGAATAACGGGATCAGTGGCAGAGTCCCATGCTAAATACACAAATGAAATAGGCGCGCCTTTTGCTACCAGCTGCGCATATTCTGGCTGTTTTTTTGCATAATGCAGTACCGACTCGATATGCTTGCAGGTTCCCAGACCGTTAGTTGCCAGGTCTGGACAGGTACAATAATTTTTTCGCTGATCCAGTGAGCGAATATAAACCTGATACGCTGTTTTCTGATACGTGGCAGAGATAATGGACTTTGCCTGCCAGACACCAAAAGCCAGATTACCCCGCAGCAATTTGACACTGACTTCATTACGCCCCTTTTTCACCCGCTGCTTGATGGCTGCATCCTTCGCCCCACCCAAACTATCCGCTTCGGCAGCTGAACAGCTTTCCGCATAGCGGTATAAACTGGCGATGCCATGCTTACACACATTTTCTTCAGAAGCACATTCGCAATGGCATTGTAAGGTATCACTCCTGTTTCGGGTTAAAGTTACCCCATAGCACCGACTCTGACTTGCCGCTGCAACCTGAGTGACCAATTGCCCCTCTTGTACCTCCAGTGCAATCACCCGATGCCCGGTAAAATAAGCGCGACCCTGCCGGACAGTTTCAGCACAAGCCAGCGTGTTTAATTGCTCTGTAGTATAAAGAAAAAAATCAGCGCTCATATGCTATACCCATGATTTACATTGAAGTAGCAAGGATGGATCACAATCCGCAAAACACCTCAAAACCTTATTAACAGGCGTGAGTTTTTACTCGCAGGGCCGGCTGTTTTCTACCTCCCAAAAAAAAACCCCACATCATAAAATGCAGGGTTTTTTTATTTTGTCATCGATAATATCGTTGACTACTGTGTACGACTTCTCTCAGCACCACTTCCATATTGACTGTGCCAACACAGTGACTGTTAGCGATCCCCCGCTAAAATCTACTGTAGTTTTTCTATTTTTTTAGCCGCTTCCTCAAAAGAGTCGACCGCCTTGTCAAATGATGAAGTAGCACCGTCAAACAATTCAGCCGCTTGTCCAAAATTTTCGTTCTCTGAACTCAAAATGAGTTTATAGCCTGAGGCTGCGACTTCCTGAGCCGGCACTGCAGACAATATCTCCTCATCATCATAAAAGTCATCTTCCATCAACATTACATCATCTGTTATTTCAGAGTTACCATCCGTTACCAAGAAATTACGATGCTGTA
>JAPYOW010000023.1:0-11584 GCA_029937975.1 Methylococcaceae bacterium | reverse complement strand
ACATCATCTGTTATTTCAGAGTTACCATCCGTTACCAAGAAATTACGATGCTGTAAAAAAGATTCTCTGGTAAAAACGTAAGGGTCTAAGGCCGCTTCATCGATAAATTGCAAGGCCCCCTCGGCATTGGCTCGAGCATTCAACATCTGTAACAATTGCACAGGAAACCCAACATAACTTGCCGGGTTGGCGGCTGTATCAAAGACAGTGCCCGGAAGTCCTCTGGATGTCATCGGCCCCAGTATCGGAAAAACCAGATAGGGGCCTTGAGGCACGCCCCAGACAGCAAGCGTCTGAGCGAAATCTTCTTCATGTTTCCCCAGCCCTAATTCGTCAGCAACATCAAATAAACCGCCTAGTCCTACCGTCGTATTAACCAGAAACCGGCCGGTATCTTCCACACTCTGCTGTATCTTCCCTTGCATGACATCATTTAAAACCACATTTATATCATTAAGATTGCTGAAGAAATTGGCAACGCCTGTTCGCAGCAATTGCGGTGTCACCCATAAATAGGCCTGCGATATGGGTTGCGCAAAATGTTCATCCACTTTGGCATTGAACGCAAATATATCACGATTTAATTCTTCATAAGGGTCCGCTTCTGAAAGTTCTATCAGCTCGGGATCTGCCTCAATGGCTTTATTACCCGCACATCCTGACAGTAAAAGTGATATTGCTATCATTAACATAACAAAGAAAGATGACATGGCTTTCTTTTGTGAAACTATGAACATAATGGGTACATCCTATCTCTTATTGTTTGGCGTAATTATCAATTTTTTCGTTAATTTTTGCAATTAAAGATTCAAATCCTTTTCGTTTTAAAAGACTAGTATACTCGGATCTCTTCAATGCTAAATCACTCACTCCATTAGCAATAATATTAATTATTCGCCAATGCTCTCCTTTTTTCTTTAGCATATAATCAAATTTAACATCTTTATCTTCAGGGCGTTTCAGCAGCGTATGTACAATAACACCCCCTCTTGCTGTTTCATTTTCTGACAAATAGACAAAAGACTCGCCAGAAAACACCTTGAAGTTTACCGCATACGCCGAAATACTCAAACGACTAAAAACCTCACTCAGTGAAGTCTTTTGCTGAGCCGTTAAACCCCTCCATTTTTTACCCATGACAATTCGAACAACTTTTGTCAAATCATGGCTGTTCAAAATGGGCTTCTCCAGTTGCGTATAACGCCCATGGAAACCTAGGGCTTCCCCCTGTTTCATCACATCCAGAAGTTCGCGCTGAAAAATCTGCACAATCTCTTTCGCTGTGGGTTTGGGGGTTTCCTTAGCCGTCTGTACGACCTCACGGGTCTCAATTTCAGCCTCAGGCACAAGTCCAGCAGATGAACTGCCCACATTGACAACAAACAGGATAAAACTGATCCTGAGCCAACGACTTTTAAAAAAACTTAACATACTTCCTCTTAATGAAATGAAATACCAGCTTAAGCCATCCGGATTAAAATCATGACTCTACTTTTACCGGAATCCCAGCAATAGTATTCACTGCGTCAACTTCAACATAATTAGGTGCGGCAACTTCCACCATGTCTCCCTGCGTTTTTGGACCTCGCAGAGCAACCATCAATCCCTTCACAGGATGCGCCAGCATATCTTCAACGGCTGTCGCTTCATAGCCGCAATGTGCCATGCAATTCGCACATTTGGCATTATTTACATTGCCGTATTTTTCCCAAGGTGTGGTATCCAATAATTCTTGAAAAGTATCAACATGTCCTTCATCAGCCAACAAATAACAAGGTTTCTGCCAACCAAACACATTGCGCGTAGGATTTCCCCAAGGGGTACATTCATAAGCCTGATTACCGGCTAAAAAATCCAGGTATAAACTGGAGTGATTCAATTTCCATTGACGATTTTTACCAATGGAGAAAATCCCTCTGAATAAATCTTTGACATCTTTACCTTTGATAAACACATCCTGTTGCGGTGCATGTTCATAACTAAAGCCTGGCGCAATCGTAACTCCTTCTACACCGAGTTCAGTCACATAGTCCAGAAAATCAGCCACTTCACTGGCTGTTTCACCCTGAAATAATGTGCAATTAACCGTCACTCTAAAGCCTTTACTCAAAGCTAATTTAATCGCGTCCACAGCGATATCAAAAACCCCGTCCTGACAAACCGAGGTATCATGCCTAGCTTGATTACCATCCAGATGAATAGAAAACGTTAAATACGGAGATGGCGTATAGTCTTTGATTCTCTTCTTTAATAACAAGGCATTGGTACACAAGTACACAAATTTCTTTCTTTCTACGATACCTTTGACGATTTCCGGCATTTCCTTATGGATTAAAGGCTCTCCTCCAGGAATAGAAACCATAGGCGCATTACATTCATCGACGGCATCCAGACATTCCTGCACAGACAGACGTTTATCCAGAATCTCATCGGGATGATCAATCTTGCCACATCCTGCACACGCTAAATTACAACGATATAAAGGCTCAAGCATCAACACTAAAGGATATTTTTTAATCCCTTTCAGCTTTTGTTTAATTAAATAACTGCCGACGGCTAATTGCTGACGTAAAGGCACACCCATAAAAACTCTCCAAAAACCATAAAACAAATATCATTCCATCATTAAATTTTAAGTTGTATATAAACAACAGCTTTCTTTAACAGTGGTTAAAGCCAGCATTCATTAAAGAATTTAACAATTATATAAGCGCTAGAATACTCTTTTCTGTCTGCTGACACCACCCTTAATCACAGAAAAACAACATCAACACCCATTTTTCAAAAATCTAGCGCTGATTACAGCGCAAACCCCTGCCCATTACATTTTTCAGCGTAAGCAATACAACACTTAACCCGCTGATATCACATGAATAAATATCATATAAATCCCAGGGGGAATCGACATTTTAGTGGCAATAAACGTAAAAATCATGCATTGACTATAAAACAACATTACTTTGCAAAACAACAACAAAACGACTATTATAATGGCTAATTGATAAAAAACGGGCGCTATTCATAAAGTGAAGTAAAGCCGGATAAATCATGCAACAGGGCACACTTTAGCCCCTATTTCGGCAAAAATTGTGGTCTAACACCTGCTCAACGCCTAATGCATTTCACCGTGACTTCACTTTATCATCACTCCCCCTCAAAATGTATAACCTTTAAATTTCAAGAGAAACATGAACGGCTCTCCAATAGACATAGCTAAACCTGAATCGTTAATCAGCTTACCCGACGCTGAATTACAAGCCCTTTTGCTTGAGGGAGTATCCCGTACATTTGCCCTGACTATCCCGCAACTCCCCAAGGAATTATATCCTGCTGTTGGCAATGCCTATCTACTGTGTCGCATTGTTGATACCATTGAAGACGAAGTTTCGCTCAATGTTCAGCAAAAAGAATATTTTTGCTCCGCGTTCATAGACATTGTTAAAACCGGCCATAACGCGGATGCCTTTGCCAAAGAGTTAGCCCCTCTGCTTTCAAAGCAAACTATTCCTGCTGAACACAGCCTGATACACCTAACAGCCCGAGTCATCGCAATCACCCATTCGTTCGACACCGAACAAATTAACGCGCTCTCCTGCTGCGTGGAAACCATGGCTAAAGGCATGCCTGTTTTTCAGGCTTTAGACCTCAGCGCTGGCGTCAACACCCTGGCAGATATGGATAGCTATTGTTATTACGTTGCCGGCTGTGTAGGCGAAATGCTGGCAAAACTTTTCTGCCACTATTCTGCCGAGATTAACACCCATAAAGATGAATTATTAAAGCTTTCTGTTTCATTTGGTCAGGGCCTGCAAATGACCAATATCCTCAAAGACATCTGGGATGATGCAGAGCGTGGTGTCTGCTGGTTACCTCAAGATATTTTTACCGAAACAGGATTCGAACTGAAAAACCTGACCACGGAAACCAATGACGAAAACTTTCGTCTGGGACTGGAACATTTAATCAGTATTGCCCAGCAACATCTGCATAACGCCCTGAAATACACCCAACTTTTGCCCCGCAACGAAACCGGCATTCGTAATTTTTGCCTATGGGCTTTGGGGATGGCCGTACTCACCTTGAAAAACATCAAACAGAATTTAGCTTTTAACCATGCTGACCAAGTCAAAATAACCCGTAAAGATGTTAAAAAAACCATCCTTGCCAGTAAATTGACCGTACGTAGCAATCTACTGTTATCGTTACTATTTAATTTAACCAGTCGTAATCTTAATACAGCAGACTGGCACTATACGCCGGCACCTGCTAAGAAATAATAAGGATAGACTATGTTTAATGAGCCAGCCAATAACAACGATGATGCGCTTAACCGCCCATTTTCCAGCAAACAACACTCGAATACATTGGATAGCGCCATACAAAGCGCACAGGATAAACTACTCAGTCTGCAAGACCAAGAGGGGTTTTGGGTATTTGAATTAGAAGCTGATTGCTGTATCCCTGCAGAATACATCATGATGATGCATTACCTGGATGATATTGACGAAGAATTACAAAACAAAATTGCCAATTATTTAAGGTCAAGACAATCAACCGAGGGACACTATCCTTTATTTACCGAGGGCGTGGGCGATATTAGCAGCAGCATTAAAAGTTATTATGCGCTAAAAATGGCAGGAGATTCTATTGATGCTCCTCACATGAAAAAAAATCGGGAATATATTCTAAGTCAGGGCGGTGCCGCTAAAGCCAATGTATTCACCCGCATTGCTCTGGCCATGTTCGAACAATTGCCCTGGCGCGGCGTCCCCTATATCCCTGTAGAAATCATGTTATTGCCTAAATGGTTCCCCTTCCATTTGGATAAAGTATCTTATTGGTCTCGTGCGGTGATGGTCCCTTTATTTATTCTTTGCACCTTTAAAGCCACGGCAAAAAACCCCCATAAGGTTGGCATTCGCGAGCTATTCCTTATTGACCCCGATAAAGAACAGCATTATTTCCCCGAACGCACCTTCCTCAACAAATGCTTTCTGGCAATGGACAAACTGGGGCGGATGACGCGTCGTTTTTATCCCAAAAAAATGACTCAATATGCTGTCGACCAGGCCGTTGCCTGGTTTACTGAGCGTCTTAATGGCGAAGATGGTTTAGGCGGCATTTCCCCCGCCATGATCTATGCCTACGAAGCCATGCTGTTACTGGATTATCCAAAAGATCACCCACAAGTTGTTACCGCACGTAAAGCCATTGATAAATTGTTGGTCATTAATGAACATGATGCCTACTGCCAACCCTGTCTGTCTCCCGTGTGGGATACGGGGTTAGCGGTACTCGCATTACAAGAAGCCGACAAACAGGCTAATAAAGAAAGCCTGTCACGCGCTTATGACTGGTTAAAATCTAAACAGCTGTCTGATGAACCCGGCGATTGGCGAATTGCCAGACCGGATGTTGACGGCGGCGGCTGGGCATTCCAGTTTGAAAACCCGCATTACCCCGATGTGGATGATACGGCGTTGATTGCTTTTGCCATGGCAGATTCCAACTTCACCGACATGGAAGAACCCATACACAGAGCGACGCGCTGGATAGTCGGTATGCAATCGAAAAACGGAGGCTATGGTGCTTTTGATGTCGATAATACTTATTATTATCTGAATGAAATTCCGTTTGCAGATCACGGCGCATTACTCGACCCCCCCTCAGCAGATGTCAGTGCCCGTTGCGCCATGCTTATGGCCAAAGTCGCAAAAAACCATGCGGAGTATTTACCTGCTCTGGCACGCACTATCGAATACATCCGCACAGAACAGGAAGAAGATGGCTCATGGTTCGGTCGCTGGGGCACCAATTATATTTATGGCACCTGGTCTGTTTTACTCGGTTTAGAGCAAACCGATATACCTAAAACCGACCCTTTATATACTAAAGCCGTCAGTTATCTTAAAAGCGTACAACGTGAGGATGGCGGCTGGGGCGAAGACAATAAAAGCTATTATGATATTAAACAATACAGCGGACAATATCATTTCAGCACCTCATTTCAAACGGCCTGGGCTGTATTAGGTCTGCTGTCTGCAGGTGAAGGTAACAGCCCCGAAGTCAAAGCAGGTATTGACTTCATTTTAAGCCAACAACAAGCAGATGGTGTCTGGGATGACAAGTGCTTTACCGCACCAGGCTTCCCTAAAGTTTTCTTCTTGAAATATCATGGTTACGATAAGTTCTTTCCTTTATGGGCTTTAGCGCGTTACCGTAATGAATTAACCCGTTTAAACTAACACTGTAATGATTACTGGAATTGTTATTGCACTACCTGATGAAGTTAGCAGTCTCTCTAGTACCAAGATCGAAAAAGGGGAATGCGTCTTCATCAATGAAAAAACCTTGATCGTGCGCTCTGGAGCAGGGCCTGAAAATGCAAAAAAAGCAGCACAGTCATTAATTGACCAAGGTGCAGGAAGACTCATTAGCTGGGGCTGTGCAGCGGCTTTAAAAACAGGTTTACAGCCAGGAGACCTGGTGATACCGGACACACTGCACCCTGAAGAACACCACCAGTTTTCACAACTGACGATTACCTCCCCGTGGTTCCAACAGGTACTTGAACAGTTATCTGCTCTACAGCCATTTACCGGTTCATTAGCAGAAAGTCGCAGCATTGTAGCCAAATCTTCAGATAAAAAATTGATCCATAAGCAAACCCGGGCGATCGCACTGGACATGGAAAGCATCGCCGTTGCTAAAACAGCCAAAGCAAACAACATCGATGTTTTAGTGATTCGCTGTATTGCCGACCCCGTCACCCTGAATTTACCTCAAGCCGTTTGCTATGCCCTTAACCCGCAAGGCGATATAGTCCTCATCAAATTACTCTGGTTTCTTTTAACCCATCCGGCGGAATTACCGAATCTGGTTAAACTCGGTTTAAATTTTAATGCCGCTAAAAACAAATTAAAGTTAGTAGCAAAACATCTTGATACAATAGTCGGTTTTGAGCAATATCAAGCAATACAATGAGCGCACATTCTTCTTCTATGATAGACCGGTTTTTATGCTGGTGGGGCACTCAAGTTCTCCGCTTTCCTTGGCTCCTCATCTTAACGGTATTTATACTCTCAGGTAGCAGTCTATATTACACCTCACAAAATCTTGGGGTTAATACCAACACAGCAGAAATGCTGTCACCTGACCTACCGTTTCAAAAAAACCGTCAGCGCATAGAAGCAGAATTCCCTCAGGATGCCAATGTGATTATTCTGGTGGTTGATGCACTCACCCCTGAACAAACCTCATTAGCGGCCAATATGCTGGCAGACACCTTAAAAGCCCAGCCCCGCAATTTTTCTTCTGTCTATATCCCGACGGAAAATGAGTTCTTTAGACAGCAAGCGCTGCTATTTTTAGATCAAAATGAACTTGAAGATCTCTCGGCTAAATTAATCGATGCGCAACCCTTTATCGGCTATTTATCACAAAATTATCATCTGGAAGGTTTGTTTGATATTGTCAGCAAAGCCTTAAAAAAAACCGATGATCACCTACCCATGGATCTTGAGCCCTTATTGCTGGCCATTAATAACTCCTTGGCGCATCAGTTAAGTGGTAAACCCTATGCGGTTTCATGGCAAAATTTATTAGCGGCAGATAAACTCAACAGCAAAACCAACCGCACCATTGTGATCGCTAGGCCTAGAATGAACTTTGAGGCCATCTTGCCCGCAGAACAGGCTTTAACAGCAGCAAGAAATACCGTCAAACTTATCATGCAAGAGCATCCGGGGATCAGAATTCGTATCACCGGGGAAACCGCTTTAGAACATGAAGAACTGGAAAGCGTCAGTGAAGGGGCCATTATTTCAGGCATCGTGTCCTTGATTCTGGTCTGCAGTTCCTTATGGATAGGCCTGCGCTCCTTTAAATTATTATTAGCGACTTTTATTGCCCTTATTCTGGGACTCATACTCACCGCGGGGTTTGCCACCCTTGCCATCGGACACCTTAACCTGATTTCCATTGCCTTTGCAGTGCTCTATATAGGTCTTGGTGTTGATTACGCTATTCACCTCTGTCTACACTACAGAGAATGCCGATCCGAAGGCATGGAAAATCGGGAATCCATCATTGACAGCCTACACACCGTTGGCTTTTCTATATTTTTATGTGCAATCACCACCTCGATGGGATTTCTGGCCTTTATCCCCACTGATTACTCGGGCGTTTCCGAATTAGGTGTTATTTCAGCCGGCGGTATGTTTATTGGTTTAGCGGTATCCTTAACGGTACTCCCTGCATTATTAACGGTGTTAAAATTCCATCATGTGCAACCCATAAAACCCTTCTTTAGCCTGGGAATTTTGACCACCTTGCCTTTTCGTTATGGCAAACTTATCCGGATCTTTTCTCTGGTGTTAGCCATCGGTTCCTGCCTCTTGCTGACACAACTGGTTTTTGACTCGAACCCGATCAATTTAAGAGACCCTGAAAGCGAATCCGTTGCCACCATCAAAGAATTGTTGCGCTCCCAGACAGACTCACCTTTTGCCCTGTCTACATTAGCTTCTAACCGAAAAGCGGCCGCTCATCTTGCCCAGCAACTGGAACAACTCCCCTCGGTTCACGACACTATTTTTATTGACGATCTACTGGCAAAAGATCAGCAAAACAAACTCGACATTATCGAAGACCTGGACCTTATTTTAGGCCATCAACTGAATACCTTCGATAATGAATTCATCCAGACCAACCCCAGACAGGCTTTACTGAATTTATATTCAGACATTACTGCAATACTAGAAACAAATACCGCCCACCCTAATCGGGCAATATTAGAGCAGTTGCAAAATAATATCCGTCTTTTTACCAATTACTATTCTGAATATAATACCCAGCCTTACCTCACCCTGGAAAAAACGACCTTAGGCCTCCTCCCCTACACCCTGGATCGGCTACGTACCAGCTTGTCAGCCACCGCTTATCAATTGAGTGACCTGCCAGACTATATACGGACACATTGGCTCAGCCCTGCAGGACAGTACAAAATTTTGATCATGCCCGAACATGATCAAAACGAAGTGGAAAACCTCAAACAGTTTGTGGCAGAAGTCCAGACTGTCGCACCTTCCTCTTCGGGCCTCCCCGTTGCAGACCAGGCCTCCGGCATTGCCGTCGTCCGTGCTTTTATACAAGCCTTTACCGGTGCAGTTATTGCTATTTTTCTGCTATTACTGCTGATTCTTAGAGATTTGAAAAGCACATTACTGGTCATTGGCCCTTTATTATTAGCCGCATTATTAACCGGTGCCACCAATGTATTACTGAATAATTCATTCAACTTTGCCAACATTATTGCCTTACCCTTACTTATGGGTATGGGGGTCGATAGTGGCATTCATATTATGCATCGCCTTAAATCAGGTCTGTCCTGTAACCAGGAAATATTACAAAGTAGCACCGCACGCGGGGTCTTTTTTAGCTCATTAACCACCCTCTGCAGCTTTAGCAGCCTGGCTTTTACCCCGCATGTTGGGACTGCCAGCATGGGCTTATTACTCGCCGTTGGCATTTTCTACACCTTGATTTGTACACTCATTGTGCTTCCTGCTTTTTACGGCAATAAACAACAATAACCTTTAATTCTTCGTCTTAATCAGGATCTTTCATGTCTTTCAGTATCGCCGAACTTTTTTCCGAACACTTCGATAAAAAATTCGAACTACACGAACAGCATCTCAACAACCAAATGGTGAGAGTATTAAGAACGATTGGCTATGATAGAAATTATACAAAAGCAGTCGGACAATATTTATATGATGAAGATAATACCGAATACCTGGATTTACTGAGTGGATTTGGCGTATTTGCCGTCGGCCGAAATCACCCGACCGTGATTCAAGCACTGCAAGACACACTGAGCATGGAACTTCCCAACCTGATACAAATGGACGTTTCGCTATTGAGTGGCCTGTTGGCAGAAAAAATACTGGCCACTGTCCCTGACAACCTGAATAAACTGTTTTTCTGTAATTCCGGCACTGAAGCCGTTGAAGCCGCCATTAAATTTGCCCGCTACACCACCAAACGTGAACACATACTCCACTGCGAACATAGCTTTCACGGTTTATCACTGGGGGCATTATCGCTTAATGGCGAAGAGATTTTCAGAGAAGGTTTTGGCCCACTACTTCCTGCCTGTAGCGCCATCCCTTTTAACGACCTGGAGGCTCTGGAACAGGCACTCAGCAACAAAGATGTTGCTGCATTTTTCGTTGAACCTATTCAGGGCAAAGGGGTGAATATTCCCGATGACAATTACCTGCCCGAAGTTGAACGTCTTTGCAAAAAATACGGCACCTTATTCGTTGCCGATGAGATCCAGACAGGCTTAGGTCGTACCGGAGAATTCTGGGCAATAGACCATTGGCAGGTCAAGCCCGATATGATTCTCATGGCCAAAGCGCTTTCCGGTGGTTTCATTCCGATAGGTGCGGTGGCGATGACCCAGAACATCATGGATACCGTTTTTAACCGCATGGACAGAGCCGTGGTGCATGGTTCAACCTTCTCGAAAAACAATATGGCCATGGCCGCAGGCTTGGCAACACTGCAAGTGATGGAAGATGAAAAACTGGTGGAAAATAGTGCCCGCATAGGAAATGACATTATTAATTCAATCCAGGCCAGCACTCACAAATATGAGTTCTTAAAAGAAGCACGAGGCAAAGGACTGATGATTGCCGTCGAATTTCAGGCGCCTAAAAGCCTAAAATTAAAAGCTGCATGGGCCATGTTAGAAGCCGCTAACAAAGGCTTGTTCTGTCAAATGGTGACTATCCCTTTATTTAAAGATCACCATATGTTGACGCAGGTTGCAGGCCATGGCATGAATGTGGTCAAACTGCTACCGCCGTTAAATATCACCTCCAAAGATCGGGACTGGATCGTTGATTCCTTTGATGCAGCCATAGCAGAAACCCATAAAATACCAGGCTCAATTTGGGATCTGGGGAAAAACCTGGCGAGTCATGCCATTAAAAACAAGAAAAAATAAACCCGTGTTAGCACTGAAGTGATGCACAAAAACCCGCTTTTCACTTCATGCCGGGGCTACACTCCTGACGCGAGCCCGTTAACCAGGGATTTATCTGTTTTACACGCTCAAGCGTACAAACAATGAATCCGGTAAAGAACATGGAAGGTATGGCTGATTTTTTCTACTCGTTGACAGGCAACATAGAGCTGCTGTTTTTTTCCATGGCTATTGGCAGCTTATTGTGGATATTTTTCACCCTGCAGCCCTGGGAACTCAAGAATAATGAAATACTGCCCGCTCAAATTAGCGTTGCTGACAGCCTCTTGGAGATGCTGGCTAGAATTAAAACTACTTGCTCCAACCATAAAATGGCTGGCTTTTTTTCCGTATTTACCTTATTTCAAATCGGTATGATTTTTATGTTCTATCGTGAACCCCTGGTCTAATCATGAACGACTCACACTACCCAATCCTCAATAAAATCCAGCTACCTGCTGATGTGCGTAAGCTGGATAAAAAACAATTAAAAAATTTATCAGCCGAACTCCGTGATTACCTCACTCAGACTGTGAGTATCTCCGGCGGTCA
>JAPYOW010000088.1 GCA_029937975.1 Methylococcaceae bacterium | reverse complement strand
GATCATGATCAACAGGCGGTGTTAAATGCTATTCTTGAGCTGAGGCTACTTTTCGGCGAATGAACAAACAGGGCAGGGTAAGTCGCCAGTGGCTGAATGGATTCCGTGTGTGATGCTAAGGTAAGAATAAACGAAATTTTGTTCCCTAGAGCACTGTGGGGATTTATTTATATAGCCCCCGAGTGTTTTCGCGGTATGAACGGCGGCAATAGTGGCGACATAATGCAAGCCTTGTTCGGTACTCCCTCATAGCCCATTTGTCTGAGGATAATCGACAGCGATTATAGAGCCTAATTTGTTCGAGTAATCTTCATCGTCATCTGCCATACAAAATACAGTAGATTCATCTTCGGCTAAAACAGTTAAACATACCGGTGTGTGGGTATAAGGCAAAGCCTTAGTCAGGTATTCACCCGGTTGTTTTTAATAGAACCCAGTAAAAACGCACTGCCTGATGGGCAGAAATTGCCACAGCTCCATGCTCGACTGCAAAAACATTTTGTGTGTCTAGTGGGTTAAACCTATGCGTTATTGCTGTGCGGATCACCGGCCCGTCATCAATGACCAGAATAGTTTTAGTCTTGCAAGTCTAGCTTTATGACAATCGAGCCTAATTGCTGATTTAAAACGGTCTGGTCCTACTGACTAGCTATTGCGGGTTAATACTGGCTGAGCTAATGTAATACCGTCCCAGCCGAACTGTATAAAGTTTCGTATATTTTGATGATTATTGCCAGCAGCGTTTTCCAGAACATCTTTGCGGTAGAAATCACCAAATAAATTCAGTGTCTGTGCTGCTGTTAATTGATGGATTTTGGCAAAAGCAAAGATCTTACATGAGCCTTCATTGCTGCCTGCTTCGTTGATTAGTTTATGCTCACCAAGGCCATTAGAAAATTCGGCCGGCTGGTAATCATAGTAGCTGGCAATGATAGACATAGTCTCTGCAAAGCTGACTTCTTCGTTATGGGTTATTTTTTGTAGAAAATCTGTAAGGGTCATAGTGTAAGCTTGTATTTGAGGTAATAGTGGTTTTATCCAGTGCAAGTAACGCTAAGCGGAGTCGTAATATGTAGGGTTAAGATGAATAAAGGGTCTGTCTTTTTATCTGTTTTCTCGGCAATTACGCCTGCATTGCGCCAGTCACGTCAGCGATGGCGAAATGCATAAGTAACAGCCTGCCGCTGGCTATAGAGCTGTTACTGTGGCTTAGATACGTATAAAAAATTGCGCTCATGATGCAATTTTTTGATGTGCGTCATTTATAGTGAATCCCATATTTCATCAATGCGTTTTTTAACCTCTGCTGTCATGGCCATGGGCTTTCCCCATTCCCGGGTTGTTTCCCCCGGCCATTTATTAGTGGCGTCAAAACCGGCTTTAGAGCCTAAACCAGAGACGGGTGAAGCAAAGTCCAGGTAATCAATCGGTGTGTTTTCTAATAAAGTAATATCACGGGCAGGATCCATTCTTGTAGTGATAGCCCAGATAACATCTTGCCAGTTGCGTACATCGATATCCTCATCCACCACAATAACAAACTTAGTGTACATAAATTGGCGTAAGTATGACCAGGTACCGAGCATGACACGTTTGGCATGACCGGCATATTGTTTTTTCATACTGATAACCGCCATACGGTAGGAACACCCTTCCGGTGGAAGGTAAAAATCAATAATTTCCGGAAATTGTTTTTGTAAAATAGGGATAAACACTTCATTTAGAGCAACTCCTAGTATGGCCGGTTCATCAGGGGGTCTGCCGGTATAAGTGCTGTGATAAATAGGTGCTTGTCTTTGGGTGATACATTCTATAGTGAAAACAGGAAATTCATCAACTTCATTGTAATAACCGGTATGGTCACCATAAGGGCCTTCTGCCGCCATTTCATCCGGATAAATAAAACCTTCCAGGACGATTTCTGCACTGGCAGGGACTTGTAAATTGTTACTCACACAGGTGGCAACTTCTGTTTTACTGCCGCGTAATAAACCGGCAAAAGCATACTCAGACAGAGAATCCGGGACGGGGGTTACCGCAGCCAGAATTGTGGCTGGATCCGCACCTAAAGCAACCGAGACCGGAAAAGGTTCTCCTGGGTGAGTTTCTTGCCATTCTTTAAAATCCAGTGCACCGCCTCGGTGTGCTAACCAGCGCATAATGACTTTGTTTTTACCGATAACCTGCTGGCGATATATACCCAGATTTTGCCGGTCTTTATTAGGCCCTTGGGTAATCACTAAAGGCCAGGTAATTAACGGGGCTGCATCATCTGGCCAGCAAGTTTGAATGGGAAAAACACTTAAATCGACTTCATCACCGGTACGAATGATTTCCTGGCAAGGAGGGTTATTTATCACTTTTGGCGCCATATTAAGCACCTGTTTAAAAATCGGAATTTTTTCCATGGCATCTTTCATGCCTTTGGGAGGTTCTGGTTCTTTAAGGTAGGCTAATAGTTTACCAATCTCGCGTAACTCGCTGACTGAATCTGCACCCATGCCCATAGCAACACGCTTAGGCGTACCAAAGAGATTTGCCAGGACTGGAATATTTGACCCTTTGGGGTTTTCAAATAATAAAGCCGGGCCTTCTTGCTTTAAAGTGCGATCGCAGATTTCAGTCATTTCCAGATAAGGATCCACTTCTACAGTGATCCGCTTGAGTTCACCCAGTTTTTCCAGTTGATTTATAAAATCACGTAAGTCTTTATATTTCATGATGCAATCCCTGTATGTCTGAGGAGGGCATCTATTTCAGGTTCGCGGCCACGAAACTCAATAAAAAGTTGCATAGCATCCTGGCTACCGCCTTTTTCTAATATGTGATGCATAAAGGATTGTCCGGTAGGCTGGTCAAAAATGCCGTTCTGTTCAAATAAGGAAAAGGCATCGCTGGAGAGTACTTCTGCCCATTTATAACTGTAGTAGCCTGCAGCATAGCCCCCGGCAAAAATATGGGCAAAACTGTGGGCAAAGCGATTAAATTCTGGCGGTTTAACGACGGCGACTTGTGCTCTGATTTGATTTAGAGTTTTGTATATTTGTCCGCCTTTGGCAGGTTCATATTGTTGATGAATTCTAAAATCAAAAAGACTGAATTCAAGTTGTCGGACCATTAACATACCGGCTTGAAAGTTTTTTGCATCCAGCATTTTCTGGAAGAGTTCATCGGGTAACGGTTCAGCGGTTTGATAGTGACCAGAAATCAGATTTAAAGCCTCTTTCTCCCAGCACCAGTTTTCCATAAATTGACTGGGTAATTCAACCGCATCCCATTCCACACCATTAATGCCAGACACGCCAATGTGCTCAATCTGAGTCAGCATATGTTGCAGACCATGACCAAATTCGTGAAATAAGGTAAGGACTTCATCGTGTGTTAGCAGTGCCGGGTCGTTCCCGGTAGGCGGGGTGAAATTACAGGTTAAATAGGCCACAGGTGTTTGAATACCCTCGGCTGTTTTATTGCGTCCAACACAGTCATCCATCCATGCGCCACCGCGTTTTTGGGCGCGCGCATATAAATCCAGATAAAACTGACCGCGTAACTGACCATTTTTATCATGGATCTGAAAAAAACGGGCATCAGGATGCCAGCGATCAAACTCGGTAATTTCGGCAATTTTCAGGCCGTAAAGTTTTTCTACCACAGTGAATAGACCGGGAACTACTTGTGAGACAGGAAAATAGGCTTTTACCTGTTCTTGCGATAACTGGTAAAAATGTTGCCGCATTTTTTCTGAAAAATAACCCATGTCCCAGGCTTGCAGCGTCTGGATATCGTAATGTGTTTTGGCGAACTGTCTGAGCTCTGCAAGATCCTTGCGCGCTTGTCGCCAGGATTTGTCGGCCAGATTTTCTAGAAAGTCTGTGACATCTTCCGGTTTTTCAGCCATTTTTGTGCTGAGTGATAATTCAGCATAATTTTCAAAACCCAGTAATTGTGCTTTTTCATGTCTTAAGGCCAGCGTTTGTTCCATCACTTGACTGTTATCCCATTGCCCTGCATGGGGTCCTTGGTCAGATGCCCGGGTTGAAAACGCAGTATAAAGTTCCTTACGTAATTCACGGTTATCGGCATAGGTCATGATTGCCAGATAAGAAGGAAATTGCAAATTGATCAACCAGCCATTCTGATTTTGGCTTTCTGCAGTCTGTTTAGCCAGAGTTAATGCAGTGTCAGGTAAACCGGCAAGCAGTGCTGGGTCGGTAATCAGTTTGCTCCATGCATTGGTTGCATCCAGCAAATTTTCATCATATTTGCTGGATAAAGCCGACAGTTGCTGGCTGATCTGCTTATAGCGTTGTTGTTTTTCTGTATTTAAATCAATCCCTGACAGACGAAAATCCCGCAAAGCATTGTTGATTATTTTTTGTTGGGATATATCTAATGTCGCGTATTGCTCACCTTCAGCAATGTGTTGATAGGCTTTAAACAAGGCCTGGTTTTGTCCCATTTCTGTGGCATATTCACTCAGTTTGGGTAGACAGGCATTATAGGCATCACGAAGCTCAGGCGTATTGACCACTGAATTCATATGGCTTATGGGAGACCAGGCTTTGTTCAGCTGGTCTTCAATGTGATCAATCGGTGCGATGAGGTTTTCCCAGCTGTATTGGCGGGTGGCCTGTAATTGTTGCTCTACTGTTTTACGCGCTTCAGCTAAAAGATTGTCAATGGCAGGTTCAATGTGTTCGGGTTTTATTTTGGAAAACTGCGGCAGTGTGGTGTTTTCGAGTAAAGGGTTATTCATGGTTTAGGCTAGGAATGGATTTAAATTATGAAATGAATTTATTATTATTTTGTTAAAAGGTGAGTATTTTTTGCTGGCAAGGTTCAAAATGAATGGCTGGCATCTTGCAGGATTGCTGGCGACATGTCAGGCGTTACCGTATTATCCCCCAGTTTGTTAAAAGCCGGAAGGGTATGAAGAAGGGGCAGCCTGAGTATTGGGGGTTGCCCATAATGCGGTAATATCTGGTAAGTATTACAATATCACAGATTTCTAATTCTGGGCCGCTGTGGTGATACCCGTTTTCTGCTGCTTTGGGCATGAATTGGAGTGTCTCCGGAAACGTCCATTTATTGAACATAATATTACCCCATACCCCCTGTAAGCTAAAAACCGTGTTATCCCCTTGTGTCACCGATGTGTCCTCATAGCTTAGGCTGTGGGCAAAAATAATGGCAGGAAAAGCTGCTGTATTATGAATGAGTTCGACAAGTAATGCTTCATCCGGGTTAATGTTTTTGTTAATTGAAGCCTGAGTCGGGTAGATACTGGTCACCTGAATACCGGGCTCTCACCGCTGATGCATTTTTTTGTTAAGGCTACTGTTTTTACTGATATCTATGGTTTTTCAACTAAAACTGCTCACCAGCTTACCTGTGCTTGTGAGTTCACATCTGGTGATGAGTTCATGACCTTGTAGGTCAGGCCGACGTTTCCAGTGCATGGTGTTGAAGGTGTTGTGTCAAGAGGTGAAAAACAGACGATGCCTGTACTGTCGATATGCCTGTTTACCCAGGCTTATGATGGCGCCCGGAATTACCCCTGTATGTGTTAGTTAAGTTCTAGCCGGGTTAAGGTCTAAAGGGTCGGATGGGCTCGGGGGGAACATAGGATTTTAACGGTCTTTTTACTTGCTATGTGTGTGCAAAGGCCCGGTCAGGTGAACTAGCCGCTCCGGAAATGCCAGCAGGATGAGGCAG
>JAPYOW010000022.1:6558-30938 GCA_029937975.1 Methylococcaceae bacterium | reverse complement strand
TTTAAAAATATATAATCACTTGATAATTCAATGAAAAAATGAGTTATCAACACATTTTTTCATCCTAATAACAGTAATAATTTTAAATATATATCTATGAAATTTATTATTAATAGAGAGCTTTTACTTGTTCCCTTACAGAAAATAGTCGGTGTTATTGAAAAAAGACAAACAATGCCTATTCTCTCCAATGTACTGATGTCTATTAAAGAAGATGTCTTAGTCTTAACTGGGACTGATCTGGAAATTCAATTAATGGCTACCCTCCATCTGAATTCTAGTGAAGCTGGTGACATTACTGTACCCGCTAGGAAGTTTCTTGATATTGTCAGGTTGTTACCCCATGAAGCAACGATAAAATTTGAACTCAAAGAAGATAAGGTCAAGATCATTTCCGGTCGAAGCCGGTTTTCTTTATCTACCCTGGCAGCAGAAAATTATCCTGAATTTTCTGAATCTGAACTGGAACATCAATTCTTGATCAATGCCGGTCGATTAAAATATGCATTGGATAAAACTATTTTTTGTATGGGGAACCAGGATGTTCGCTATTATCTAAATGGATTGTTATTACATATTTCCAATAGCACATTAAAGTTAGTCGCTTCAGATGGCCATCGCTTATCTTTTTATGAAGATAGTATCGGTGTTGCAACAGGCTATGAATCACGCATAATTTTACCTAGAAAAGGTGTTTTAGAGCTGAGTCGTTTATTGGATGATGATGAAATAGAATTAAATATTCAATTTTCCAGTAGCAATATCAGAATATACTTTAAGGATCTGGTTTTTTCTGCCAAATTAGTTGATGCTAAATATCCCGATTTTAGTAAAGTTTTTGAACAAACTTTTTTAAAATCAGTACAGATACAGAAAAATATTCTCAAAGAAGCATTAACCCGGGTAGCTATTTTGGCAAATGAAAAATTCAAAGGTGTTAGCTGCAATATTTCTCAAGACTTATTAAAATTAAGTTCGCATAACCCGGCGCATGATGAAGCAGAAGAAGAGTTGATTATTCAGTATAACGACGAACCTTTGTCCATTGCTTTTAACTCGCAGTATTTATTAGACGCTGTTAGTAATCTGGATTCAGAGTTAGCTGTGTTGACCATAGCGAGTAATGGCAGTAGTTGTTTTATAGATGAACCTGAACCCAAGCCTTATAAATTTATAGTCATGCCCATGCGATTGTAATCCGTTTTAAACTTTTTCACTCACGATGAGTTTAAGCAAACTGGATATCTATTCCTTTCGTAACATCAAGCAGGCCTCTATTGAACCTTCACCGGCTATTAATTTAATTACCGGTGATAATGGCAGTGGTAAAAGCTCACTTCTGGAAGCTATTTTTGTTTTAGGGAGAGCACGTTCTTTTAGAGCAACGCATATTAAACAGCTTATTCAGTTTGATAAAGAGCAATTCATTGTTTCTGGAAAAATTATCCAGAACCGTAATCATGCTTCTCACTTGGGGATAAAACTACATGGGACAAAGTGTGATATCCGTATCAATCAAAGCAATAGCCATAAAGCAGATTTAGCTTATGCACTTCCTGTTTTACTCATCCATCCTAAAAGTTACAAGTTAATAGATGCCGGACCTCAATTAAGACGCGAGTTTTTAGATTGGGGGGTATTCAATACAGATGAACATTTTTTAAGTTGTTGGCGCAAGTTTAAAAAAGTTTTACAACACAGAAATTCTTTATTAAAGAACAGGCAAGTTAATCAACTTCATGTTTGGGATACCGAATTAATAGAGTACGGTACAATAGTCTCTGATTATAGAAAAGCTTATCTTAATCAACTTCAACCGCTGTTTTTAGAGCTAAGTATTTTTTTTCTTGATTTGCATAATGTGGAAATTAAATACATACCGGGCTGGAATGATTCAGACAGTTTTGATCAAGCTATTAAGAATGACCTGCAAAGAGATCTTAAATATGGTTTTACGCACAGTGGGCCGCATAGAGGTGATTTTTGTTTACGGGTGGAAGGACGTTTAGCTAAGGACTTTGTCTCGCGAGGACAACTAAAACTGTTAATGATTTCTTTAATGTTGGCTCAGGTTAAATTAATCAATGCTGATCAGGGATGTTCGGTTTGCTTACTCATTGATGATTTAACAGCTGAACTTGATCGCCCTAATAAGGCTAAGTTACTTAATTATCTATCCCGTCTTAACTGTCAGGTCTTTATGTCGACTACGGAGTTGCGTAATTTTGGTGATTTAAGTTTGTTGGATAATTATAAAGTGTTCCACGTGGAACATGGACAAATTGGTTTGGTTGAATAGATTTTTTTATATACAAAATTTTAATATGTTCCACGTGGAACACAGAAGGTAAAAACATGAGCGACAATTACGATAGTTCAAATATACAAGTACTAAAAGGGCTGGATGCGGTCAGAAAAAGACCGGGTATGTATATAGGTGATACAGATGATGGATCAGGTTTACATCACATGGTATTTGAAGTAGTTGATAATTCAATAGATGAAGCTTTAGCAGGTTTTTGTCAAGGTGTTGATGTAATCATTCATGAAAATGGCTCAGTCACAGTATGTGATGATGGTCGGGGTATTCCCGTAGATATACACCCGGAAGAAAATAGATCAGCCGCTGAAGTTATCATGACTGTATTACATGCAGGAGGTAAGTTTGATGATAATGCCTATAAAGTGTCTGGTGGATTACATGGTGTAGGTGTATCTGTGGTGAATGCGCTTTCTGAAGAACTGACTTTAGAAATACGTAAAAATGGAAAATTGCATAAGCAAAAATATAAAAAGGGGGAACCTGTCGCACCTATAGAGGCAGTTGCAGATGCAGAAGAAACAGGGACATCTATAAATTTCCTACCCAGTAAAGAAACCTTTTCGGATGTCGAGTTTCATTATGATATTTTAGCGAAACGATTAAGAGAGCTTTCTTTTCTTAATTCGGGGGTCAGGATTTCTATAAAAGACGAGCGTTCTGGTAAAGCAGATGTATTTGAATTTGCAGGGGGGATCAGTGCCTTTGTTCAGCACCTTAATAAAAATAAAACCCCTTTGTTTGAAGACGTGTTTCATTTTACTGCGGAAAAAGAAGGTGTTGTTATTGAAGTCGCTATGCAATGGAATGATTCTTACCAAGAGAATATATTTTGTTATACCAATAATATTCCACAGCGTGATGGAGGGAGTCATTTAGCAGGATTTAGAGGGGCATTAACCCGTACGATTAATCAATATATTGAATCGAATGGTATGGCTAGAAAAGAAAAGGTTTCGACCACTGGCGATGATGCCAGAGAAGGTTTAACCGCTGTATTGTCAGTAAAAGTACCTGACCCTAAATTTTCATCTCAAACTAAAGATAAACTGGTGTCATCGGAAGTGAAGCCATTGGTTGAATCCACTATGAATGAGAAGCTGCAAGAGTTCTTATTGGAACAACCTCAAATTGCCAAAACTATTGTTAGCAAGATTATAGATGCGGCAAGGGCAAGAGATGCAGCACGTAAAGCCAGAGAAATGACACGCCGTAAATCAACGTTAGATATAGCAGGCTTGCCAGGAAAGTTAGCGGATTGCCAAGAGAAAGATCCGGCTTTATCAGAATTGTTTATAGTGGAAGGGGACTCAGCGGGTGGTTCTGCCAAACAAGGTAGAGACAGACGCACGCAAGCCATATTACCGTTGAAAGGAAAAATTCTGAATGTAGAAAAAGCCCGTTTCGATAAAATGATTTCTTCAGATGAAGTCGGTAATCTGATTACTGCATTGGGTTGTGGTATCGGTAAGGAAGAATATAACATTGAGAAGTTACGTTACCATCGTATTATCATTATGACTGATGCGGATGTTGATGGCTCACATATACGCACCTTATTACTTACTTTCTTTTATAGACAAATGCCAGAGTTAATAGAAAAAGGATATGTGTATATTGCTCAGCCTCCCCTATATAAAATAAAAAAAGGTAAACAAGAGCATTACGTTAAAGATGATACGGCTTTAAATGAATACCTGATACAGCTTGCACTTGATAAAGCACAGTTACAGACTAATGTATCAACGCCAGTGATACAAGGTCAGGGTCTGGAAAAATTGTCTAAGGAATATGCAGAAGTCATGGCAGTGATTAGTCGTTTAAGAAGACGGTATGATGATGTGTTTTTAGAAGAAATGACCTATTCCCAGCCCTTAACTGAAGAGCTAAAACAAAGTCAGGAAAACCTGGAAGACTGGTTTAATCAGTTAGAACAACGTTTAAACCAGAATAAGATAAAAGCCATTTATGGCATTAAATTAAATTACAACAGCCATGATGATTTTGATGTGGTGGTCAATAAAAGACATAATGGTATTACGAAAACTTTCGTATTGCATTGTACTTTTTTCTTAGGCAAGGATTATCTGAAGATAGCAAAATATACAGAAGATACTGTGGAGCTTTTTAGTGATGAATCGGTCATGCGTATTGGTGATAAGCAACAACCGGTGAGAAATTTTAAGCAAGCCTTTGAATGGATGATGAGAGAAGTTAAAAAAGGACAACATATTCAGCGTTATAAAGGTTTAGGGGAAATGAATCCCGAGCAATTATGGGAAACCACACTGGATGCCAATAGCAGAAGAATGCTACAAGTCAGAATAGAAGATGTGATTGCAGCGGATGAAATTTTTACGACTTTGATGGGGGATGTAGTAGAACCCCGTCGAGACTTTATTGTTAAACATGCATTAGATGTAACCAACCTGGATGTTTAATAAGATTATAAGTGCATGAAACAATACTTAGATTTACTTCAAAAAATTCTGGATGAAGGTGTGCAAAAAGGCGATAGAACCGGAAGTGGTACCCTGTCTATTTTTGCTCACCAAATGCGTTTTGATTTACAACAAGGTTTTCCTTTGGTTACCACCAAAAAGGTGCATTTAAAATCAATTATTCATGAGTTGTTATGGTTTTTAAAGGGGGATACCAATATTGCCTATTTAAAACAAAACGGGGTGAAAATTTGGGATGAATGGGCGGATGAGAATGGAGAACTGGGTCCGGTCTATGGCCATCAATGGCGATCCTGGCCGACAGCTGATGGTCAAAATATAGATCAAATAGCGAAGATCATTGAACAACTGAAGCAAACACCGAACAGTCGACGAATTATTGTATCGGCATGGAATGTGGCTGATTTACCGGATGAGTCCAGCAGTCCACAACAGAATGTAAAACAAGGGAAAATGGCCTTGCCTGCCTGTCATGCCTTTTTTCAGTTCTATGTGGCTAATGGAAAGCTCTCCTGCCAGCTCTATCAGCGCAGCTGTGACACGTTTTTAGGATTGCCATTCAATATAGCCAGTTATGCCTTATTGACGCATATGGTGGCTCAGCAGTGCGATTTGGCGGTGGGGGATTTTATTTGGACTGGCGGAGATGTACATTTATATCTTAATCATCAGGAGCAGGCCCGATTACAATTGTCACGTCAGCCTTTTGCTTTACCTTCGCTGACTATAAACAGAAAAGCGGCATCGGTTTTTGATTACCGTTTTGAAGATTTTGAGGTTGAAGCTTATCAACCACATGATGCTATTAAAGCAGATATTTCTATTTAGTTGCCGGTTCAAAGGAAGAGTTAATGAGACAGATTGGAAAAACAATTCAAACTTATCTGCCTGATGGAAACCCAAGAAGTTTAAAGATTGCTGAAATTACAAGTAGAACGGTATCCGCTATTTTGGTTCCACGCTTTAAATTGGATGAGGTAGCGATGTGCAGCTAAGAGAGATGCGTTAAATAACGTAGCTGTCTATCTTCTTTTTGGAAGTGAAGAATAAAAACCGCAGGTGTATATTGGCGAAGCTGAAAATTGTTTAACTCGACTTAAACAACATAATAAGTCTAAGGATTTTTGGACGCATACTGTCGTATTTATATCTAAAACGCATATAAAGTTTCTTGAATGGCTGTGCTGTGAAATTGCAATCAAAGCAAATCGGTACTCATTAGAAAATAGTAATTCGCCAAGTAAGTCCCATGTGTCAGAGTCGGTAGAAGCTGATTTATATGATAATTTTGAAACAAGACAGATTTTGGTTTCAACATTAGGCTATCCTATTTTTGATGAGTTTTTTAAACCAAAAACAAAATAAGTGATTGTTTTAAAAGGTAAATATGTCTATTCTGAAGGAGAGTATACAGAAGAAGGCATCATTATTTTTGCAGATGCTAAATGTAATTTAACAGCAGTCTAAAATTGATGGAAGCTGGATCACTGGAATGCGAAAGGAGTTAAAACAAAGTGGTGTTCTTATAGAAAAAGGTGGTGTTCTGGTTTTTACTAAAGACTCTATTTTTTCTTCACCTAGTGCTTCTGCTGTTGTTTTAGCCTGCAGGGCGAACGGTTGGATAGAGTGGGAATTTAAAGATGGCAAAACACTTGATCAAGTGTTTTGCCAAAATAACGATGGTTATTTATAACTTAAGCAACTTATTTTTATATTGTTTTATGCTTTTGGCAATGTTACCCCTTCTTGTCCCTGATATTTCCCTGCCCTGTCTTTATAAGAAGTTTCACAGATTTCATCAGCCCCAAAAAACAACATTTGGGCAACCCCTTCATTAGCATAAATTTTAGCAGGTAGCGGTGTGGTGTTAGAAAATTCCAGGGTGACATGGCCTTCCCATTCAGGTTCCAGAGGTGTCACATTAACAATAATGCCACAGCGGGCATATGTTGATTTACCTAAACAAATAGTCAACACATCGCGAGGAATTCTAAAATATTCTACCGTTCTGGCTAAAGCAAACGAGTTGGGAGGAATAATACAAACGTCAGACTTTATATCGACAAAACTTTGTTCAGAAAAATTCTTGGGATCAACAATAGCTGAATTAATATTAGTGAATATTTTAAATTCATCAGAACAACGAACATCGTAACCATAACTGGATGTGCCGTAAGAAATCACCTTACCCTGACTGGATTCTCTGACTTGACCTGATTCAAATGGCTCTATCATTCCATGTTGCATAGCAGTACGGCGTATCCATTGATCTGATTTTATACTCATAGTGATTCCTAAAAAATTAGCGGTTTAAGATACCATATCTAACCGCTAATAGACTATAGCTTGAAAAAATTTAAGAATTTTGTATCACAATATTAGGGAACTTATGACTGTGATCTTTTGTTTTTAAAGCTAATTTCGCTGCCATTTTGCGGGCAATCGCTTTGTATATTTCAGTCGGTCTGCTATCAGGTTCAGCAACTACTGTGGGTGTGCCTGAGTCAGAAAATTTTCGGATATTAATATCCAGTGGTAATGCCCCCAGCAAATCAATATTATTTTTTACCGCCATGGTTTTGCCGCCACCTTGTCCAAAAATAGCTTCTTCATGACCACATTGACTACAGATATGCATGCTCATATTTTCAATCACCCCTAAAACAGGTACATTTACTTTATCAAACATACCTAATCCGCGTTGAGCATCAATTAAAGCGATATCTTGTGGTGTGGTCACAATAACCGCTGCGGTGACAGGAATCTGTTGCGCAAGGGTTAGTTGAATATCGCCGGTACCCGGTGGTAAATCAACAATCAAATAATCAAGATCATCCCAGTTAGTGTCTTTTAATAATTGCTGTAAGGCATTAGTGACCATAGGACCACGCCAAATCATGGGTTGGTCCGGGTCAATTAAATAACCAATGGAGATGGTTTGAATACCAAATGCAATTTTGGGGTTCATTCGTTTGCCATCTTCGCTGGACGGAGGTCCAGATAAACCCAGCATAGTAGGAATACTGGGGCCATAGATATCGGCATCAAGTATACCGACTTTGGCACCCTCAGCAGCTAAGGCCAATGCTATATTGACAGATGTGGTAGATTTGCCTACGCCGCCTTTACCGGAAGCTATTGCAATCATGTTTTTAACATTAGGCAGAGGTTGTAAATTTTGTTGTACTGAATGAGAAGCAATATTGGATTTAACCTCGACCATTATTTTGCCAACATTAGCTAATGTCTGTAATTTATCTTCGATAACTCCTTGCAATTCAGTATGATAACTTTTTGCTGGATACCCCAACTCGACATTTACTTTAACCTCTGCCCCCTCGATAATGATTTTTCTGATGGATTTAGCAGTGACTAAATCAGTCTCGACATGAGGGTCAATAATAGATTTGAGTAAATTTTCTACATCGTTTTTTGTGATTTCCGTCATCTGTAGTTCTCGTATTGAAATAATAACCAAGTAATTATGTTGAGATATGATGGCAGATTTTTAAAAATCAATATATCTGATTAATTGAATCAATTTATTATTCCCCCCCGCTCCGGTTTCAATGCCATGTTGCTCTTTGTGCCACTCACCCGTTTGAATCCCATTTCCCCTGAAAGTTTTTTGCCAAAGTTCTTATTAAGGGGGTATGCGAAGACATATTTCTGATTGATGGTTAAATTAATTAATTCGAGTCTGACCCTATTTGATGTTTTCGTTGATAGGACTCGGTTGAGGCCTATCAACAGGGTTGGCCGCCTGACGAAATGAATGGAAAAGTCCTGATAATGTGTTGCAAAAAACGGGGCTAGACAATATTTATCTTTTGTGAGTGAAGAATTAAGATACAATCATGAACTTTTTTATGCTTATCAGGAATATATGTAGATGATTGAGCTTTACCTGGATACAGCAGATGTGGAAAAAGTGAGGCGTTTTAGTCAATGTCTGCCTTTAAAAGGGGTGACGACTAACCCTTCCATTTTGGCAAAGTCAGGAATAGGCCTTAATCAATTATTAGCTGAATTGTCGGAAGTCATGGGCGATAAGGCTAAATTTCATGCTCAGCTAGTCAGCCTTAGTGTTGATGACATGGTGGAAGAAGCCAGACAGTTGCATAGTTTGCCTTATGACCTGGTGGTTAAAGTTCCTGCGACTGAAATAGGTTTGACTGCCATTAAAAGGATTAATGCGTTAGGTATTCCTACATTGGCTACTGCGATATACAGTGCGCATCAAGGTTTTATGGCGGCATTATGCGGAGCGGATTACTTGGCACCTTATGTCAATCGTATTGATGCAATGGGTGTCGATGGCATTGCTGTAGTGGCAGACCTGCAATTACTGCTGGATAAAAACCAGTTAAGCAGCAAAATTTTAGCGGCCAGTTTTAAAAATATATCTCAGGCCATGGCGATTATGAAGCTGGGTGTGGGTGCTATTACATTGCCCATAGAGATTGCCGAACAAATGTTTGTTAATCCTAGTGTCACACTTGCTGTAGATCAATTTACTCAAGATTGGCAGGGTACTTTCAGTGATCAACTATCATTTCAAAGTTGATTTTATTGAGATACCTATACGCACCATTTTATAAATAATGATGTATCTACTCAGTGTAAGAACATATACGGTGAGTGCTTGCAAAATAATGAGGAAACATAAATTTTGAGAAAGAAAATATATCACCAAGTTGATAGAGAACAATTAGCTCTGGATTTAGATAATATTCGTAATGAGGTCATGGCTGATATCGGCCAAGATGACTTTAAGCATTTAAAAAAAATAGAGCGTTGGGGGCGATTATGCACCTTACTGGGATATGGTACAGCCTGGATAATACCTAATCCTGTTTCGGCTTATCTGATCAGTCAAGGTAATGTGACTCGCTGGACTACCATTGCTCATCATATACTTCATCGGGGGTATGACAGAATTGAAGGCTTACCCAAACATTACAGCAGTAAAGGCTTTGCCAAAGGGAAACGACGATATCTAGACTGGTTTGAATGGATGCTCCCTGAAGCCTGGGATAAGGAACATAATGATTTGCATCATTATAATCTGGGCGAGGAAGCAGACCCTGATCAACTTGAATTTAACACAAAAGAATTCCGGGCTATCAACATGCCACTGTGGTTACGATATGTTTCGTTGGGAGTGATGGCCTGTGTCTGGAAGTTCTTTTATTATGCGCCTGTGACATTGCGCCATCTGCGGAATAGCAAAGCCAAAAAAGAAGGCAGAGAGATTCCACCTTTATCCAAGCTTGATGAATGGAACCCCTTAAAACCACAAGGTTGGGAGTTGTGGAGTAGGTGTTTAGTGCCCTATATTTCCATCCGTTTTGTATTGATTCCTCTTGTGTTTATTCCTGTGGGTATAATCACCGCTTTAGGGGGGGCGATAGCCGCCACTAATGTTTTAATCAACTCTCTGTTAGCTGAGGTAATGACCAATATACATACTTTTTTGGTTATTGGTTCTAATCATGTCGGGGAAGATTTATTTATGTTTGAAGATAAATCTACCAGTAAAGGTGAGTTTTATTTGAGACAGATTCTAGGTTCAACTAACTTTACCACAGGCAGTGATCCTGTTGATTTTGTTCATGGCTGGTTGAATTATCAAATTGAACATCATTTGTGGCCGGATATCCCATTAAGTCGTTACCAAATGGCTCAACCTAAAGTTAAAGCGGTTTGTGAAAAGCATGGTATTCCGTATTGCCAGGAACCTATTATGACGCGGTTATGGAAGACAATGGATGTGATGACTGGGCAAAAGGAGATGTTGAAAGTCTCTATGGAGAGCAGCATAGTGACGGTTCAGGAAACGCCTTAAAGAGTATGTTTTTTAAATGCAGGTGGGGGTTAAGTCACGAGCGAAATTTCGCCTGCAGGACATATTAACAGTGTTGAAAGAGGATGGTTCTGGTGAATATTTGTTGCAGTAAAGTCAGAAAATACAGATCAGTCCCACTGAAATAGTTTCCACTGATTGATGTTGATGCCTTGATCCAGATCACTCTGCCTAACATCCAAATTACCGTCTCCATTGGTATCAATTAAATAATAAGAAGGCCCTACAACAGGTACTATTTTTACCATATAGAGCATGCCGTTTTTTCTAAACTCTTGAATAGTTTTTTTACCTTTACGAATAATGGTAATATCTGGGGGGAGAGTTTCTCCACTTTGTACAGGTAAAGGTAATTCCGGCGGCTCTGGGATGGGGGATAAATCCTGAGTTTGCTGTGCTAATGAAAGAGGTGAAATAAGTATCAAGCTAAAAGCTAATAACTGATGCATGACAGAATCCTTGGTGATCGGTTTACTTCCAATCATAATACAGATCGCTTTTATATGCTGAATAATGCGGTTACTGAAAGGTGAATCATATTAAAATATACGGGTCTATAGATTGATATTTCCATCAACTATTTGACTCCTTAAACTAGCTGAAGCACGTGCAATGGCGGTTGTAACTGATCCAAGGTTAAAAAAACCTGATTGATATACACGCTATATCCTGACGAAAGAAGCTGAAGCTCTGGCAAAAGCCAATTTATTAATTAGTAAAATCACTCACGCTTGCTTTGATTAGATATAATGTATTTGTTAAATGGAATGGTGAAGACCCATAGATGTTAATGGGGGAAAAATGGATGGCTTGATTTTGAACTTAGCAGGTTCTACAAAATAATAAAATAAAACAATGTTTGAAATAGAATACGAATTCCGCGAAGAAGATTTAGTGCATTTTAATGAATTGCAACTGAAAAACAATATCGAAATACAAAAAAGTATACGTAAAAATCGTTTATTTGTCCCTGCTATTATGTTGCTGATAGGTGTTTTTTATTATGTTTATTATGGTGATATGATGACTACAGTTTATATCACTGTATTATCAATTGGTTGGGCTGTTGTATCGCCTTACACCATGAAAATGGATATGCGCAGACAATTTCTTGAGAGGTATTCTGAGCAAGATAAAAAAGACATGTTTGGTCGACATACGCTGACTATTGAGCACGATCACCTTGCTGAAAAATCCCCAGGCGGTAAACATAGAACCTTATGGAAAGATATGCTACGGGTGGATTATCTGGAAAATTATGTGCATATTTTTATAGATTTGGACTCTGCTATTGTGATACCTGTTGATACCATGAAAAGAGGTAGTCTGGAACAATTTGCTGATCAGGCTGAAAGCATGATTGATCGCTTAAGTTAAATCCATTAACGTAAGGTGTGTTGATTCTCTACAACACACCCGCTTTGTGCTGAATAAAATAACGGCAGGCATCTACGCAGTTACTTTTGTTCAGAAAAGGCCCACCAATCCTATCAACAGTAAAAAACCACCATTGTCCTTGTTCATTCACATAATATCTATCTTGTGGTTTGAATAAGGCGTGTTTTTGGGGTTTTAACTTTTTTCTCATCTAATTATTCTAGCCTATCTTTCCATGCTGAATTTTAAAAATATCTCATTGCGTCGGGGTGTTCGTGTACTGTTTAGCAATACTTCATTTACCATACATAAAGGTCAAAAAGCCGGCTTAACTGGGGCTAATGGTACAGGTAAATCCAGTCTGTTTGCCATGTTACTGAATCAATTACAGATTGATGAAGGTGACTTTTCTATGCCGCCGGGCTTAGAAATTGCCCATGTAGCACAAGAAACCCCCGCGGTTACCAGTTCTGCTATTGATTATGTGCTGGATGGGGATAAAGAATTACGGCAAATACAGCAGCATTTGATCCATGCAGAACAACACAATGATGGGCTAAAGCTTGCCGAATTGCATAATACTTTAGAGCATATTGGAGGCTATACTGCCCAGGCACGCGCATCCATATTAATGAGTGGTCTGGGGTTTTCTACCGAACAGGAACAAAAAGCAGTCACTACTTTTTCAGGTGGATGGCGAATGCGGCTTAATCTGGCGCAGGCATTAATGTGTCGATCTGACGTTTTATTACTGGATGAGCCAACTAACCATCTGGACTTGGATGCGGTTATCTGGTTGCAGGACTGGTTATGTAAATACTCCGGTACGTTGTTATTAATCTCGCATGACAGAGACTTTTTAGACGCCATTACAGACCATATTATCCATATAGAACAAAATAAAGCTGAAATCTACACCGGAAATTATTCAGCTTTTGAGAAAATGCGTGCCGAAAAACTGGCACAACAACAATCGGCATATATAAAACAACAGCGGGAAATCGAACATATACAAAGTTTCATCACCCGTTTTAAAGCCAAAGCAACCAAAGCCAAGCAAGCACAAAGTCGAGTGAAAGCGCTGGAACGAATGGAAGTGATTTCACAAGCACATGTAGATTCCCCTTTTAATTTTTCTTTTCCCGCACCTGAAAAAATGCCCAACCCGTTACTGCAAATTGAAGAGGCAGATATTGGTTATGGTGAGCAGGTCATCCTGAGTCAAGTCAGTTTATCCATTACTCCGGGTGACAGAATAGGTTTATTGGGACCCAATGGTGCAGGGAAATCCAGTTTAATTAAAATATTAGCGAGTCAGATGCAGCCTTTAGCAGGCAATATACAGATAGCTGAAGCGCTGAATATTGGCTATTTTGCACAACATCAACTAGAACAATTGCGCCTGGATGAAAGTCCTTTATGGCATTTACAGCAATTAGATAAACAGGCCACAGAAAGAGATTTACGCAATTTTCTGGGGGGATTTGACTTTAGAGGCGATAAAATCTCAGAAAAAGTGAAACCTTTTTCCGGTGGAGAAAAAGCCCGTCTGGTACTGGCATTATTGGTTTATCAAAACCCCAATTTATTATTATTAGATGAACCCACCAACCATTTAGATCTGGAAATGCGTCATGCACTCAGCATGGCGTTACAGGAATATGAAGGTGCACTGGTGGTGGTTTCTCATGATCGCCATTTATTACGCTCAGTGACAGATAGTTTGCTCTTAGTGGCTGATGGTAAAGCACAACCGTTTGATGGCGATCTGGATGATTATCGGGTCTGGATGTCGGAACATAAAAAATCCTTAGGCGAAACAGATGTAGACATGGGGAGTCCGGATTCAGGCTTATCTCGTAAAGTACAGCGTCAAAATGAAGCAGAACGTCGAAAACGCTTGAAGCCCTTATTGAATAAATTAAAAAAAGCAGAACAGACAGTAGAAAAGTTTCATACAGAACAAAAAAAATTAGAAACACAATTAGCTGACAGCGAAATTTATTCGGATTCAAACAAAGCAAAACTAAAAAAATTATTAGCCCAGAAAATTAATGTGGATAAGGCATTAGAACAGTCTGAAGAGGAATGGATGATTTTAGAAGAGTTGCTGGAACAGGAAAATTTATAAAGATTCTTATTTTTAGTATAAAACACAGCTGATCATCCAAAATCAGCCTATTCCGCAGCAGATTCATGGGCTAGCTGTCAGCTGCTGCAGGATATGATTGCAAGGCTTGTCCGAATAATAAAGGTCTCGCTGTTTAGCCCTGGTTCACAGTATTATGCGTCGTATTTAAGTGTTTTCTAATGTAATTTGCTATTTTTTTTCATTATAGAATTTGGCAAAATTTTTGGCGGCATCTGTACAAAGAATCCCTGCTCTTTCAGACTGGCCAGTACTTTTTTGGCATCTTCTTTAGCGAGTTTGCGTGTCGGAGTAATTTCTAATTCCATGACGAATTCCAGTCTGCCCATGCTTTTTAACAAAGGCTCTGGAAGGTTGGAAAAATCATCTTTTTTATCCAGATATAAGTACAGTTCATTTTTAAAAAGACTTTTGTAAATAAAGCATTGCATAGATAAGTTATCCTTCAAAGTTCACAATAGACGCTGGGCGTTTAAAAGGCCCTTATTTTAGTACATAGATCACCAGGATGACTAGGGTAAAGCGATAGAAATATCGCTACTTCAATGTCTTATATTAATGCTGGTCACGCTAAGTTAGCGTGCAAAAGCAAGTATTCCTGAGAGTTAAGAGTATATAATACCGCTAAGAGAATTGATTAAACCGGATTATAATAAGCGTTCTTGAATGGGGTTGTAAAATATTGTTACATAAAGTTTATAGCCTTAACCTGTTGCTACATCAGCTTAATTAATCTCATTATTTCAGCTATGGAAAATACACGCCAAAAATCAGAAAATTTTTTTAGAACAGCCTGTTATTTTGAAAGCTTGCTCATTGTGCTCGCTATTTTTCTGGGTTGGATAACAGGTATTGATCCCTTTGAATTTTTATATTTTTCTGAGCGCTCTGTAGGCTATGGTTTATTTGCCACTATCCCTTTGTTTCTTGTATTTTTAGCTATGGAACATATGTCCATAGCAGAAATCCAGAATATTAGAAAATTGTTATTAGACACTATTGCGCCCTATCTTTACCGGCACCATTGGACTGACCTATTGGTACTTGCGGCAATAGCCGGTGTTTCTGAGGAAATTTTATTTAGAGGGGTCATCCAGCCATGGATGGAGAACTCATGGGGTATGAACGCTGGTTTAATAGGTAGTAGTGTGTTGTTTGGTTTGGTACATGCCATAACACCTTTATATGCTTTGCTGGCGATGGGTGTCAGTATTTATCTGGGATTGTTTCTGGACTATGGCGGAGAACGCAACTTATTGACCCCTATCGTTATTCATACCGCCTATGATTTTCTGGCTTTTTTGGCCATTATGAAAACCTACAGAAGTAGTCGGGTCAAGGCTGATGCGCTCAAACAAGATCATACTGAAGATTAATCCCGTCATTGGAACACTATGTCAGAAACTAAACCATTAAAAAACGATTTAACCTTACATTGGATTGTTGCTGCCATGCTACTGGCTATGCTGATTACATATAATATTATTTGTCATCTTCTGGGCAGTGATATTCAGTATGATATGCAAGCTGAGCAACGTGTGTTAATACGTAGCATTTTTTATGTTATTGCTATTATTCTGTTTCCTATCACGAATTTAATTCGTTATATTTTTATTAGGCTCAATGAAACGATGCCAGGGAATACTATTGCCAAGCATCGCTATTTAATCACTGTGACGGTTTCCTTGTTTGCGATTGAAATTGTCGGGCTATTTGGTTTTATTATGTTTATTTTGGGTGATGACTTTAATACACTTTATATATTCAGTACATTAGCACTGTTAGGTATTTTTGTTCATCGTCCAAAACTTGAAGAATATCAGAATATTCTTGAAGCATTAAGAATACAAAAATTAAAAGGTTAAAGAAGAGTCACTTCAGGCCAGATAGCAGGGACAATAACCGCAAGATTTATTCGATGACTATTATTTCGAAGTCATGGGTAATTTCGACAGATTTTCCCAGCATAATAGAGGCGGAACAATATTTTTCCGCCGACAGTTTAACCGCACGTTCAACAACTTTGTCTTTAAGATTTCTTCCTGTGATTTTAAAATGTAAATGAATTTTACTAAACACACTAGGAATAGCATCAACACGTTCAGCTGTTAATTCTGCCACACAATCTACGATATCGTTGCGTCCTTTTTGTAAAATTTCCATGACATCGAATGCGGAACAGCCTCCAACCCCCAGTAGAATCATTTCCATAGGCCGAATACCCATATTACGACCGCCATGATCGGGGGGGCCATCCATCACTACAGTATGACCGCTTTCGCTTAAGCCCAGAAATGTCCTGCCATCGACCCATTTTACTGTTGCATCCATCATCTTTCCTCATTAAAACTGTAATTTTACAACGAGAATAAAATGAACATTGATTTTTTATTAGAAATACTGCAAGGTAATGATGTTGAATACTAGGTTGCAGGGGGGGTGAGCATGACTATGATCAAAGAAGATTTATATCAGGAGGCGGTAGAAAACTTTTTACACTTATGTCATATCCGAACATACCCGGCAAAAGCCATTATTATCAGACCGGGTGATGTGGGTGATAAATTAATTTTTATTGTAGAGGGTTCCGTTGCGGTCAGTGTCGAAGATGAAAATGGACACGAACTGATTTTGGCTTATTTAAACAAATCTGATTTTATTGGTGAAGTGGGGGTATTCAATGTACCGGTAGCAAGAGCGGTGAGTGTGAAAACCCGTTGTCAGTGCCAGTTAGCCGAGATCTCTTATGACAGGTTTTTACAGGCTTTGAAAAAAGAGTTAAAAGAATATGCTACAGACCTACTCTGTTTGCTCGGAAAACAACTGGCAACTCGCTTATTGAATACTAGCGGTAAATATCGTGATCTGGCATTTATGGATGTTGAAGGTCGTGTCGCACGTACCTTACTGGATCTTTGTCAGGAACCGGATGCCATGACGCATCCTGATGGTATGCAACTCAGTATAACCCGGCAAGAAATTGGGCGTATTGTCGGCTGTTCGAGAGAAATGTCGGGTAGAGTGTTAAAAGAGCTCAATGATAAGGGGTTAATTTCGGCGCATGGAAAAACCATTGTGGTGTTTGGTACACGTTAAAATAGCACGTTATAATGAGCGGCGATTTGGCGTTTATTAGCCAACCATTCATAAGAGTGATGGTCTCAAAGGTGCTCCTTTAGCTATGAAAGTGATAACTTTTATCATTACATTTTTAAAAAATTACGGATTAACAATGATAAAAAGCTTTAAATTTTTAGTATCAATTTTCGCATCTGTTGTATTGCTAGTCCTTATTGCCGTGATAGCGATCCCCTTATTGATCGACCCTAATGACTTCAAACCACAAATCGAAGCCGCTGTAAAACAGAGTACCGGAAGAGATTTGGGTATTGAGGGTGATCTCGAATTGTCCATTTTCCCTTGGGTCGGTATTTCTACCGGAAAATTGGTGTTGAGTAATGCCAAAGGTTTTACTGATAAACCCTTTGCAGAAATTACTGCCAGTCATGTCAAAGTTAAAGTCATTCCCTTATTTTCAAAAGAAGTAAAGGTCAGCCGCATTGTACTTAAAGGTTTGGTTTTAAATTTAGCCAAAAATGCGGCAGGGCTTAATAACTGGGATGATTTAAGGCCAACCGCGAATACTGCAGAATCAATTCCACTGGCGAACCAAGGACAACATGTTAATAAAGCAGTAAAAATAATGAAGGAATCCGGCTCAGGCGCTGCTACTCCTTTAGCGGCATTAGCGATTGGAGGGATTTCAATTGAGCAGGCAAAAATAAGCTGGGATGATCAACAGCAGGGAAAATATATCGAAATCAATGACCTTGACTTTATCACCGATAAGCTGGTTTTTGGAAAACCTATAGCGCTCGATTTATCCTTTTCTATGGTTAATAAGGCCTTGGCCCTCACAGAAGTTATTAATTTATCAACGGATTTAATTATTACTGAGGCTATGGACAGTTTCAAATTCATTAAAATCGATATTGAAAGCGAAACCACAGGTAAAGACATTCCTGGAGGAAAAGTGCTAGCTACTTTATTTGCTAATGTGGCTATTGATAGGGTGCAACAGACTCTGGATATATCAGATCTGGAGCTTAAGGTAGATAATTTAACATTGACCGCCAGTATTAAGGGACGTCAAATAATCGATGCGCCAGAATTTAACGGTGCTATTCAGGTTGCTGAATTTAATCTGGCCACATTATTGGCGAATATGGCCATGCCTTTACCCGAAATGCAAGATTCCAGTGTGATGCGTAAAGTATCAACACACTTTAGTTTTCAAGCATCGAAAGACACGGTAAAAATTAATGATTGGTTTGTGCAACTCGATGAGACTCACCTTCAGGGACATGGAAGTATTTCCCATTTTGAAAAGCCGGATATTAATTTTGATCTAACAGTTGATACCATTGATTTAGATCGTTATATGGCCGCTACCAGTTCTGCTAATAATGCCGGCCAGGCAGATACAAAAGCTGCTTCTCAACATCAAGATATGAAGGCTGTTTCCACCGCTGCCATAGCTGCTGTTGCCGTCACCACGTTATTTCCGGTAGAAACCCTGAGAGCGATTAATGCCCAGGGAAAGATAAGCATTGAAAAACTTAAAGTTAATCAGCTCAATATGAGCGGCTTGCATTTTAAACTGAACGCTAAAAATGGCACTATCAGCACACAACAAACGGTCAAGCATTTTTATCAGGGCTCATATTCAGGTGCTACATCTATTGATGTACATGGTAAAACGCCTAAAATCACGTTAAATCATCAACTGCGCAAGGTGCAAATTGCCCCCTTGCTCAAAGATACACTCGATGAAGCTAAAGTAACAGGGGTTGTTAATGCGGCTATTAACCTTAAAGGGCGAGGAAACACAGAAACGGCACTTAAATCTTCTTTAAATGGTCACATCGATTTTAATGTTAAGGACGGTGTGGTCAAAGGGTTTAATTTACAAAAAATCATAGATCAGGGTAAAGCCTTGATTGTTGGAGGCGTTTTATCCACGACAAACAAAAATGATCAAACTGTTTTTTCAGTGCTCAAGGGTTCAGCACAAATTACGAATGGACTGGTAAGCAATGAAGATTTATATGTAGAAGCATCTAAATTACGGGTAAAAGGAGCAGGTACGGTAAATCTGGTTTCTGAAGAAATTGATTATAGTATTAACGCCAGATTGCTAAAAAAACCCGCCACAGAAACAGAAGATGAAAAAATCAAGGGTATTCCCATTACCATTAATGTGGGGGGAACATTTTCCAATCCTGCCTATTCAGTGGATATGATCGCTATGTTAACGGCAAAAAATAAAGAAAAAATAAATAAGAAAAAAGATGAATGGTTAAAGAAACTGGATAAAAAACTAGGTCCTGATGTCAGGGATTTAATTAAAGGCTTCTTTTAAGAGAGCTGGTAGAATTGTTATGTGCTTTTTCGTTCCTGAGTTCACTTTCCCCATCATTATCTGGCATCACTATGAGCCTTTTGTGATAGTGTGTTCAGAAATAAAATACTGACTCCAGTAGCCCGCTTTATTTTGTTAAACGAGCTTGGTATTTATCATTCACATTTTTTAAGCTCAATTTTATGTTGGGGGAAAAAGATAAATAAAAAAACATTATTTTAAACATGTTACCTGAACTTTTTCAGCAAGAAGTGCTTGCATGGTTTGATTTAAAGGGTAGAAAAGATCTGCCATGGCAACAATCAATATCCCCTTATCGTGTTTGGCTCTCAGAGGTCATGTTACAACAAACACAAGTTGTCACTGTTATCCCCTATTTCAATCGATTTATCCAGCGATTTCCAGACATTGAGGCACTGGCATCTGAATCGCTTGATTCGGTATTGCATCTCTGGTCAGGATTAGGTTATTACGCCCGGGCTAGGAATTTACATAAAACAGCCAAAATAATCAGTGATAATGGCGGTGTGTTTCCTGATGAACTGGAATTATTAGTCGCATTACCGGGTATTGGACGCTCAACAGCAGGTGCCATTTTAAGTATTGCTTTTAATAAAAGTTATCCTATTTTAGACGGTAATGTCCGGCGGGTATTGGCTCGGCATTACGCGATTTCAGGTTGGCCTGGACTTACTAAAACCAGCCAACAACTTTGGGCTATCAGTACGCTTCATACTCCCATCCAACGGACTGCTGACTACACTCAGGCGATGATGGATTTAGGCGCTACTTTATGTACACGAAGTAAGCCACTGTGCAGTGAATGTCCTATTCAACAAAGTTGTCTGGCAAAAAGAGGCAATAACATACAGTTGTTTCCAACCCCGAAACCTGCCAAAGCAATTCCTGTAAAACAGATTGTTTTTTTAATTTTACAGGATCATCAGGCACAGTATTTATTAGAAAAAAGACCCGAATCGGGAATTTGGGGGGGCTTGTGGAGCTTTTTGGAATTTGATTCCATTGAACATGTTATAGCATGGAGTCTGGAAAAAAATGCATCCTGTCAAATTATTAAACAATTAAAACAACAGCGGCATACTTTTTCGCATTATCATTTGGATTACACGGTCGTTATTGCTAAAACAGCTAAACCATTCAGCAATATTATGGAAGCTAACCGGCTAGTCTGGTATAAAGCAGAACAAATTAAACTATTAGGGCTGCCCGCGCCCATTAAAAAACTTTTACAGGAGCAATATGAAGATGACACGCATGATTCAATGTATGAAACTGGGTAAAGAATCTGAAGGTATGGACAGTCCACCCTTTCCCGGACCGAAAGGACAGTATATTTTTGAAAATATATCAAAGCAGGCATGGCAGGAATGGATGGATATGCAAACCATGATTATCAACGAACAACGATTAGCCAGCTTTGATCCCAAAGCCAGAAAATTGCTGGAAGCGGAGCGTGAAAAATTCCTTTTTTCCGAGGATTTTAAAATGCCTGAAGGCTATGTACCTAAAGAATAGATAAATCCCTAAAACAAAACCGGTGGCTATTAAAGATAAAGGTAAAGTGGTTTTTACCTTTATCTTTCAGTGTTTATCGTCTCATAGAGTCAAAAAACTCTGCATTGGTTTTGAAGTCTTTTAGTTTACCTAGAATAAATTCAGAAGCAGCAATTTCATCCATAGGTTGTAGGATTTTTCTTAAAATCCAGGTTTTTTGTAACTCAGTAGGATTAACCAGATAATCTTCACGTCGCGTTCCTGAACGATTAATGTTAATGGCCGGATATACCCGTCTTTCGGCAATTTTACGCTCCAGGTGTAACTCCATGTTACCTGTTCCTTTGAATTCCTCGTAAATTACTTCATCCATTCGTGAGCCAGTATCTACTAAAGCCGTTGCCAAAATAGTTAAACTACCGCCTTCTTCAATGTTTCTTGCTGCACCAAAAAAGCGTTTTGGTTTTTCTAAAGCATTAGCATCAACACCCCCTGACAAAATTTTACCTGAAGAAGGGGTTACCATATTGTATGCTCTTGCCAAGCGCGTGAGAGAGTCTAACAAAATAACCACATCGTGTTTATGTTCAACTAATCGACGGGCTTTTTCAATAACCATCTCTGCGACCTGAACATGTCGGCTGGCCGGTTCATCAAAAGTACTGGAGACGACTTCGCCGCGTACACAGCGTTGCATCTCGGTCACTTCTTCAGGACGTTCATCAATAAGCAGTACGATTAAATAACATTCAGGATTGTTTTCTGCAATCGCATGAGCGATATTTTGCAGAATCATGGTTTTACCGGCTTTGGGAGGAGAAACGATTAAACCACGTTGTCCTTTACCGATCGGAGCGATTAAGTCAATAACACGTCCGGTCAGATCTTCGCTGGTACCATTTCCTTGTTCCAGGGTAAAACGTTTATTGGCAAAAAGAGGGGTTAGATTTGAGAAGAGAATTTTATTTTTGGCATTTTCTGGCGGTTCAAAGTTTATTTTTTCAACCTTGAGCATGGCGAAATAACGCTCATTGTCTTTAGGGGGTCTAATTTTACCGCTAATGGTATCCCCTGTGCGCAGACTAAATCGTCTTATCTGGCTGGGTGAAACATAAATATCATCGGGTCCGGCTAAATAGGAACTCCCGGGGGTTCGTAGAAAACCAAAGCCATCTTGTAGGATTTCAACGACACCATCTCCGAAGATATCTTCACCACTTTTTGCTTGTTTCTTTAGTATGGAGTAAATAACTTCTTGTTTGCGTGCCCGAGAAATATTCTCAATACCTAATGATTGAGCGATAGTTACAATCTCGCTAATGGGTTTTTGTTTTAGCTCGGAAAGATTCATAAAATACGAAGAGTTGAGGATTGCCAAACGGCAGAATCCATAAAAAAGATAAACTAACTATGTGGGGTAGAATTTAGACGTCTGATTTTCGTGAACTGATGTCACTTTTGAGGGGTATTATAGGCTATTAAACTAGGGTTAAGCAAATATTTTTACTAACCCTAGCAAAAAGACGGGGGGCTAGATATTATTGTCAATAAAATCAGCTAGTTGGGATTTAGATAAGGCACCGACTTTCGTACCTTCAACTTCACCATCTTTAAAAATCATTAGAGTTGGAATGCCACGTACACCATAGTTTTGAGGTGTTGCGGGATTTTCATCAATATTAAGTTTTACCACCGATAACTTATCGGCATACTCAGTAGCAATTTCATCTAAAACGGGGGCAATCATTTTACAAGGCCCACACCATTCTGCCCAATAATCAACTAATACAGGGGTGTTAGACTTAATAACAGTTTCATTAAAATCTGCATCTGTTACATGAATGACGGCATTACTCACTTTATTCTCCAATATTTTTAAAAACCAACTATAGAATTGATAGCATACTGTTGTCAATCAATTTCAGAGAAAATGATTTTTAAGTTATCCTATGTCATATGAATGAAACTCATCTAACAAAAACACGCTTCAGTAATCTTGAATTATCAGATTCCATCATTAACAGCTTAAAAAGTGCTAATTATATAGAATGCACGCCCATTCAGGATAGAACCTTGCCACTTTCTCTGCGTGGTAAAGATATTGCAGGACAGGCACAAACGGGAACGGGGAAAACCGCTGCTTTTTTATTAGCGACTTTTCAGCATTTAATTAATGATGAAAGTGAAAATATTAAAAACCCCAGAGCATTAATTTTAGCGCCTACGCGAGAGCTGGCAATTCAAATTCATAAAGATGCATTATTATTGGGAAAAAAACTCAATTTGAAATATGCATTGATTTATGGAGGGGTGGATTATAAAAAACAGTTAGATTCACTCAAAGCGAATGTAGATATTGTGATCGGTACTCCGGGTAGAGTGATCGATTTTCACCGAAAAAATGCTATCAATCTTAATAATATTCAAGTTTCCGTATTAGATGAAGCGGATAGAATGTTCGATCTGGGCTTTATTAAAGACATCCGTTTTTTATTAAGACGTATGCCTGATGCAGAAAAACGACTTAACTTGCTGTTTTCTGCCACGCTGTCTTATAAAGTGACAGAATTAGCTTACGAACACATGAACAATCCAGTGTTAGTCAAAATAGAAACCGAGGAAGTGACATCAAAAGCCATTACTCAAAGTGCATTTTGTCCCGCTAATGAGCAAAAAATCCCATTACTTTTCGGTTTGCTGAAAAAGCATCAACCAGAAAGATGTATTGTCTTTGTTAATACCAAACGTTGTGCAGAAAAACTTGAACGCCATTTGCATGCTAATGAGTATAAAGTGGCAGTTCTGAGTGGTGATGTTCCGCAAGAAAAACGTCAAAAATTGTTACTTGATTTTCAGCAAAACAGAGTTCATCTTATGATCGCAACAGATGTTGCTGCACGTGGTTTACATATTCCCGCTGTATCTCATGTGATTAACTATGATTTACCACAAGATGTAGAAGATTATGTTCATCGCATCGGTAGAACTGCACGATTTGGAGCCAGCGGTGTAGCCTTTAGTTTTATTTGTGAAGAATATGCGTATTCCATGCCGGATATTGAAGACTTTATCGGCGAAAAAATCAGGGTAGAAGGCATTACTGAAGATATCATTGCCTGCGATATTAAATCGCCGGCTAAAAGAGCGCCTAGCCGAAATAAATATCAGGGAGGAAACCCGAGGGGGGCTAAAAAACCAGTTCCTAACGCAAGAAATCGGGTGTCAGCAAAACAACCTGCGACTGCAGATAAGCCAAAAGCTACAGATAA
>JAPYOW010000022.1:2999-6458 GCA_029937975.1 Methylococcaceae bacterium | reverse complement strand
CAGATAAGCCAAAAGCTACAGATAACAAAGATCTTATTAAAGGATAGTAGTGATACTTAACCGTCTGGAGTTCAATGTTGGGGATGGTTTTCTTTCTAGTCCAGTGGTTTTTTCAGGTAGATCTTGTTGAATTGTGCCTGAGAAAATCAGACCCTAACAGATTGTCTTTTTGTCCCCCAATTTCCCGGCTTAGTTGCAAACAAGCCGGCACAGCGGGATCCACAGGATAAACAGGCGGCGGTTGAATCAAGATTCCATTCGGAGAGTTCATACCAGTCCCGGCCGATTAATAATTCATGACAGTGCGGACAATACGTGCTATCCGCTGCTTTATTATGAGCATTACCGATATAGGCATAATTGACCCCATTTTCTATCGCAATTTTTCTTGCGCTTAATAATGTTGTGGTTGGCGTTCTTGGTTTATCGCGCATTTTCCAATCAGGATGAAACGCTGAGAAATGCATGGGAATATTATGGCCTAGATGTTCAACCACCCATTGCGTCATGGCTTGTAATTCTTTTTCCGAATCATTTTCTCCAGGGATTAATAAGGTGGTTAACTCTAACCAGACATCCGTTTCATGTGTTATGTATTCAATGGTTTCTAGAATTGATTGAAGATGCGAACCGGTAATTTTGTAATAAAAACGTTCGCTAAAGGCTTTAAGGTCAATATTAGCGGCATCCATGTGTTGGTAGAATTCAGTACGAGGTTTGGCGCAAACATAGCCTGCGGAGACGGCCACTGAGTTTATGCCTAATTCTTTACAAGCTATTGCAGTATCAATGGCGTATTCATGGAAAATAACGGGATCGTTATAGGTATAAGCCACACTTTTGCATCCTGCATTAAAGGCGGCTTTGGCAATGCTTTCAGGGCTAGCCTGACTCATTAATGAATCCATTTTTCTGGATTTACTAATATCCCAGTTTTGGCAAAATTTACAAGCCAGATTACAACCTGCGGTCCCAAAAGACAATACTGCAGTCCCCGGATAGAAATGATTAAGGGGTTTCTTTTCAATGGGGTCTATACAAAAACCACTGGAACGTCCATAACTGGTTAAAACAATCTGTTGATTAAGGTTTTGCCTGACAAAACAGAGTCCGCGTTGTTGATCATGTAATTTACAGAATCGAGGGCATAAATCACATTGAATTCGACCGTCTTCAAGTGGATGCCAGTAATGTGTCGTCATGATGTTTTCTGTTGACTGCATATTCAGTAATGATATCTCTATTCTTTTCAAAACCATGGCAGATTTAATACTCTAAAACGCCATCAGTACTCGGGCAATGTCAGGGTAAGGGTTGTAGTCATTTGGCGTTGATTCGTCGCGATGACGAAAAAGCCCAATCCGCATTACCATTAGATCACGCTAAGTTGGCACAAGTACTCCGGCTGGTTGGCTGGAATATACAGAACTTAAGCTTGATGCTGACTTGTAAAAAAGTAAAAATCACCTATAAATTAGGTATGGACATAATTCATCAACCTGTCGTTGCAGGGGTTTTTTATCCTGATGATCCTGACCTACTGAAGCAGACACTAAAACATTTACTGGATAATGTGTCTGTGGATCAAGTACAGCCAAGAGCGATCATTGCACCCCATGCAGGGTATATATATTCTGGAGAAATCGCTGCATCAGTATATGCGCGGTTGCGTAAAGCCAAACAATGGATTAAAAAAGTTATTTTAATAGGTCCGTCTCACCGGGTGAGTTTTGCAGGTTTAGCTTTGAGTAGCGCAGAACAATTTTTGACACCTTTAGGCAGTATTACTGTGGATACGGAGGCGGTTAAAACAATTAATGGATTATCCTATGTTAAATTTATGGATCAGGTTTATGACCAGGAACATAGTCTTGAGGTTCATTTGCCTTTTTTACAAACCATGATTGATAGCTTTACCTTAGTCCCTGTGATTGCCGGTATGGCTTCTGCACAACAAGTGTGTGAATTAATAGAGTTATTTTGGGGAGATCCGGAAATATTAATTGTTATCAGTTCTGATTTGAGTCATTTTTTGGATTATGAAACAGCACAAAAAAAAGATAGAGAAACTTCAGACCTTATAGAACAATTGAATTATGAACAACTGGATGTTAATTCGGCCTGTGGTCGTGTTCCGATCAGTGGTTTGTTGGAATTAGCCAGAAAAAACAAATTACGGGTACAAACCGTGGATTTAAGAAATTCTGGAGATACCGCTGGAAATGCAGATAAAACTAGAGTGGTAGGGTATGGCGCATATGTCATTGAATGAAAATAATAGAAGAAGTCTGTTAGATTTAGCCTATCGATCCATCGAATTTGGCTTAAAAACAGGTTACCCTCTGAATATAAATTTAAGGGATTATGCTGTGGAATTAGCACAGCAAAGAGCTACTTTTGTTACCCTTGAAAAAAATCATCAATTACGGGGTTGCATAGGCATGTTGGATGCCGTACTTCCTTTAGCTGAAGATATTAGCGAGAATGCCTTTTCAGCGGCATTTAAAGACCCCAGATTTCCTCCTTTGGAAAGATTCGAATTAAAAGAACTGGAGATCCATTTATCGATTTTGAGTCCCTCTGTACAGGTTGAATTTACTTCAGAAGAAGATTTGATTTCACAAATTCGTCCTGAAATTGATGGCTTGATATTAGTGATGGATACACGTAAAGGCACTTTTTTACCGTCGGTCTGGCAATCTATTCCAGTAGCAGATCAATTTTTACGACATCTAAAACAAAAAGTAGGGTTAGCTAAAAATTTCTGGTCTGATCAAATTAAAGTGTATCGTTATACGACGGAAATTATCAATTAACAGTGTCTAGATGACTGGACGTTTAATCTAAAATCCCCCCGTTATTCTTATCTGCAGAGTCTTTACCCATTCTGTATCCTATGCGAGACTTATTCCTGTATCTGCTGTGGTTCTGGTTAGTGCATCACCCGAGCAATTTAAAATAACTGAAATATTTTTTTAAGCGGATTTTTTGGACCCCTACGCCATAATCACGGATAAAAAAGTGGCAGAGTGTCTGTTGTTAATAAGATCCCCTTATACCTATTTGTTATTAGTCTGACTGGCCGGTAAATTTAATGGTGTTATCGACTAAATTGATGACCCTTTGAAAAAAGGCATTTTCATCCACGCCACGGTGCATGTGTTACATGGATGGTGGTAATAGCAACATATTTAATTGAAATGATGAGCGTGCTGTCTGTATTTCAATATGCGGTGAGACTGTTATTAAACAGGGTTTGAGCTGACATGATTACCTTATCTGCACTGTGTGGCTAGTGCTCTAGGCGTGCAAGTTGCAATAATTAATGAGTCGTGAAAGTCGCTCACTTTCAAAAAAGATAAAAATCATAATCAGGTTGTTTTTTGTTTTATCATTGACCCAACCAGAACGTAACATTTCACCCTACATTCGAATGGCAGTCAGGGGCGTTTTAAGTTC
>JAPYOW010000022.1:0-2899 GCA_029937975.1 Methylococcaceae bacterium | reverse complement strand
GAGGGTATGTTTAGCCGCATTAACGTTAATCTCTATTTTTTAAAAAAGGGCTGGGTCAGTGGCGACTATAGAGAAGATATTCCAGATCAGTATTTCCTGCACTAATGTTTGTATGGCCTCTTCTTGGCGAGTAAATAACAAACTGCTGAAGTTGTTATGAATGAAACAAATGTGCGGTGATGTGAGGGCATGTAAAAAGGTACGACTGTTGACAATGATGTCCTGTAGCACAAGCTTATTCAAGGTAGTGTATAAGTCTGACTGAATGATTATTGTTGAGTTGATTTTTCTTATTTTTTTGTTACACAATAGCGATAAATTTAGCTATGATGAAACTTCTTTCTTTTTATTTAAGGAGAAGACTATGACAACGATTACTGATCCAGTCATTGACAGCTGGTATAAAGATGTTGAAAATGATTTGAGTTTTAAGGTTGTTGCTTTTGATGAAGGTGAGGATTCCATTGAAGTGCAATACCTGAACGGTGATATTGGCGATTATGATATTGACACATGGTATAACTCTACCTTTGACTTTATTGAGGCGCCAGAGGATTGGAGTGCTCCGTTTGGTGTTGTGGAGGCTGATGACCTGGGGTATTCAGATCCTGATTCACATAATAAACCAGATCAGGACAATATGAATATTTCGGATATACTGGATAAATAGGCAGTTACAAGCAAGTACTCAGGTTTTATGCGATTGAAGTAACAAAATTGACTCTTCTGAAATAGTTTTGACATATCGGTGTTTAAAAAACACTTCAAATTAGATATGATTGCGCTTTCATTATTTAAGGATAGCCTTGCATGAAAATGAGCCCACAACAATTTTTGGATTGGGAGTCCAAGAGCATTACCTTACTAGCCATGTCAGGTGCAGGAAAAACCACTTTAGCCAATAAATTGCCTAAAGATAAATGGTTTCATTATTCGGTGGATTACCGGATAGGTACCAAATACCTGGGTGAAGCTATTCTGGACAATATAAAAAGACAGGCGATGGATGTGCCTTTTCTGAAAAAATTATTATTATCTGATTCCATCTATATCCATAATAATATTACGGTAGATAATTTAGCACCTGTTTCCAGTTTTCTCGGCAAACTGGGCAACTCTGAACAAGAGGGTTTGTCTCTGCAGGAATTTAAACGAAGACAGGTATTGCATTATCAAGCAGAAGTCGCTGCACTTAATGATGTTCCTGAGTTTATCTACAAAGCAGAAGATATTTATGGGTATAAGCATTTTTTGAATGATGCGGGGGGAAGTGTTTGTGAGCTGGATAGAGCAGATGTCTTGGAAAATTTAGCGCAACACTCGCTGATTATTTATATTAAAATCCCGCCTTGTTTAGAACAGACTATCATTACACGCGCTAAAACAGATCCTAAGCCATTGTACTATAGAGAAGAGTTTTTAGATGAGAAGCTGGCAGAGTATATGGACCGTCAGCAATACAGTAGTGCTGACTTAATCTCTCCTGATGACTTTGTTTCCTGGGTTTTCCCTGAGTTATTTAAATCCCGCGTCCCTCGTTATCAAGCCATTGCAGATCAATATGGGTATACCATCGATGCTAATGAGGCAGCACAAGTCTCAAATGAAGCTGAATTTATGCAACTCATTGCCGACACGCTAAAGGAAGATTAATATGCCTTTAGTTGCTCATACCGCTTTACCTACTTTTCAACGCCTTGTGGAAGAAGGCGAAGAAATATTGAAACCTGATCGTGCCAAGCATCAGCATATTCGAGAATTACATATCGGCTTGCTCAATATCATGCCTGATGCGGCACTTGAAGCGACCGAACGACAATTTTTCCGTCTGGTTGGAGCATGTAACCAGATTGCTCAATTCCATGTTCATCCTTTTACCATCGAGGGCTTAGAAAGAGGGCCTGAAGCAACCGCCCATATTGCCCAGTACTATGAGTCTTTTGCTGAAATAAAACGCGATGGACTCGATGCCTTAATTATTAGTGGTGCCAATGTCACGCATGATCATTTATCAGAAGAAGGTTTTTGGCAACCTTTGACTGAAGTTTTTGACTGGGCGAAACAAAATGTTACGTCGATTCTATGTTCATGCCTGGCGACACATGCTTATATCGAATATTGCTATGGCATTAAGCGCACACCACAACCGGCAAAACGTTGGGGCGTGTTCTCGCACAAAGTGATTGAAAGAACTCATCCTTTAGTCGCAGACATTAATAGCCGTTTTGATGTGCCACATTCTCGTTTTAATGAAATATACCAGGATGACCTGGAGCAAAAAGGACTTAAAGTGTTAGCTGCAAGCCAACAGGCTGGCGTTCATCTGGCGGTAACTGCTGATAATATCCGGGTGGTGTTTTTTCAAGGTCATCCCGAATATGATGAGATTAGTTTATTAAAGGAATATAAACGTGAAGTGATGCGTTTTTACTCTGATGAAAGGAAGGGTTACCCGCCCTTTCCAGAAAATTATTTTGATGATGAAGCCAAGCAAATTTTAACGTCATATCAGGCACATGTGATATGTGCTAAAAATGACCATAGCCCTTTAGATGACTTTCCGGAAAGCGCTATTATAGATCACGTAGACAATACCTGGCGGGATACTGCAAAAGCAGTGTTCAATAACTGGTTGGGTAAAGTCTACCAGATTACCAATCAGGATAGACGCTTACCCTTTATGGAAGGTATAGATCCAGATAATCCTCTGGGCTAAAATAATTAATTTCATCTCAACGAGGTAAATTATTTTTACTCAGACTTTCTTCAGATTCTGGGCAGGAAAGAGTCTGCAGTGCTTTGAGTCCTACCTTGTTATTTCATGCACCGATACTTTCTATAACATGCCATAAGAGTCGCCAGTGAAAACCGGGCGACGTCTATTATTGACCCAACAGCG
>JAPYOW010000087.1 GCA_029937975.1 Methylococcaceae bacterium | reverse complement strand
TGGCGGAGAGCGAGGGATTCGAACCCTCGATACGTTACCGTATACACACTTTCCAGGCGTGCGCCTTCGGCCACTCGGCCAGCTCTCCTAACAGACTTCAACGAGTGTTGAAGAACCGGCTATGATAAGGTAATTTATCATTTCGTGCAATCAATTTAATCTTGCAATGACTCAAGTTCATCCCATCTAAGATAAACATGTTCCAATTCTTTTTCCGTTTTCTCTAGTTGTTCTAATGTTTGTTTAACAGCATCATGTTCTTGTTTATAAAAACCGGCTGCACCGATTTGTTCTGTCAACTGTGCCTGTTCGGTTTCCAGCTGCTCAATTAATCCGGGTAACCTTTCTAATTCTTTTTGATCTTTGTAACTGAGCTTTTGTTTAATAGACTTTGGTTTTTGTTTTTTGGCTGTACTGGCCGCTTTGTCAGCTATTGCCTGGTTTTTCCGTTGTTTATCTAATTCAAACCATTCAGCATAACCACCAATGTATTCATTAATGTTACCTTCGCCTTCAAATACAAAAACACTGGTGACTACATTATCCAGAAACGCCCGGTCATGGCTTACCAGTAATAAAGTGCCCTCATATCCAACTAACTTATCTTCCAGCATTTCCAGCGTTTCTAAATCCAGATCATTGGTCGGTTCATCCATAATGATCAGGTTGGCTGATTTGGTAAACAACCGGGCCAGTAATAAACGATTTTTTTCACCACCCGATAAACTTTTAACTGGCGACCTTGCGCGGGCAGGAGCAAACAAAAAATCGGATAAATACGACATTACATGTCTTTTTTCACTGCCGATTTCAATAAATTCGCTGCCATCAGCCACGGTATCTGCCACCGTCATTTCAGGATCGAGTTGATCTCTTAATTGATCAAAGTAGGCGACTTGTAATTTAGTGCCCTGTTCAATTTCACCTGTTGTGGGTTCGAGTTGTTTTAACAACAGTTTCAATAAAGTGGTTTTGCCAGCACCATTGGGACCCAATAAGCCGATTTTATCGCCACGTTGAATTCGTGCTGAGAAATTATTGACTATTGGCTTGTTTTCATAGCCAAAACTGATATTGGTAGCCTCAATGACCTTTTTGCCCGATACTTCACCTTTAGTCAGGTTAAGCTTGGTTGTACCTTGTACATTTCTTCGCTGGGATCTTTCATTCCGCAATTTTTTCAAGGCCCGGACACGACCTTCATTTCTGGTACGCCGCGCTTTGATACCTTGTCTTATCCAGACTTCTTCTTTTGCCAGTTTTTTATCAAATTCGTTATTTTGATTAGCTTCATCTTCTAATGCGGCCGCTTTACGACGCAGATAATCTTGATAATTACCCGGCCATGAGACTAATTGCCCCCGGTCTAAATCTACAATTCTGGTAGCCAGTTTTTGCAGGAACGCTCTATCATGGGTTACAAATAAAACAGCACCACGAAAAGCGAGCATTTGCTCCTCTAACCAGGCAATACTTTCAAAATCCAGATGGTTGGTAGGCTCATCCAGCAACAGTACCTCAGGTTCTATCACCAGTGCCTGTGCCAATGCGACTCGTCTTTTCCAACCCCCTGACAAACTACTGATTTTTGCATCAGCCGGTAAATTAAGTTTGGAAAGTGTGGATTCTACGGTTTGCTGAAAATGCCAGCCATTATGCGTTTCCAGTTTACTTTGTAAAATGCCTAAGCGGTTTAGAGATTGTTCACTGCCATCCATAGTCTCCAATAAATGATGATATTGTGAAATCCAGTCACCTAACTCACCCAAACCACTGGCCACTGAATCATAGACAGTGGCTTCGTCATCCAAGTCTGGCATTTGCTCTAACCAGGCGAGTTTAAGTTCAGGTTCTCGCCAGACTTCTCCATTATCGGGCAGAATTCTTCCAGCAATAATATTCATTAATGTGGATTTACCTTCGCCATTACGCCCAAGTAGACCTACCCTCTCCCCTGGATCCAGTTGAAATTCTGAATGTTGTAATAAAGCATGCGTTCCAAAAGCAATGGAGATATTATTGAGTCGTATTAAAGGCATTTTTTTTGTAAAGTTCTTCTTAAGAAATCCAGCGCTTTTATGGCCGCCCGATTTTGTTTTTGTTCTATTGAACCCATGACAGTGATCGTCTTCTGAACTATCTGATCCGGTGTTATCAGTACATTATATAGAACAATGCCCTGGTCTTTATCATGAAATTGATTGGGGGCGGTTTGATATATCTGGACTAAGGTTAAATCTGTGCGATATTTCTGCCGGGTCTTGTGCGCAATAGCAACAGCCCGTTGTGCGATATCGTCTTGTTTATTAATAACTTGCATCGGTTTATAAGAGGATGCCAGCAACCACTCCTGACCGAGGCATTTGGCTGAAATCAAACCTTGAGTTAACGTTTCAACAACAGATAAGGTATATTTTTCTGCTTGCATCAATTGACCAATCACATCCATCAGTTGTGTGTCTGACTGATTTAGCTCATCGACAGCAAAAACGGCATCACCGATGGAGTCAAGGCATTGATTGACACAGTTTTCTTGTGTTGTTTCCGGCATATCAGCAGGAAATAAAAGTTTAACCTGCACTTCCGAGACAGCCGCCCTAAAACTGAGTCGTACACCCTCAGGCAAATTAAACGTATTAAGTTGCTGTTGTAATTCTGATTCCCCTACGCCTAAAGTTTTAATAGTAATGAGTCTGTCTGCTTGCAGAACAAATTGTTTTTCCAGTTTGGTTTTGACTTGCTCGGTAAACATTTGTTTCATTTCTGAGGGGACACCGGGCACAAACACAAACCAGCATCGCCCATTTTGCAAGGCAAATCCGGGGGCAGTCCCCCAGGCATTGTCCAGGCGTATCGAACCTTCGGGTAAATAGGCTTGTTTGCGGTTAGACGCTGCCATGGTTCGTTTTCGTCTGCTAAAATAGCGTTCGATACTTGCCAATGCTTCAACGTCTAACAGCAAAGGGCGACCAAATGCCAGAGCAACAGCTTCTGCAGTCAGGTCATCAATCGTCGGGCCTAATCCCCCGGTGCAAATACAGAGATCAGCCCGACTTGAAATTTCTTGCAATAGCTCAGCCAGGTCCTGTAGTTTATCGCCAACGGCTGTGTGACGAGAGATAACGAAACCCATTTGTACTAATTTTTCTGATAACCAGGCCGCATTGCTATCAACAACCTGCCCGGTTATCACTTCCTCTCCTTGGGAAAATATTTCGGCGATGGGATGGTGCATAGATGATCTACCTATAATGAATTCAGACGTTTTCTGGTGCTTTGCATCCTTGCCATCCGGGCTGGATGATAAATCCTTAAATCTCTGACCGCTAAGGTACCCAGCAAATGGCGATAAACACTCCCGACATTGCATAGCGCTGGGGATTTTCCCACTCCAACAATAATGACCCTATTAGCCATTAGTATTCCCTGGCTAAATGGGAGTCAGCCGAAGCTGGGCATAAGCAATAAAACCCGGTTAATTGCTTACAAACTCAGTTTAATACCCAACCATCCGGCTCTGGGTGCTCCGATACCGACAAATTGTGCCTCATCATTTTCAGCCAGACCCAAGCCCGATAAAACATCACCGGTTTCGCCATACGTACCAAAGTTTTTATAGCGTCTATCAAATACGTTATCCAGCTTGCCAAACAAAGTAATATGTTCGTTAAAGCGGTATTCTGTGGATAAATTAAATACCATATAAGCGCCTAATTTGTTATTCAGGTTAGCTTCATCGCCTCTTAAGTATTGTCTGCCGTTATAGATCATATCCATGCCGAGTGTCCATGCCGGTGTCAGCGCAAAATCGGTAGCAAATTTAAACAAATGCTGGGGAATACCCGGTATCTTATCCCCTTTTTTCACTTGAATATCGTCATTTTCATCCCTTTTTGGGTTGGCAGGACTGCTCGATTTGTAGGGTGTCATAAACTGTGCGTCAATATATGAATAATTCACAGATGTACGCCAGCGCTGAAAGAAATGCGTGGATAAACCTACTTCAATACCCCGTCTTCTGGTTTTACCAATATTATCAAAAAAACCGGCATTGGTTGCCCCCGAGCTGGTACTTTGAAAAATAATATCATCACTGTTAATAGTATGAAATAAACCGATATTCCAGTTTAATTCACCCTCCAGTAAATCATCAAAATATCCTCTGAAGCCGGCTTCCCAGGTTGTTGACACCACCTGCTCCAATGGCGGGTCAGAAACAAAAGCATTCGGTAATTTACAAGGAGCCTCTGGGTCAGCACAACTTAGTTCTACAGGGGTGGGTACGCGTGTCGCTTCGCTATAATTGCCATAAAAAATAAATTCCGGCATCAAACTGTATGTTAAACCGGCGGCTGGGTTTATTCGATCAAAGGTATGGTTACCATTCAGGGCTGTGCCATTCTGATCTTCCATCACTATTCTGCTATGGTTATATCTGGCTGAAACCGTAACATCCAATTTATCAGTCACTGTCAGGGTATCTGTTAGATAAAAAGAATAGGTATCGGTTTGCGTATTCAGACGCACTTTTGACTCTTCAAGAAAAGTGCCCGAGGGGTTAATACTTCGATCAGCATTCAGCGCCCCCAGTTCCGTATCTGCTTTAAAACGCACAGTGCCTCTGTCAAAACTGGCTCCCATTAACAAATAATTATCCCGCTCTGCTAACTGATAATCAAAAACGGTTTGTAAAGCAAAACCAAATGAACGTTGCATGGTTTCCGAGGTATTAATACTACCACCATCAAAGGCGTCACTAACACGAATCGGGGCACCACTGAGATCAGTAACAGGGGGAGGGTCACCATCTTCACAAAGGAAACCAGGGAAAGGGGCATCACACTCTTCTAGCTCACTGCCATCACCATTAAATGATCTTGATTTATTGCGTCTGAAATACATATTACCCGACAATTCACTATGCTCATTTATCCAGCTACTCCCCTGCAAAGCAGCTAAAAACAACCTGTTACGGGTAATATCGGGATGCGTGAACACCGCTTTATGATCAAGTCTAAGTAACTCTTCAGGCACGGCGCCATTGCCTCTTAAGGCATTGTCTGCAACCGCTAAAGTGAGATCCAGACTGGAATCATCACCCCGCCAGTTAAAGCTACCCAGTCCTTGCATCACTTCACTTCTGGAATGATCCCGCCAGCCTTCTTCAGAAAAATATTTAGCATCAATGAAATAACCGAAAGTGCCATTATTCCAGCCACTACTGATTTCTTCAGAATGTCTATCCCAGGAGCCCCCGCTAACTTCAACAGTATGACCCGGGGCAGAAAAGCCTGTTTTGGTATTTAAGGTAATCGAGCCACCCAGGCTGTTTAGACCAAAGGCAGGGTTAGATGCAGGTTGTAATACCATGGACTCAATCGCGCCTTCCGGAATCAGATCCCAGTTAACGGTATCACCAAAAGGTTCATTAAAACGCACGCCATTAACGTATACAGCCAATCCTTGCGGTAACCCCAGTAGAGGCGATGCGGTAAACCCCCGGTATTGCACATCAGGTTGAAAAGGATTGTTTTGCGCGTCATTGATATTAATGCTTCCCATGTACTTATTCATATATTCAGCCATGGACAAACTTTGTGCCTGTTCAAGTGCTTCTGCACCGACTGTTTGCACATTAGCAGGTATTTTATCGATAGAAATACCACCTGCTTGTACTGGAGAGACGCTAATAACCTGTATGACCTCAAGTTCCACGACAGGATTTTCATTAGCGTTAACGACCGTTATCACGCAGAGTCCCAGCAGTAGAATTGATACTTTTGACAACTTGTTCATTATTTACTTTTTTTATAAAA
>JAPYOW010000086.1 GCA_029937975.1 Methylococcaceae bacterium | reverse complement strand
AACCACACAGCCGATCAACAATATTACAGGTGGTTAAATCACAGTTTATACACATAAACTGTATTAATGGGATAAGGATCTTAAAAGGTTTTGATAGTCTTCTGACACTTTGATATCAGATTCTTTTAATGCTTTGATGCGCTTGCAAGCATTAATAACGGTAGTGTGATCTCTTCCACCAAAAGAACCACCAATTTCCGGGTAGCTATGTGAAGTCAATTCTCGTGCTAAGCACATGGCTATTTGTCGGGGGCGAGTGATAGATTGTCTACGGCTTTTTGATGATAAATCCGCAATACGAATTTTGAAATATTCCGCTACTGTTTTTTGAATATTGTCGATATTTACCAGTTTATCTTGTAATGAAATTAAGTCATGCAAGGCTTCTTTTGTAAAATCAACGGTAATATCCTGTCCTGTAAATTGAGCGTTAGCAATAACACGTCTTAACGCACCTTCTAAATCTCTGACATTGGAGGGAATTCGTTTACCAATAAAAAAAGCAACTTCATGAGGTAGGTCGACATTAACCTGACTCGCTTTATTTATTAGAATGGCTGCTCTGGTTTCTAAATCAGGCGGTTCAATAGCCACTGGTAATCCCCAGCCAAATCTGGATTTCAAACGATCTTCCAGACCTTCTATTTCTTTGGGGTATTTATCGCAAGTTAATACAACCTGGTGTTTTTTGTCTAAAAGGTTGTTAAAAGTATGGAAAAACTCTTCTTGAGAACGTTCTTTACCGGCTAAAAATTGAATATCATCAATCAGTAAAATATCAATGCTGCGATAATATTTTTTAAACGCATCAATGGTGTTGTGTTGAAATGCCTGTACCATATCTTGTACAAATTTTTCTGAATGCAGGTAGACTACATTGGCTGTAGGGTTTTTATTAATGACGGCATTACCTATGGCATGCATCAGATGTGTTTTACCTAAACCAGAACTTCCATAAATAAATAAAGGGTTATAGGCTTTACCAATGTTTTCAGAGACTTGAAGGGAAGCTGCTTTGGCTAATTGATTCGATTTTCCTTCTACAAAACTGTCAAAAGAAAATGCTTTATTCAAAAAACTGGATTGTTTCTTGTTTTGTTGGGGGGGGGCTCTGCGGGGTAAACCTGCGGGTGCCTGTGCAGTTGGTTTTTTAGAGCCAATTTCGAATTGTATGATCAAAGAACCATTAGAAAATTCATAAACAACATCTTCAATTTTTGTAATAAAGTGTTGTTTTATATGATCAATAATAAAACGGTTAGGTGCTAATAATTTAAGTTTATTATTTGATTCAATCGCCTGTAATGGCCTTATCCAGGTACTATAATCACTGGAAGGTATTTCATTTTCAAGTTTGGATAAACAGTTATTCCAAATAGAGCTCATATTATTGACATTAATAAGGTGGTGGGGATTGAGAGTAAATTATATTTCGCTCAGTTAAAGACTCTTGGTGCTCAGGAATGGCGACGTATAAAACTGATCTTATCGCGCTGTATTTTACTGTAAAGTATTGAAATAAATAATTATTCCTTTTTATTTACGGCTAACCCTATCCGGGCACATAGAGTAGCGCTCACTCTTGAGCACTTTAAAAGTTATATATGCTTTTCTGTAAGGTAAAATAAAACTTATCTTTACTTCCTACTTTAAATAGTCGGTAAATCAACACACACTATAAAACTCACATGTGTCACAGTGCAAAGTATATTTTCAAGTTAAATAACAATCTGTGTTAGTTTTTTTATGGTACAATGACTGGTTAACTTTGGTTAAATATAATTGACAGATTGTATAAATTTATTTTATCATCCGTCGTCTTTTTTATCCGTTTTTTGTTTAAACAATTTTTTAGGACTTTGGTCAATGAAAAGAACTTATCAACCCAGTAAAATTAAGCGTGCAAGAACTCACGGTTTTCGTGCAAGAATGGCAACCAAGGGAGGCCGCAATGTGATCAATGCTCGTAGAGCAAAAGGTCGTGCAGCGTTAACAGTGTAATTGGTAACTAAAAGTTTTAGTTTTCCTACTCAAGTAAGATTAGGAAAACCAGCTGATTATAAAAGGGTGTTTAAAAACCCAGTAAAATCGACAGATAGTCTTTTTACATTATTGGCGATAAAAAATGAGTACGATTACCCAAGGTTAGGGCTTGCAATTGCAAAAAAGAATATCAGAAAAGCAGTTACAAGGAATTTGATTAAAAGGGCTGTTAGGGAAAACTTCAGACAACAACAACATCAGCTTATTAATATTGATATTGTTGTTTTGGCTAGAAGAGATGCTGCGAAAGCATCATCTGCTGTATTAAAAAAGTCATTAGATAAGCATTGGCTTAAACTGGCAAATAAATGCAATACCTGCTCATAAAACTTATCAGGTTTTATCAATATTTTATAAGTCCTTTACTTGGGAATAGATGTCGTTTTTATCCAAGTTGTTCAAGTTATAGTCAAGAGGCCATTCAGCTTCATGGCGCACTCAAAGGTTTATACCTTACACTCAGAAGATTATTAAAATGTCACCCTTTCCATGAGGGGGGACTTGACCCTGTTCCAGAAAAATTGGTAAATAAAAAATGGAAAACATGAGAGTTCTACTAGTCCTTGCCTTAATGATGACTTCTTATTTAGTATGGGAAGCTTGGCAAATAGATTATGGTCCCAAGCCTGTTACTACGGTATCAGAACGACCTGATATTGATTCTTCGGCCGATTTACCAATAACTGGCAGTGTTCAAACGGATGCCTCTGGACAAAGTTTTGAAGCAGTACCATTGCTTGAAGTGCCATCTGATAAGATTATTACAGTAACTACCGATGTATTTTCTCTTGAAATTGATACTCGGGGCGGTACGGTACGTAATCTTGATTTATTGCAGCATCCCCGTGAAAAAGTAAACACGGTGGTCAATGATTTGCGTTCAATGGTTGGCTTGGACCCTGAAGAAAAAGATGAAGGCCCCATTCGATTATTCAATGCTAATCTAGAAAAATTATTTTTAGCACAAAGTGGTTTGATTGCTAATACCGGTTCTTCTACTGCACCTGATCATCATGCTTCGTATCGCAGCGATAAAGATCAGTATCAAATGGCGGTAGGGGAAGATACGTTATCTGTGCCTTTAACCTGGACTAATGAGCAAGGCTTGGTAGTTACTAAAACGTTTATTTTTAAACGCGGTAGCTATGATATAAGTGTCGACCAAAAAGTAAAAAATAATACATCAAAAGCGTGGTCCGGAAGACAATATGCACAATTATTACGCGTGCCTTTTGTTGATGATAAAGGGAATACTTTTATTAGAACCTATGCCGGTGGTGTGGTATACACGGCTGAAGACATGTATCAAAAAGTTGATTATGAAGAGATGGAAGATGAAAATCTCAGTGTTTCAACTTTAGGTGGTTGGAGTGCCATGATTCAGCACTATTTTGCTTCTGCATGGGTACCACCTGCTGATCAGGAAAATCATTTTTATACCAAAAAATTAAAAGATTCTCGTTATGTGATTGGATCTTATTCACCGGCTTTTGAAGTGGCTCCTCAAACAGAGGCTATTTTTACTTCTCATTTGTTTGCCGGTCCAAAAATTCAGCCGATGATGGAAGAGATCGCCATTGGATTAGAATTAACCGTTGATTACGGTTGGTTGACTATTATTGGTAAACCTATTTATTGGTTGCTGAATCAAATATATGGTTATGTCGGCAATTGGGGCTTATCTATTTTAGGCGTGACTCTGACCATTAAATTATTGTTTTTCAAATTATCTCAGGCCAGTTTTCGTTCTATGGCTAAGATGCGTAAAATTCAGCCACGTCTTAAAGAACTGAAAGAAAAGTATGACGATGATAGACAACGTTTCAATACTGAAATGATGGCTATGTATAAAAAGGAAAAAGTCAATCCCATGGGGGGTTGTCTGCCTATTTTAGTGCAGATTCCTGTATTTATATCGCTGTATTGGGTATTGATTGAAACGGTTGAATTACGTCAGGCAGGATTAACTTTATGGATACAGGATTTATCAGCGCAAGATCCATTCTTTGTCTTACCGGTGATTATGGGTATCACCATGAAGCTTCAACAAAGCTTAAACCCTGCACCGATTGATCCTTTACAAGCCAAAGTCATGAAAATGTTTCCTATCATTTTCACTGTCTTCTTTTTGTTTTTTCCAGCAGGTCTGGTATTTTATTGGGTCTGTAATAACACCTTATCATTTCTTCAGCAGTGGTACATCACCCGTCAAATTGAAGCTGAAGGCAAATAATAAGTTTTTTTACTCTCGGATTTTCTAAGCATTAGATTAGAAAGTCTGAGAGAACATATTTTTATTTTCTTGTGCCACAAAATACTTTAGATACCATCGCTGCTATTGCCACTCCACCAGGTAATGGTGGTGTGGGTATTATCAGAATTTCAGGCGTTTTAGCTACTCAAATTGCTGGACATCTGACAACAAAATCCTTTCTTCCCCGACAGGCTTTATTTACCGCGTTTAACGATAAAGACGGTTCTGTTATCGACTCAGGCATTCTGCTCTATTTTCCGAATCCATCTTCCTATACTGGCGAGGATACCATTGAACTGCAAGGTCATGGCGGAACCGTTGTTTTAGACATGCTGTTAAGAAGAGTACTCAGTCTGGGTGCTCGCATGGCAAAACCGGGTGAATTCACCGAAAGAGCTTTTCTCAATAATAAACTGGATTTAGCGCAAGCAGAAGCGGTTGCAGATTTAATTGAAAGCAGTACAGAGCAATCTGTGCGTTCATCACAAAAATCAATGCAAGGTGTGTTCTCAAAACAGATTAATGCATTAGTCGATCAATTGACTGAGCTGAGAATGTATGTCGAAGCGGCTATAGATTTTGTTGATGAAGAAATTGATTTTTTAACAGATGGAATAGTTGAAAATAAAATCAATGAGATTTCAAAAAAAATTCAGAAGATACAAAATACGGCACAACAAGGACGGTTATTGCGAGATGGTATGACTATTGTTTTAGCGGGTAAACCAAATGCAGGAAAATCGAGTTTACTCAACGCGCTTACCGGACATGAAGCAGCTATTGTGACTGAAGTTGCAGGAACTACACGAGACATCCTCAGAGAAAGAATACAGATTGATGGTATGCCACTGCATATTATTGATACAGCGGGTTTGAGAGAAAGTGACAATATAGTAGAACAAGAAGGCATACGCCGGGCACATGAAGAAATCAGGCAAGCAGATAAAATTCTATTGATAATAGATAGTACAGATCCAGAGACAGAAACAGACTCTCTTCTCAATACTTTGCCAGCAGGCCTGGATATAACCAAAGTTTATAACAAGATAGACCTATCTGGCATGCAAGCTCAAATAATAGAGTCGGAGCATCACAGTGAAATATATCTTTCGATCAAACAACAAACCGGCATTGAGTTGTTAACAGAACACTTGAAGAAAAGTGTGGGCTTTAAGGGTGAGGCAGATGATGTATTCATCGCGAGACGAAGACATATAGAAGCGTTGAGTGAAAGTCAACAATATATAGCTTGTGCAAAACAGCAATTAAAAAACCAGTCGGGTGAATTGGTCGCAGAAGATTTAAGGCAAGCCCAAAACAGCCTGGCAGAAATTACCGGTACGTTTAGTTCAGATGATTTATTAGGTAAAATTTTCGGATCCTTCTGTATCGGGAAGTAACTAGGTAAAAGTTAGAAACAATAAAGATAAAATAAGAAAGTAAACCTACAGTGTAAAGGGTTTTTGAACTTATCAGGGCTCTACTGTCTCCAAAACACGACTGGAGTAGAAAAATGAGATACTT
>JAPYOW010000085.1 GCA_029937975.1 Methylococcaceae bacterium | reverse complement strand
GGTGTTTAAAGATTTTAGCTGTTTTTACCGAAGTGCCTGTTTCTTTAGCCCAAGTTTTGCGATTTTGATAAGTCCTGGTGATGTTTTTGTTCTGTCAATTAAGGCAAAAACAAGGATTCAATTTTGCTTATTTTGTTTTTGTATGCTTAAATCGCTTAGAGAATTTTTTTGCCTGTTATGACTGCTATCACAGCAAGTAGCCGGCATCGAATAGACTCTTTTTTGGAGGATTTCCTAGGTCTGTTTTGTAGTTGCCTCACTATAAAACATCACTCAGGACGAGCACATGGTTTCTCCGGTTCTATACGTGGTATTTGTCTTTATTGTAGTGATAACTATTGTATGAATGAATTTACACTTGTTATGACTCAAGTGAGAGCAGTATTTCTACGCTAGACACCGAACTTAACCGGTATGTTTGATCCTTAGTAACTACTTTTTTGAGGTAACATTTTGGAGATTTAGATATGAATAGTCTTACAGCGCTCTCTTTGAGTATCGGCGTTTTGGCAGGGTTAGCCACTTTTTTAGCAGTGGGACCTCTTAGTGGCGTTTTCTTGATATGGGTTGCAACTATTTCTTGGGCAGCTTATTTTGCGTTGGGTGGTGATGATGCTGCTGCAAAAAATACTGTAGTTTGTAGTATTTTTGGTGTGCTTATGGCGACTTATGCCGCGGTAGAAATCACAAATATTTCACCTGATGCAGCACTTGGATTTCCTGCTATGGCAGCGATTATCGTATGTGTTACGGTAGTGGTTGCATGTCTGGCTGCGAATATTCCAGCATTGGCAACTATACCAGCGACTGTATTAGGGTATTCAGCAACTTTTGGTTATCTTTTACAAACACCGGATGTATTAACACCTGAAGTTCTTTTGAATCTTGGTTGGAACAATCCTTGTTTATTGATTTCGTTTTCTTTGGCTTTAGGTGTGGGTTTTGGTATCGCATCAGGCAAACTGGCTGCTATGTGGACTACCATAGAGTAAGTTGTAACAGGTGATATAGACTGGGTTTCGTTGTACGCTACCCAGTCTATATGATTACCGATAAGGTCTATTTTTTAGTGGGTGCCGTAATGTGAATCAATATAGCGCACCACCAGCTCCTGAAATTCTTCAGCAATTTTGTCGCCTTTTAATGTTACCGTTTTCTTGCCATCTTCATAGACGGGGGCAACAGGCGTTTCACCGGTTCCTGGTAAGCTGATTCCGATATTGGCATTTTTACTTTCTCCGGGACCATTCACCACACATCCCATCACAGCGACTTCCATTTCTTCTACGCCTTTATATTGTTCTTTCCAGATAGGCATATGTGAGCGTAAAAAAGACTGAATTTCCTGTGCCAGTTTCTGAAAATAATCACTGGTTGTTCTGCCACAGCCCGGACAGGCAATGACCATCGGGGTAAATGCACGAAAGCCCATAGTTTGTAGCATTTCCTGAGCAACCACGACTTCGGTCGTTCTGGCACCCCCTGGCTCAGGGGTTAATGACACACGAATAGTGTCGCCAATGCCTTGTTGCATCAGTATAGATAAAGCGGCTGAAGACGAGACGATGCCTTTAGAGCCCATGCCGGCTTCTGTTAAACCTAGATGTAATGCGTAATCACAGCGGCTGGCAAGGTCTTGATAAATACTGATGAGCTCCTGTACGTTACTAATTTTACAGGATAAAATGATTTTATCTTTGCCCAGACCATATTCCTCTGCTTTAGCGGCACTTTCCAGTGCTGAAATAATAATGGCTTGACGGGTAATGGCAGCTAATTCCAGAGGATTCTCTTGCAGCCTGTTTTCATCCAGAAGTCGGGTGAGAACAGATTGGTCTAAACTCCCGCCATTGACACCAATGCGCACAGGTTTATCGTACTGGCAGGCAAATTCAATCATTTGCTGAAATTGAGGGTCGCGACTTTTTCCTCGCCCAACATTGCCCGGGTTGATTCTATATTTTGCTAAAGTCTCGGCACAGCCGGGGTATTTGGCTAAAAGTTTATGGCCGTTAAAGTGGAAATCACCGACGATGGGTACGGAAAAACCTTGTTGTACCAGACGATTGTGAATTTCGGGGACTGCTTTGGCAGCTTCCTCGGTATTGACGGTGACTCTCACTAATTCTGAGCCGGCAATCGATAATTCCATTATTTGCTGGACAGATTTTTCAATATCGGCCGTATCGGTGTTAGTCATGGATTGCACAACAATTGGCGCACCACCACCGACTTGAATATTGCCAACCATGACAGGGTGGGTTTGGTTTCTTGGGCTAATTGACATGATGTTTTTTAAAAAATTGAAAAGTTGTTACACCTTGAATTGAGCGGTGTGTCGATCAGGACTTAGGTGATATAATTGATAATTATACTCTATCTGTGTTAGTCAAAGAGTGAAATTGTGCGGATAAATTATTTTTCAGATATTCACCTAGAGTTTGGCCCCTTGGTTTTACCTGACAATGATTCAGAGTTAATCATTGCTGCGGGTGATATTGGTATTTTTAAACAAGGTGTAAAATGGCTTAAACGGTTGCAAAAACCCGTCATCTATGTGGCCGGGAATCATGAGTTTTATTCACACGAGTATTGGGAAACCTTGCAAAGCTTACGCGATGAATGTGCAGGTACCCAGATACATTTTCTGGAAAACAACAGCTATGTTTTTAAGGGCATTCGCTTTATAGGATGCAGTCTATGGACGGACTTGTTTCTGGAAGGTGAGGATAAGGCCTACGCGTTAGGAGAAACCCTGAATGATTTCAGAAAAATCAAATATCAAGATATTGCTTTTAATCAAAAGGTTTTTACTGAACTTCATCATCACTCAAAACAGTGGCTGGAAAATGAATTGGCCCAGGCACATGAGGGTAAAACCATTGTCGTTACGCATCATGCCCCCACGGCATGGAGTTGGGATGAGGCTCCAAAGTCATTAAAGAAGTTAGCCTACTGTAATGATTTAGAACAGCTGTTTCATGCACATGCAATTGACGCCTGGTTTCATGGCCACATCCATAGCCCTGGTGACTATAGTATTGCAGGGACCAGAATATTAAGTAATCCCAGGGGCTATGTCGGCAGAAGGGTGGTGGACGCCTTTGATGCAAATAGGATTGTGGATATTTAAGCGCTGATGTTGAGCAATGAGCGAGGATGTGATGTGGATTGCTTGATTCGCTTGCAAACTGCAGAGCAGGGTCATTATTGTCTTTTTTCATAGTTCTGTTTCTTTCGCCTGCTCTTGCTGGTTAATTTTTTCCTGTTCCTGTTGTTCCTTAACCGCCGGGCTAGGTTCTAAGCTCGGTTTTTGTTCTGAAAGCTTGGCCCTTGTTTAAAGCAGCATGACACTGGACGGCTTCCTTAATTACTGATTATTCAGGGTTCTGAAGGCCGGTCGATTGCACCGCTGTGACCGGTGTCAGCACAGGGAATTACATGGCTAATGGCAAGTATGAAGTGGTCAGTAAGCAGGGTATTAAATTCAAATAATTTAGTCATTTCAGGCGCAATTTTCAGGGTCTGACAAGTTTTTCAAAGGGGCAGTGAATTACTAAAACTCGCTGCTATCTCTTGAAAAAAAAGTAAATGTCCCCAGATAAACAGCATTAAATTTGAAATAAAGGAAAGCAGACCATGACTGTTGAAGCAAAAAAAGAAACCCTGGGGTTTCAAACTGAAGTAAAACATTTATTACATTTGATGATTCATTCTTTGTACAGTAACAAAGAAATTTTTCTACGTGAACTCATCTCCAATGGCTCGGATGCGGTTGATAAGTTACGTTTTGAAGCTTTATCTAATGAAAGTCTTTATGAAGGGAACAGTGATTTAGATATTCGTGTTTCTTTTGATAAAGATGACCGTACAGTGACTATTTCTGATAGCGGTATCGGTATGACTCGGGAAGAGGTGCAAGATCATATTGGCACCATCGCAAAATCGGGTACCAAACAGTTTTTTGAGAAATTGACCGGTGATCAGGCTAAAGACAGCGAATTGATTGGTCAGTTTGGCGTGGGTTTTTATTCTGCATTTATTGTTTCTGATAAAGTGACATTGACTACCCGTAAAGCCGGGGAAACGGAAGCGGTTCGCTGGGAGTCAGCGGGTGAGGGTGATTACACACTGGAAACAGTGGATAAGGCAAGTCGTGGTACCGAAGTCGTTTTACATTTAAAAGAAGGTGAAGACGAGTTTTTAGACAATTATCGATTACGTTCTATCATTACTAAATTCTCAGATCATATTTCCTTGCCTATTATTATGGACAAAGAAATTCCTGCAGAAACTGATGAAGAGGGCAACGAAACGGCTCCAGCGACTGTAGAAGATGAAACAGTCAACAGTGCTTCGGCCTTATGGACCAAGTCTAAAGAGGAAATTTCTGAGGAAGACTATAACGAATTTTATAAGCATGTAGGACATGATTTTCAAGATCCGTTAACTCATGTACACAGTAAAGTAGAAGGCACTAATGAATATACTTTATTGCTTTATGTACCTGCGCGTGCACCTTTTGATATGTGGGACAGAGACGCTAAGCACGGGGTAAAACTTTATATTCGTAAAGTGTTTATTACGGATGATGCTGAGCAATTAATGCCACGTTATTTGCGTTTTGTACGTGGGGTCATTGATGCGGACGCATTACCGTTGAATGTGTCAAGAGAGATTCTGCAACAAAGTAAACAGATCAGTACCATCAAAGCCGGTGCGGTTAAAAAAGTATTGGGCTTGTTGAGAAGCATGAGCAAAGATACTGAGGTGTATGAAAAGTTCTGGTCAGAGTTTGGTAATGTCATTAAAGAAGGTGTGATTGAAGACCAAAAGAACAAAGATGCTATTGCTAAATTGTTACGCTTTTCATCTACTCATACCGACAAAGAGAAACAAGATGTATCGCTGGCAAGTTATGTAGAGCGAATGAAAGAAGGCCAGGACAAAATTTATTATGTGACTGCCGATAGTTTTTCAGCAGCAAAAAACAGCCCACATCTAGAAGTCTTCCGTAAAAAAGGTATTGAAGTTATCTTGATGGCTGATCGCGTGGATGAATGGCTGATTTCTAATTTAACAGAGTTTGATGGTAAACAACTGCAGTCTGTTGCCAAAGGTGAGTTAGATCTAGATAAGCTGGACACCGAAGAAGAGAAAAAAGAGAAAGAAGATACCACCAAGGATTTTGAAGCCATTCTTAAGCAAATGAAAGAAGTCCTGGGTGATAAAGTGAGCGAAGTACGCGTCACTAATCGTTTAACTGATTCTCCTGCCTGTCTGGTTACGGGTGATCATGATATGAGCCTGAATATGGAACGTATTATGAAAGAGGCCGGTCAGTCAATGAATATGATGGGTATGGGCGGTAGCAAACCTATTTTTGAAATTAATCCAACCCATGCATTGGTGACTTCTATTAAAAATGAGCAAGATGACGAGCGTTTTTCTGATATTACTAACGTTTTGTTTGATCAGGCTATTTTGAGTGAAGGTGGACAATTAGATGATCCTGCCGCATTTGTGCATAAGTTGAATGGTTTGTTGCTAGGCTTGTTGAAATAAGGTCATATTTCGCTAGCGGGCAATCAACAAACGCTGCACATTGTGCAGACTGTTTATTGCTATGCAAGGTGTGTTAACAGTGGCTAGTAGGCTAGCTGCTGTTAACAATGCAGAATAAAAAAAAACCAGCAAAGTTGCTGGTTTTTTTTTGTCTAATGGTCTGGAGCTGTCGACTGGGTCTTAGTTGGTTAGCAGAAAAAGACAGCAGAGTGCCGTGGCCAGATCCGCTGGCAAACAGGCATAAGCCCAAGCGGCGT
>JAPYOW010000084.1 GCA_029937975.1 Methylococcaceae bacterium | reverse complement strand
TCGGCTGGAGATGCTTTCTTTGTATACAGAAAAATTACCATTTAGCTAACAAATAATTCAGAGTGATCTAACAAAAATGCCAAAAAGAACCGACATAAAATCGATTTTATTATTAGGTGCTGGCCCTATCGTCATCGGTCAAGCCTGTGAGTTTGACTATTCAGGAACTCAGGCATGTAAAGCATTAAGAGAAGAAGGTTATCGCGTTATTCTGGTCAATTCAAATCCGGCAACGATTATGACTGACCCTGAAATGGCGGATGCCATTTATATTGAGCCCATTGATTGGCAAACTGTTGAAAAGATTATAGAGAAGGAACGTCCCGATGCTGTTTTACCCACAATGGGCGGACAAACGGCATTAAATTGTGCTTTGGACCTTGATGCTCATGGTGTTTTGGCAAAGTACAATGTCGAAATGATTGGTGCCAGCAAAGAAGCCATTAATATGGCGGAAGACCGAGAATTGTTCAATAAGGCCATGGGTAGATTGGGCTTTGAAGTGGCACGCTCCAAAACAGCACATAACATGGAGGAAGCTTTTGCAGCACAGGCAGAAGTAGGCTATCCAACGGTTATTCGTCCTTCGTTTACTATGGGTGGCAGTGGTGGGGGGATTGCATACAATAAAGAAGAGTTTATCGAAATTTGTGAACGCGGCTTGTATTTGTCTCCCACGGATGAATTGTTGGTTGAAGAATCCGTATTAGGCTGGAAAGAATACGAAATGGAAGTGGTCCGCGATACGAACGATAATTGTATTATTGTCTGTTCGATCGAAAACCTTGACCCGATGGGAGTACATACCGGTGACTCAATTACCGTTGCGCCTGCACAAACATTAACGGATAAGGAATACCAGATTTTACGAAATGTATCGGTAGCCGTTTTACGTGAAATTGGTGTGGATACGGGGGGGTCAAATGTACAGGTTGCAATTAATCCTGAAGATGGGCGAATGGTGGTCATCGAAATGAATCCTCGCGTTTCACGATCCTCTGCACTGGCTTCTAAAGCGACCGGTTTCCCGATTGCCAAGGTGGCGGCCAAATTAGCAGTGGGTTACACCCTGGATGAATTAAAGAATGAAATTACCGGCGGAGCAACGCCGGCATCATTTGAGCCCACCATAGACTACGTGGTGACGAAAGTTCCCCGGTTTACCTTCGAAAAATTCCCCCAAGCGGATGATCGTTTAACGACGCAAATGAAGTCAGTAGGCGAGGTGATGGCTATTGGACGCACTTTTCAGGAGTCCTTACAAAAGGCCTTGAGAGGCTTGGAAGTTGGCTTTTGTGGATTGGATGAAATTGTCGACCTGGAGCAGGACAATATACACGACCGCATTCAGAGAGAATTACGTCACCCAGGCCCTGAGCGGTTGTGGTATGTGGCAGATGCCTTTCGGAGTGGTTTGAGTTTTGATGAAATTCATGAGGCGAGTCGAATTGACCCCTGGTTTCTGGCGCAAATTGGTGATTTGGTAGAGACCGAGCAATCCTTGGCGACGAAAACCTTAGCCACTTTAGCCGAAGGTGAGTTATTTCGTTTAAAACGCAAAGGTTTTTCAGATCAGCGCCTGGCCAAGTTATTAGAAACTAAAGAGTCAGAAGTTAGAAATGTACGACATAAACAGAATATTCGACCTGTTTATAAACGCATAGATTCATGTGCGGCTGAATTTTCATCGGATACTGCCTATTTATACTCTACCTATGAAGAAGAGTGTGAAGCCAATGTATCAGATAAGGATAAAATTATTATCTTAGGCGGTGGGCCGAATAGAATTGGGCAGGGGATTGAGTTCGATTATTGCTGTGTGCATGCAGCGCTGGCGTTACGAGAAAATGGTTTTGAAACCATTATGATCAATTGTAACCCTGAGACAGTGTCTACTGATTTTGATACCTCTGATCGTTTATATTTTGAATCCTTAACTCTGGAAGATGTGCTTGAGATTATTCATCTGGAGAAACCCAAAGGCGTTATTGTTCAATATGGTGGGCAAACACCGTTGAAACTTGCTAGAGCCCTGGAGGCTGCAGGTGCGCCGATTATAGGCACCTCTCCAGACTCTATTGATCTGGCAGAAGATAGAGAGCGCTTTCAGAAATTATTGGAACGTTTAAATCTAAAGCAACCGCCTAATGCCACGGCAAGATCCGTAGATCAAGCGGTAGTGCAAGCGAAAGAACTGGGTTACCCTTTAGTGGTAAGACCCTCTTATGTCTTGGGCGGGCGGGCCATGGAAATTGTTATCAATGAGGACGGTTTACGGCGTTATATGAAAGAAGCTGTGACTGTCTCCAATGATTCACCGGTACTACTGGATCGTTTTCTTGACGATGCGGTAGAAATGGATGTTGATGCTATCTATGATGGCGAAACCGTATTAATTGGCGGTTTAATGGAGCATATTGAACAAGCCGGTGTGCATTCAGGTGACTCCGCCTGTTCTATTCCACCTTATGATTTACCAAAACACCTTCAGGATCAGCTTAGAGAGCAGGTTGCCAAAATGGCAGAAGCTATTGGGGTTAGAGGGCTAATGAATACTCAATTTGCGATTCAAGGTGAGACGATTTACGTGCTGGAAGTAAATCCCAGGGCTTCAAGAACCGCGCCTTTTGTTTCTAAAGCAACGGGGTACCCTCTGGCTAAAATTGCGGCGCTCTGTATGGCGGGCATTTCTTTGAAAGAACAGGGCTGTACACAAGAAGTTATTCCTAGCTATTATTCGGTAAAAGAAGCGGTGTTTCCTTTTGTGAAATTTCCGGGCGTTGATCCTTTGTTAGGCCCTGAAATGAAATCCACAGGGGAAGTCATGGGGGTAGGTAAAACCTTTGGCGAGGCTTTTGCAAAAGCACAACGGGCAGCGGGTGTAGATTTAAGTCTTTCGGGTAAGGTTTTAATCAGTGTCCGTGAAGCAGATAAAGGCAAAGCCCCTGAAATTGCTAAAATGCTGATAGAAAAAGATTACCAGATAGTCGCCACCAAAGGAACCGCAAAGATATTGAAAGATGCCGGTGTTGAATGTGAAGTGGTTTATAAGGTGAATGAAGGACGGCCGAATACGGTTGATATGATTAAGAATGATCAGATCCAGTTAATTGTTAATACCACAGAAGGTGTGAAATCAATTAATGATTCATTTACTATGCGCCGGGAGGCATTGCAGCACCATGTTGCGTATTACACCACGATGGCCGGGGCAAAAGCGGCGTGTTATGCTTTAGGTGAGCTGGATGCCGGGAGTGTTAATTGCTTACAAGATTTACATAATAGTTTAAAGTCATTGTAGGACGTAGCCTAGTTCACTAGGGTATAGAAAATTGTATAATTCAGCGGATAAGCGTTAAAGCAGCGGTGAATAATGACAAATTTAAAAAAAGGCTGGCGGTATGTCAGCCTTTATCGTTATATTAGTTTGGCAAAAAGGATCAAACGATTTGGAGCTTAAAAATGGATAAGATACCTCTTACCGTCAATGGTGCAAATAAATTGCAAGCGGAGCTGGATGAGTTAAAAAATGTGACCAGACCCAGAATAATTACGGCAATTTCAGAAGCCAGGGCGCATGGTGATTTAAAAGAAAATGCCGAATATCATGCGGCCAAGGAACAGCAAAGTTTTTCTGAAGGACGCATATCAGATATTGAAGGAAAGTTATCTAATGCCCAGATTATCGATGTAACTACTGTTGATGCCCGAGGTAGGGTGGTTTTTGGTGCGACAGTCGAAATTGAAGATATAGTTACAGATAAGGTGGTTACTTATCAAATAGTGGGTGTTGATGAAGCGGACATTAAAGAAGGTCGGATTTCAGTCGGCTCACCCATCGCCAGAGCCTTGATCGGCAAGGAAGTTGAAGATGTGGTGATGGTGAAGGCTCCGGTTGGTGATATAGAATACGAAATCCTTTCTATTAAGTATATTTAATCAGTAGCTTAAAGGCTCAGGACGAAAGGGTTGTTGTTCTCGAGAGGAGGGAACCATTAAGTGCAGTCTTGACTTAATGGTAGTGTCAGTTGGCCTGATTGCCGAGAGGCAGGTCTTATCTTCTTCTGGGGCCAGTGTTTTTTGTTTCTTTAGGTGCTGGCTTTTTCCGAAATATAACAATGACTTGGCCGATAGATTGAATAAGTTCTGCTTTTGATTGTGACAGTATTTGTTCGCGAATTTGATTTCTTTCGTCTCTATCAGCACGAATTTTGATTTTGATCAGCTCGTGAGTATTTAAAGTTATTTCAATTTCTTGCTGTACAGCTTCAGTAAGGCCGGATTGCCCGATGATAATGACAGGCTTTAATAAATGTGCCTGAGTTTTGAGTTGTTTGATTTTGGCAGGGTCCATTCTATTTCCTATAAAAATATCTAATTCTACACTACAAACGAAATGGCGCGAAGTAAAAGCAGTAATCAATGGATGCAAGAGCACTTTGATGATGAGTATGTAAAAAAGGCTCAGGCAATGGGGTACCGGTCTCGTTCTACTTTTAAATTGATTGAAATTCAGGAAAAAGATAGAATTATTAAACCTGGTATGAATATCATAGACTTAGGGGCTGCACCCGGTGGCTGGTCAGAATATGCCAGCAAAATTGTGGGGAAAAAAAATAAAGTTATTGCTCTGGATTTGTTGGACATTGATCCCATAGAGGGCGTGGATTTTATACAGGGTGATTTTAGAGAGGATGATGTGCTAGATGCGCTATATAAGCTTCTTGATGGTGCAGCCATTGATTTGGTGATGTCTGATATGGCACCTAATATCAGTGGAAATAAGGCCATGGACCAGCCAAGGTCAATTTATTTAGCCGAATTGGCACTGGATACAGCGCAAACCGTATTGCAAAAGGGAGGAACTTTTTTGATAAAAATGTTCCAGGGTGTTGGTTTTGACGAATATAAAAGAGACGTGGAAAAATCTTTCTCTAGTGTGATAATAAGGAAGCCAAAGTCATCAAGAGCAAGAAGTAATGAAGTATATATTTTGGCTAAGGGGTTTAAATAAAAAATTATAGCTATATATAATAGTTAAGAGTAATTTGAGTGTGATTATAAGATTTTTTTTATGCGACTTAAAGGTTGCTGAAAGAAGTATTTTGCTATAATCAATTGTTTTTTAAATATGAGGGCCGTTCCGGTCAGGAGCGCGTAGCTTGAACGATATGGTTAAAAATTTAGTTTTGTGGGTTGTTATTGCCGTTGTTTTGATGTCGGTTTTTAATAACTTTGGGTCGCGTTCCACGCGTACCGATAGTGCGGTATCTTACTCCCATTTTCTTGAGTCGGTAAAAGCCGGGCAAGTACAACGAGTTGTCATCGATGATCACTCCATTGTCGGAAAAATGCATTCAGGAGAGAAATTTAAAACTTACGCGCCTGATGATATACATCTGGTTGATGATTTATTGTCAAATGGTGTTGAGGTTAAGGCTAAACCACCTGAAGAACCTTCAATGCTGATGACGCTGTTGGTGTCATTTGGCCCTATTTTGCTATTGATTGCAGTCTGGGTGTTTTTTATGCGTCAGATGCAAGGCGGCGGCGGCGGTGCCGGTGGTCGTGGCGGACCCATGGGCTTTGGTAAAAGTAAAGCGCGCATGCTTGATCAGGAACAAAATAAAATTACCTTTGCCGATGTGGCTGGGTGTGATGAAGCCAAGCAGGAAGTCGAGGAAATGGTCGATTTTCTTAGGGATCCTGCTAAGTATCAAAAATTAGGCGGTATGGTGCCACGGGGTGCCTTAATGGTTGGCCCTCCCGGGACAGGTAAGACTTTGTTAGCAAGAGCTATTGCCGGCGAAGCCAAAGTTCCATTTTTCACTATTTCCGGTTCTGACTTTGTTGAAATGTTTG
>JAPYOW010000021.1:28366-31610 GCA_029937975.1 Methylococcaceae bacterium | reverse complement strand
ATAGAATAATCCTGAGCGATGCATTATAAAGTGTTGGAAAAAATATTATTTAGCCAGACTTTCCTGCTGGATTAAACGATTGATGATTTCGATCATTTGTTTCTGTGACCCGGCTAAAGGGCCAGTGGTTTTATATTTGCCATTAATAATAATAGCCGGAACTCCGGTAATGCCATAACGAGGGGCCATGGCCTTTGCCTGACGTAATTTGGCATCGACTAAAAATGAATTAAAAGTGTTGCGGAATTGAGTTTCATCTACACCATGAGCCACAAAGAAATTAGCTAGCTGGTCTTCGCTGGTCAATTTTTGTTTTTTATTTTGAATGGCATCAAAGAAATCAGCATGAACTTTATCAACCACACCTAAGGCTTCTGCCACCAGATATGCCTTGGCATGTTTTTCCCATAGGCTACTGAAAATAGCAGGTTGACGAATGAATTCAACATTTTCAGGCAGCGTTTTTAACCATTCAGTCAATTCAGGTTCAAAGCTATAGCAATGAGGGCAGCCGTACCAGAAAAATTCTATAATTTCTATTTTGTCCTGGTTTTGAGTGGGTTGTGCGGGGGATAAGGTTTCGTAACCGGGGGATTCCGCATGTAAAGCTGATGATAATGAAAATAATAGAATCAATATTATGTTTTTCAGCATTTTATAAATCTCCGTAATAAGGTAATCCAGATAATAATGGAAATGACAAGCATGTTGATTTTTTTAACCTAGATAGAATCTCTATGGCGTTAAAAAGCGATCAAAAAAGACGGCTGAACATGGATATTGTTCAACAGGGGGGATATTTAATAAATAGTGTTAAAAGCAAACTGATTGCCTGATTTTAACTGTAGTTTGTGCGCGACTGCAGGCCATTTTAGCCTGCAGTCGCGCGTGGACTTATTTCATCATGGAAATATGGAAAGAGACTGCTTTAATTTCTCTTTCAGTCATTTTTTGAGCAATCAGATGCATCATGGTATCGGGTAAATTAGTGCGAATACCCTTTTTAAAATCAGTGAGTGCCTTAATTAGATAATCTGCATGTTGGCTACGGATTGCAGGAAATGAAGAAGGCAGGTTACCTTCACCATTAGGCCCATGACATGCGATACAAGCTGAAACTTTAGACTTCAGATTACCATTACGGTATAAGTCAGCGCCTATAGACATGAGTGTTTTCAGTTCTTCCTGATTATTTCTGTTAGCGGCTTCTTCGTCATCATCATCATCGTCTGAGAATATAACCGGGGGAAGATTATCTGAAATGGTTTGAGAGGCATAGTAAGCGCCTAAATCTTCCATAGACTGTTCATCCAGGTTAATGGCTATAGCAGCCATCATGGGCGAATTTCTTTCACTATCTTTAAAGTCTTTTAATTGTCTAACGGTATAAGAAGCATGTTGGCCGGCAAGCTTTGGAAAAGTGGGTATCATGCTATTACCATTTCCACCATGACAGCTTATACAATTAGTGGCTTTAGATTCTCCAGCAGAGATGTTCCCTTTTGCCTGGCCAAGTGTCGGGGTCATTACAAATGCAAGCATTAATGGGAAAGCAAGCAGTTTTTTGATCATCATATTCCCTCTTAAGGAGTCAGTGTATTAGAGATTAGCCAGCATTAATTGCTCAAGCCTAACCGTGTGGAGTATATAATAACTGAAATATCCTTTAATCGCGAGATAACGATGAATCCAGTTTATCATCAAGCTAAATTTATCAATAGTGCACCTAAACTTATTGATGCCCCCGAAGACCAAGGTAAAGAAGTTGCTTTTGCAGGGAGGTCCAATGCCGGGAAGTCCAGTGCTATCAATACGTTAACCCGGCAAAAAGCCTTGGCTCGTATTAGCAAGACCCCGGGAAGAACGCAGTTGCTGAATTTTTTTGAAATTGATGAGCAACGAAAATTTGTAGATCTTCCTGGCTATGGTTATGCGAAAGTGCCTCTGTCTGTGAAGAAACAGTGGCATCGAATGATGGAAAATTACCTGCACAAGCGGGATGCTTTATGTGGCATTGTCTTAGTCATGGATGTCAGACACCCGCTCACAGACTTTGATATGCAAATGATTGAGTGGTGCGAACACACGCAATTACCTTTGCATATTTTATTAACCAAGGCGGATAAATTAAATTTTGGTGCGGCAAAGAATATTTTGCTAAAAGTACAACAAGAGCTATTAGAGGTTGATGTGACAGTTTCTTTACAGTTGTTTTCTTCCTTAAAAAAAACCGGGGTTGATGAAATTCATGCAGTACTTGATCAATGGTTTGGCTTTGAATAGTTAATAAAAATTCAGCGGAACCTGCATTGCTGGCTGGCTGCTAAAACACATTTTCAACCCCTTCCTGAGCCAGAATAATGTCATAGTTAATAACGGGATTATTTGTTATTAATTGTTGATGAATACTTTCCAGTTGCTGGTCCGTTCGGGTGGGCTCATGATGGGTCAGAAAAAGTTTTTTTACTTTGGCGAGGGCTGCGTGTTTTAATGCCAGGTTATATGTACCATGTCCCCAGCCTGTTTTAGTCTGGTATTCCTCGGTGGTGTAGGATGCATCCATAATGAGTGCATCAACACCCTGCATCAGCGATATAATGTCTTTTAATTTGTCATCGATAAAGGCTTGGGAGGTGGCGTACTGGCTGTCTTCAGGTCGGTAAATATTGTGTAAAGGTTCATAATCTCCGGTAAAAAATAGAGATTGATGGTCACAGTCAACCCGGTAACCAAAATTGAGTCCGGAATGACTGAGCAGGATGGAGGTTATTTCGGCGTTGCCAATGCGGATAGTTTCACCGGCTTTGATGGTGTTGTATTCAACCGAGGCATTAAGTTCTGCCTCACTAACGGGGAAGTAGCTGTCTTGTAGCTGTACATTGAGTGCACGCTCGATGCCCTCATGCGTGACGGGATCCAGGCCACCAAATAGTTTCAGGCTGTTTCCAGGAATGAAAATGGGGGCAAAAAAGGGCAGGCCTTGAATGTGGTCCCAGTGAGTGTGTGTGATAAAAATATGCGCTGTAATAGGCAGTTGCTGAAGGAGTTGTTGTCCCAGCATATGAATGCCAGTTCCAGCATCTAAAATGATTAAATCATCGTCATCGGTTCTGATTTCAATGCAGGTTGTATTTCCGCCATATTTAACCGTGCTGGGTCCGGGTGTTGCTATAGAGCCTCTGACACCCCAGAATTTAAATTTCATAGTCAGTCCTTATGCGAAATGAAGGAGAGGCTTGCGGCC
>JAPYOW010000021.1:11719-28266 GCA_029937975.1 Methylococcaceae bacterium | reverse complement strand
AGAATTTAAATTTCATAGTCAGTCCTTATGCGAAATGAAGGAGAGGCTTGCGGCCCAACTCTTGAAATAGATACCGTGGTTAGCGAGTGTAATAAGCAATCATGGCTAAAGAGGTAGTCCGTATTTATTGCAAGTAACCCGATCATGACAGTCAAGATATTGAAGGTCATTAATTCTGCATTTTATGGACTGCCGCAAAAAATCACATCTATTCAACGTGCGGCTATTCATATTGGCTTGAATAGCATTAAATATTACTGCTCTCGGCATTTTAAACTCAAACAGCAAAGCAGATTATGCTAGCCGAAGCATTAACATCAGAACTTAATTGTACGATGCCGTATACGCTTTTGGGGAAAGCCGGCATGGTTTCAACAAATGCAATGAGTTCGTGTTTGAGTGTATCTGACCATCAAAATCAAGCAATAAGTGGTTAACCCGTACTAACTGAGCATAGCAGATAAAAAAGTGCTGTGTTAAAGGGCGGTAATTCTAATGTGCTTCATGCCAATTATTTCCTATGCCAATATCCACGATGAGCGGTACTTTCAATTGTATGGCTGAACTCATGATTTTATTAATGGCAGTAGAAAATGAGTCGACCTGATCTTCAATCACTTCAAAAACCAATTCATCATGTACCTGCATAATCATTTTATTCGTTGATGGATTTTGCTGTAGCCATTGATCGGCATTGATCATGGCTATTTTGATAATATCGGCGGCGGTACCTTGCATAGGTGCATTTATTGCTGTGCGTTCAGCATATTGTCTTCTGGCTGCATTACGTGATGTAATTTCGGGTAAATACAATCTTCGTCCCAATAAGGTTTCTACATAGCCCTGTTGCTTGGCCTGTTCGCGGATAGTATTCATGTACTGTTTAACCCCCGGGTAACGGTCAAAATATAAATTAATATAAGACTGTGCCTGAGTCCGGTTAATACCCAGCTGTTGCGCAAGTCCAAAAGCAGACATGCCGTAAATCAGCCCAAAATTAATGGCTTTGGCCGAGCGACGTAAATCGGTAGTGACTTGGTCTATGTTGACTGCAAATACTTCAGCAGCGGTAGCGCTATGAATATCAATATCGCTGGCAAATGCGGCTAATAAGCCTTCATCTTCCGATAAATGCGCCATAATGCGTAATTCAATTTGTGAATAATCCGCGGCAATCAGTTGATGGCCTTCGGCCGCAATAAAAGCGGCCCTTATTTTTTTGCCTTCAGCGCTACGGATAGGAATGTTCTGTAGATTCGGGTTTGATGAAGACAGTCTACCCGTTGCCGCGACGGCTTGATGATACGAAGTATGAATGCGCCCTGTTTTACTACTGACTTGTTGTGGCAGTTTATCGGTATATGTTGATTTGAGTTTACTCATACTCCGATATTCAAGAATCAGTTTAGGTAATGGATAGTCATTCGCCAGTTCTTGTAATACCGACTCAGCAGTAGAGGGTTGCCCTTTGGGGGTTTTCTTTAAAACCGGTAGTTGTTGTTGATCATAGAGTATTTCCTGAATTTGTTTAGGCGAACCCAGGTTGAAAACTTGTCCAGCAAGGTCGTGGGCATGTTGTTCCAGAGCAACAATATGATTGGCCAGTTCCAGACTTTGTTGTGCCAGCATACTGGTATCTATTAATACGCCGTTTCTTTCAATGCGAGATAAAACGGGAATTAAGGGGATTTCTATTTGCTGATAAAGCTTTTCCAATAGAGGCTGGTTTTTTAATTTATCTGACAAGGTGTGATGTAGCCGTAAGGTAATATCCGCGTCTTCTGCTGCATAAGGACTGGCTTGCTCTATGGGGATGTCTGAAAATAAGAGCTGTTTGACCCCTTTTCCCGCAATATCTTCAAAATGAACAGTGTCCAGGCCTAAATATTTTTTAGCCAGATCATCCATGTTATGTTTGGTTGCCGTACTGTTATAGACATAGGATTCCAGCATGGTATCGTGTGCTATACCTTGTATTGCAATGTCATAGTTGGCCAGTACATTGCTATCATATTTCAGGTTTTGTCCCACTTTGGGTTTGTTAGGGTTTTCGAGTAAAGCTTTGAGTGCATGAAGAATTTCAGACCTGTTTAACTGCTCGGGTGCATCCGGATAGTTATGCGCTAGCGGGATATAAGCTGCTTTACCTGGCTCGACTGCAAAGGAAACGCCGACAATTTCAGCTTCTGTGTAATTAAGACTGGTGGTTTCTGTATCAAAAGCAAACAATTTGGCTTGCTTCAGTTTTTCTAGCCAGTCATTGAAATGGGTTTGAGTGAATATGGTTTCATAGTGGGTTTCTATTGCATTACTTGGCTTGTCGGCCATATTGTCTGCTACCAATTCTTGCGGCCTAGGTGCATTGAGCATCTTGATCCAGGCTGTAAAACCCAAGTGTTCGAGCTGCTGTTTTAATTCAGCATTGTCGACATCCTGACATTTCAGGTCATCTAGTGAGTAGGGTAAGTTCAGGTGACACTTAATCGTAGTAAGTTCTTTAGACAGCTGCAATTGTTCCAGATTGGCTCGCAGGTTTTCACCCACTTTGCCTTTAATTTGGTCAGCATGGTCGATTAAGTTTTCTAAGGTTTCATAGAGGCCTAACCATTTGGCTGCGGTTTTAGGTCCTACTTTAGGCACGCCTGGAATGTTATCAGATGTATCGCCCATTAAGGCCAGGTAATCAATAATCTGGCAAGGTTTGACCCCAAATTTATCAAAAACGCCTTGCACATCCAGGGTGGTATTGGACATGGTGTTTTCCAGGGTAATCTGGGCATTGACCAGTTGCGCCATATCTTTATCACCGGTAGAGATCACCACCTCAAAGCCTTCGCTGGCTGCGTATTGAGCTAAGGCACCTAAAACATCATCTGCTTCGACCCCCGATTCCATAATCAAAGGTAAACCCATGGCTTGAATTAATTGATGCAAGGGCTCTATTTGTACTCTCAAATCGTCTGGCATAGGTGGCCGATTGGCTTTGTATTGCGCGTATAAATCGTGGCGGAATGTTTTTCCAGGGGCATCAAATACCACCGTAAAATAATCGGTACGATGATCGGCAATTAATCTACGCAACATGTTAGCTACCCCCAAGATAGCGTTGGTGGGTTCACCCTGTGAGTTGGTTAGCGGTGGCACGGCATGATAGGCGCGAAAGAGAAAAGATGAGCCATCGACTAAAACCAGACGTTTATTTGATTGTGCTGACATGTTGAGAATATTTATGGGTAAGGTTAACAGAGGGTGAAGCGTGAGAAATTTTTTGCGATGCTTGTTGATCGACCAGTATACTTGGCTGCTTTAAATCCATCTATAAAAAAGAAAAAGGGCATCGTATAACCCTGTCACTGTGAGTCCAGGTCAAGCTGCTGTTAATGAGCCGGCGGTAGCTGAATGGCTGTTGTGGCGTTAAGATGGGTTTTTTTAAGGAATGTGATTCTCTGCAAAGGAGAGAATCCAGCCGCCGCCATACGCGAGCTGAAAATAAATATCGGCCTGTAGTTGATCGGATACGGGTTTTTTTGAGTGTTGTATGAACTTACTGCAGTTGTTCCCAGACAGGTAATAGTAGCTGCTGACACAGTGCTTCAAAATCGGCATTGAGTATCTCCGTCACAGGTTCAATATTTTGATACAGCTGGCGCATATTAGCATCATAAAGGATTTCTTTTTGTAGCATTTCTTCAGCCATTAGCATAGCGGGTTTTGTCGTACGACGACTTTGTTTAAGCTTAAGCCCTTGCTTAATATATGCAAAGGAAGACTCGGTAAAAAAGGCATGGGGGTGTTGCAAGCCTTGCAGGAAAATAGCAATCAATTGTGCTAAATGCTCTGTTTTCGCCAATTCAGCAGGAAAAACCAGAGTCTCATCGATAGCAAGTAGATGGGTGTTTTGTGCTTGCAGTTGATTAATCAGGAGATGATGCAGCCAGGCCAACATAAAATCCTTACCTTTTAATGAACTATAGCGATAGATCAGGCTGCCATGCTGATAAATATTCGTTAGATTACCGATCAAACGATAGTCACCGACTGAGCAGTCCAGCATATAATCCTCTTGCTTTGTACCCAGGTTTTGCTGCTGGATTAAATCTGCAAATTTTATGATAGCCTGTTGTTGATCGTTGAAGGCTAATTCACCACTAGCCCCGGAAAGCCATAAGCCTTGCGCCTGTAATTTGTTTAAAGTAAAGGTTTGCTTGGTGAGCACATGTTCAATCCATTGCTGGTTAATGGCGTAGGCATTCAGGGGGTTTAACGCAAAAGGTTCTCGCTCTTCTGTTTGCGCCGATAGCCCGGTATAACGCAGCGCTAATTGTTGTTGAAAAAAGTATTGCTGAGGATGCCGGTAAAAAGCAAATAAATCATTAATTTCCAAGGTGGTTACGGTCTTGCTTGCAAGTTTTCCTTGCCACCAATGTGCCACGATGGGTTGATTGTTTTGTAAAGAAATAGCGGTATCACAGTCACTTTGTGAATAACTAAAAAGCGCTGTCTGGCGATTAAAATAGCGAGGGCTAAAAGCATGTAAAGGGTGTTTGCAAATTACATCGGTCAATTGATAGTGATTTTCCAATACCTCTAACAACTCACTGAGCACTACGGAAGGAGGAATCTCGGTATTATGCTGAATGGATTGTCCAATATAGCTAATGTGTAATTGTTGTCGGGTCGACAAGATGATTTCCAGAAACTGATAGCGATCATCTGCTCGGCGGGAGCGATCACCTTTACGAAAATTCTGGCCGATTAAGTCGAAATTGGGATAACGGTCTATGCTGGGAAATTCACCTTCGTTTATTCCCAATAAGGCAATGACTTTAAACGGGATGGAACGCATCGGTAACATGGAACAAAAAGTTAATTGTCCGCGTAAAAAACCGTTGGCTGATTGGCTTTCAGACATTCTGCCGGCCAACCAGGCCAAGATGACATCCAGACTTACCTTTTCAGTATGGTATTGAGCGGGTTCTTGCAATTGTTGCAATAGTTCATACAGCTGTTGTTGCTGGCTTTGTGCCGCCGATGTCGGGGCAGATAATAAATGATCGGCATAATAGTGCAGACGAGTACACCAATGGCTTAAGGAAGTGGCCTGACTCAATTCATCACTGGCTTTAAATAACAGTTGCATAAAATCATTAAGACTGCCCAGTACTAAAGCGGAAACACCTTCTATATCAGCATAGGGTAAAACCTCATCGATAAAGGCGTCATCATTGCCTACTGCATAGCCCATCAATAAACGATCTAAAGTCGCCTGCCAGGTATTCTGGCTGAATTCAGGCAGGCCTAATTGTTTTTTATGCGTGGCTGATTTCCCCCATCGGACCTGGGTATGGGAGACCCAGTGTTTAATCAGTTCCAGCTCTGATTCAGCAATGGAAAATTTATGTAAAACCTGAGGCTGTTCCAGCAAATCCATCACACTCTGCCAGCCAAAACGACTTTGAGAGAGTGTTAAGAAGCGGATAAAGCTGTCAAGGAGGGTGTTACTCAGCGCTAAACTACGGTCAGCAATGGCATGTTGAATATCACTAAATACAGCAGCAATAAAAGGGGCATATTGCTGAATATCGGGAGCCATAATAACAATGTCACGTAATTCCAGAGTGCTGTCTTGTTCCAGGGCATCAAGCAATTGATCCTTGAGTACTTCCACTTCACGCAGTCTTGAATGACAGGAATGAATACGGATGGACGGATCTTTTATTAACGGCTGTCCTGTGGTTTGATTGTCTAAAATATCATTCTGTAACTGTTGTAAATTATGAGTGCCGGTTGCGGACTGATAACTTTCCGGTTGATAGCTGAAATGGGCTTGCTCCAGCAACATTTGCTGAAATTCCCGGCCCTGCTGTCCCAGTGTTGCTAACAAGGGGTGGCCTTCCCTATCATCATCGGCCAGATATTTTTTATGGACTAAATCGGCCCAGTAGCCTTGTGCCGGATTGAGGAGGAATAAATGGATGTCACAATGTCTGGATAAGCCTTGCAGATAATCCAGAAACAAGGGCGGTAGCGTATTTAAACCAAATACAAAAATGCGTTCAGGCAGGTCGTTTGCATAAGCATGTTCTTTGCTCTGATTGAGCTTATCAATCACATCTTGCCACAATGAGCCTCGATGTTTGTTCCCTGTCGCCTGCGTTATTAGTTTCCATAATGTACATTGCCAACGTTCATTATCGGTTTTATAAAGCAAGTGTCCTGTTTGCCAAAGCGCCAGCATATCCGGGCGCATCATTTGATACTGGTCAAAAATCTGGCTGAGCTGACTGGCCAGTTGATAACGTTTTAAATCAATGTTATCACCGCTTAAATAATGCAGTAATAGAGGGTATTCGGCTTGGTCTAGCTCACGTAGCAATGACTCAAATCGCCATAACATGAGATCTCTGTCAAAAAAATCATCGTTGAGTTGCACATCTATTTGTGCCGCCAGGCTGCTGAAAAATTTACCGGGAAATAAAAACTGATAATTCGCCCAGACCTTAAAATGGTTGGCCAGTTGCTGTGATAACCAGCGTTCCATGCCCTGACTTTGAATCAGAAAGGTTTCTGCTGCCAGAGGGTTTGACAAGGGCATGTTTTCAATCACTGTGGTTAAGTGAGCTAACAGGTTTTCGGTTTTGTTGGAGCTGTGCAGGATGAACATCAGGATTCAGCGGGTAATGCGAACAAACAGACAGCAACTCTCATCGTAAATTTCCGGCTAGGCGGGCAAGGGTTGGCTGGGTGGAAAGTGGCTCAAGATGTCTCAACATGGGTATGGCTGCCTGGATTTAGTGCTGTGCGCTCATGACTGCAGCTGGAGAGGCGTAGCGACAAAAGCCACAGGCTATTAAATTCATATCCCTGCCTGCGGCGGGTAACAATAAAACTATGGGGTATTTGTCCAGATAATGTCAGCGTCCTCAGTTTGACTGGCTGTATCAGCGTCTTGCTGATGAAGATAGCTGCCGCCCACAATAAAGCCTAGCACCAGAAGATAGATAATTGACGTTATATACCGCACTTTTTTGACAGCCGGGTCTGGATTATATTTTCTCATTTGGGTAACCTTTGTAAATCATAATATCTAGCTTAGAATTATACCTTTGTATCAGGCATTTTTTAATTTTAATGCAGCCACCTTTGCCATAGCCCCAGACCCTCATTTTATTTTCATGAGCGAACATCATCAGGAAGGCATGGCACATCTGTTATACGGGATGAATCAAGTCAGCGATTTTGTTGCATTAACCGGGGAAGCGGGAACAGGCAAAATAAGGCTATGCCACTGTCTATTATAACAATTTCCGGAAAATATTGAGATAGCGCTGGTTTTTAATCCCACAATAAATGGGCATGAACGACGGGCAACTGTTGGTGATGAGCTGAAAATTAACTATGATAACGATAAGCAACGCGCATCCTAAAAGGATTAGGCTAGAGTGTTAACCGGTATTTGCTTGATATGCATGCGTAAGCCAAACATACAGTGTTAATCATTAATGAAGCCCGGCATTTGACGTGGCAGGTATTGAAACATATTCGGCTGTTAACAAATCTGAAACCAGCAAAACCAAATTATTACAGGTCCCCCAGGTTGGTCAATCCGTATTCCGGTAACTTAACCAGCGTATTACCGCCCGTGATCACTTAACATGGTTAACTGATCAACAAACAGCAAAGTATATATACCAGTGCTTAACCATGTGTGGTGTTTTTAAGCGGCCGCAAGGCATCTCTGGTTCAGCAATGGGTTTCGCGATAGAGCTTTGCTAGGGACTTATGTACTTAGTAGGCATACCGGGAACAGTTTATTTATCAAGCCTAGAATGACACTGAAAGCCATAGGCATGAAAAGTATTATGTTGAGTATAGAGATAAGATCTTTCAGATGAGGGCTGTTAAGCAGACTGGCAAAGTCGGGGGTTACATTATGAGAGTGTGACCCCAATTCACTTCAGTCGCCAGGTAGAATAGCGGGGCCATAACCCATCCCGCACAATGTATATGGATATATAGCATTTGAGGATGGGGTTAACCGTATTATTTTTTGTTGCTTGTGCGTTTTCCTGCACCTTCGTCAACAGTACCTAAAATACGATTTAAAAAGTGGGTCTGTTGTGATGTTCTATCATCCTGACTTAACACAAGCATATCTCTAAGACCATTATAACGTTCTCTAGCGACTAGCAAATGTTCTTTCGCTTGCACTAAATCTCCTTTTTTTACAAATTTCCGGGCTTTTTTCATGGAACCATTTGCACGCATACGATTACGGTCAACTTTATCATTAGCATTAATTTCTTTAGTTGCTCGTAAGGTAGTTTTGATCGCTGTAAGAATCGGCGCTTTCTCTGCGTTGTCATCAATTAGGGTAATGACGTCATCCACAGAATATTCAGTCGCCATGATGGCCTGAAGCGGAGTCATCCTGTTGTACATGCATGCCATACCCAGACAGATAGCCTCAGAAGGTGTTGAAAATGTTCCTAAGGAAACTGCCATTGTAGTTGCTATGACCGCACTTTTTAATAATTTCATGTAATGTAAACCTCGTTATAGTTATGTTCTGTCATAAGGCCGGCAACGGTTTAGGAATATAAAATGTGTTGCAAAACAATATGAACGGCTAACTTTACCACAATTTTTGTAACAGTATTATAAAAAAATATTTTTTAATGGTCGCTTTCAGCAATGGAGCTAGATGCAATTATTACCTGTAAAAACCGTGGCTTAAGTTATAGGGGGGGCCTCTCATCCGGTTGAATTTATTTTTTTTGTCTGAGTTCAAACATTTTTTGCCCTATGAGTTGTATATTCTCATCGCTCAATATTTCTTTCATTCGGGGGGCAAAGTCCTGGTCTTCACGGGTTAAATGCTCTCTTTGAATTTTTTCAAAATCCATGGCAAATTGTAAAAACTGATCAAAATCATTGATCAGTTGAGGGTTATTCAGTTTTTCTGCCAATAAATCCCATGAGGCTTCAATTTCTTCATGATCCATCATTAAGCGTTCTATCATGCCTAAGACCAGGTTGGACTGGTCAATCAATACCGGGAAAAGGGCTAGTTCTTCATCTTGATGGTGTAAGTGATTGGCAGAGGTGTAATGGCAATACATATCCATGCATTGATTGGCCCGGTTTTCATTCATACCATGCTGTTTAATTTCTCTTGCCAGGACTAATAAACCTACGCCTCTGGCAATAAAGTCTATGTGGTAACTGTTGATGACTTCTAGGGCATCGGAGAAGTCTGTGGCCGGGTCTGTGAATTTGAACTCCATAGAAAGGTCGTGTGGTCTATGTTTTAATGTTGAAATTTAGTCATGCTCTGGGTCTTGTGACGCAGAGCATGGGAAAGATGTTTATCTTTGTTTAACAAATTTAGTGCGTACAATTTGGTAAGGCCTGAACATATAACCTAATGGCATACTCCAGACATGCACCAGACGTGTGAAGGGAAACAACAAAAATACACTCATGCCAAAAAATAAATGCACTTTGTAAATAATATCCACTCTATCCAGAAAGTGAGGGCTGGGGTTTAGCGCTATAATGGCTTGTGCCCATTCCGATAAATTAATCATGATCGATGCATCACCATTAAAGGCATGGTAGATAGAGACAGGAATGGTCAGTAAACCGATGCTTAAAGTGATTAATATCCAGTCCAGAATAAAAATATCCATAAAGCGGCTGTTAGCACGGACTCTGGGGTTATACATCCGACGTTTCCATAAGATCACGCCGCCCATCATGCAAATACTACCAAACGCTGCACCCAGGCAGATAGCAATGGTCTGGTGCATCATATCTGTGACCCCCCAGTTTAAAAACCATTGGTGAGGGGTTAGCAAGCCTGCGAAATGTCCAAAAAACAGGGCGATGATGCCAATATGGAACAGGATGCTACCTTTTTGTAATAATTCTTTTTCAAACAATTGACTGGAATCTGCTTTCCAGGTGTATTGTTCTCTATCAAAGCGAATTAAACTACCTAATAGAAAAGTAGTCAGGGCGATGTATGGATAAACACCGAAGAGAAAGTTTATTAAATTCATAATGAGTCCTAAGCTGCAATATCTACTACATGACCATGACGCGCCACCATTCTGACCAGTGGTGCATATGGGCTTTCATTTTTTTCCAGATTAGTGGCAATAATGTCGACTGCTTGCGAGGTTTGTTGAAGAAAGGCCAGTGCACTGGCTTCTTCATCCATCGTTGAAACATATTCCAGAATCAGCGGTAAGTAGTCGGGCAGTTCACCATCACCTATTTCAAAGCCTGTAGACTTGTATAACTCAGCCAGCTCTATGAGTGCAGGACCTCTTTCCCGGTCTTGCTCATCAAATAGATGATATGTCAGATACATCGAGTTTTCAGCGGTCATATCAAAATTATTGACATATTCTGCCTGTAATTTAGTCAATGAAATGCCGGAAGCCCAGTCGATGAAGCCAACAATGATCGCTTTATCTTCTGCATTAAGATTCGGCAGTTCAGTACTGAATTGCTTGATTTCACCCCAGTTGGCTTGTAGATTTTTTTTGGGGTATTGCAACAGAACAGAGATGATTTTGTAAACCTGGGTTGATACTATCATGCCCCTTCCCCCTCAGAAATTTTAGCCGCAGGGGTATAAGGAAAGAATTCGACCACTTGCAGGCTATCCGCTGATTTAGTGCGTTTATCCGGGAATAAAGATGCATTGGGACTAATACTGCAACCATCATTACCAAATTCAAAACCATTTTGGCCCTGGAAGCCTAAAAAGTCTTCCTGACGCAGTTCTTCATGGCTGGTCGGAATCACATAGCGATCTTCATAATTGGCAATGGCCATATAGCGATACATATCACGCACTTGATCTTCACTTAAGCCCACTTCTTCAAGTACGGAGAGATCGGTTTTCTGTTCCACATGCAGTGAACGGAAAAAACTGCGCATGGCAATCATACGTTTCAAGGCCAGCACAATCGGTTCTTCTTTACCGGCAGTGAACATATTGGCTAAATATTTCATCGGCAAACGCAAGGTTTCAATGCTTGGAATAACGCCATCCGGTTTGGTTGCCAGATTACCCTGATCAATTTGAGACTGCACGGGTGATAGCGGTGGTACATACCAGACCATAGGCATGGTACGGAATTCAGGATGTAATGGAAAAGCCACTTTCCATTCTACGGCCAGTTTATAAATTGGGGATTGGCGTGCCGCTTCCATCCAGGACTCAGGAATACCGTCTATTTTGGCCTGTTTAATAACTTCAGGGTCATTCGGATCCAAAAATAAATCCAGCTGAGCCTGATATAAATCTTGATCATCGGGCACAGAGGCTAATTCTTTGATGCGGTCGGCATCATACAGTAATATGCCGTTGTAGCGAATACGACCCACACAGGATTCAGAACACACCGTAGGTAAACCGGATTCCACACGGGGATAACAACCCGTACATTTTTCAGCTTTACCCGATTCCCAGTTATAGAACATTTTTTTGTACGGACAGGCACTGATACACATGCGCCAGCTTCGGCACTTATCCTGATCCACTAACACAATGCCGTCTTCTTCACGCTTATATAAAGACCCTGATGGGCAAGAAGCCACACAAGCAGGGTTAATACAATGGTTACACATGCGTGGTAAATACATCAAAAAGGTTTGCTCAAATTCACCGTAAATCTGTTTTTCCATATTGCTGAAGTTAACATCTTCACTGCGATGTTTGAATTTACCGCCGAGATCATCTTCCCAGTTAGGTCCCCATTCAATTTTCTCCATGCGCTGGCCATCAATTAAAGACCGGGGTCTTGCCGTTGGGGTGGCTTCAACTAAGGGACTGTTTTGTAAAACAGCATAATCATAAGTGAAAGGTTCATAATAATCATCAATCGTCGGCATATTGGGATTGCTGAATATATTGGCCAAAAGACTCCGCTTATTGCCTGATTTTAACTGTAGCTTTCCTTTGGCCAGTTCCCAGCCGCCATTCCATTTTTCCTGATCTTCCCAGTTTTTCGGGTAACCAATACCGGGTTTGGTTTCCACATTATTAAACCAGACATATTCCATGCCTTTACGATTAGTCCAGACATTTTTACAGGTTACGGAACAGGTATGGCAACCAATACATTTGTCCAGATTCATCACCAGTGAGAAATTTGCTCTTACTTTCATTATTTATCGCTCCGAGTCATCTGTAAAGGTATATGCTGCCTGATGAACACCTTCTGGATTTAATGTTTGTTCCCTTTCATCTGTTAAAGGTTCTTCCATCCACAGAATATCTTGATCATCTATTCTGTGTAAAAGCACATATTCATCGCGTTGCGAACCAACGGTACCGTAATAGTTAAAACCGTAACTTAATTGGGCATATCCGCCAATCATATGCGTGGGTTTTACGGTAACACGCGTGACACTGTTTAAAATACCGCCGCGTTTGCCGGTGGTGTTGGACCCCGGAACGTTAACGTTCTTCTCCTGAGCGTGATACATCAAGGTCATGCCGTCAGGGACACGTTGACTGACCACCGCTCTGGCAATGGTTGCACCATTGATATTCAATGCTTCCACCCAATCATTATCCTCAATACCGACTTTTTCGGCATCGGTTTCAGAAATCCATAAATGCGGGCCGCCACGGGACAGACTTAACATGCGCAAATTGTCGTGATAAGTACTGTGGATGCCCCATTTACCATGCGGGGTAATCCAGTTTAATTTCAAGAACGGCTTATCCCCCAGTTTTTCTATCATTTCCGGCATGGATTTAGTATTGACCGCCGGTCTATAGGTGCAATAGGATTCGCCAAAATCACGCATCCATTGATGGTCATGATAGAAATGCGCGCGGCCTGTTAAGGTACGGAAAGGGATATGTTCATGGATATTGGTATAACAGGCGTTATAGCTGACCTTTTCTGATTCGATACCACTCCAGGTCGGTGTGGTAATAATCTTGCGCGGTTGTGCCTTAATATCACGGAAAGTGATTTTTTCATCTTCACGTGCGCGTGCCAGATGGGTGTGGTCAATGCCTGTTTTTTCCGCTAAGGATTCCCAGGATCTAACGGCCACTTCACCATTGGTTTCCGGTGCCAGTGTCAAGATTGTTTCACAGACATTGATATCGTCTTCCAGCGAAGGCATGCCTTTGGAAATACCCTCGTCTTTAATGGTGTAGCAGATGGCTTTCAGATGTTCGTATTCTTTTTCCGTATTCCAGTCGATACCTTTTACATTGTTGCCTTGTTCTTTTAATAAAGGGCCTAAGGCGGTGTATTTTTTGTAGGTATTGGCAAAATCCCGTTCGACCACTTTTAAAAACGGTAGGGTTTTACCTGGAATCGGTTCGCACTCACCATATTTCCAGTCTTTAACATCCATGGCCTGACCTAATTCTGCGGGGGTATCATGTAACAGTGGCAAGGCAACCAGATCTTTTTGTTTGCCGAGATGTTTTTCGGCCAATTCAGAAAAGCGCTTGGAAATGGTTTTAAAGATCTGCCAGTCAGAACGTGACTCCCAACCCGGGTCAACGGCTTGCGTTAAAGGATGGATGAAGGGGTGCATATCGGTGGTATTCAGATCGTTTTTCTCATACCAGGTTGCGGTCGGTAAGACGATGTCTGAATAGGCGCCGGTGGAATTCAGACGGAAGTTAATATCCACCATCAAATCCAGTTTGGCTATCGGTGCATCTTTATGCCATTTGATTTCCTTACCTTCGGCATCAGCCACCACATCTTGCATGACGCCATTTTGTGCGCCTAATAAATGTTTAAGGAAATATTCATGGCCTTTGGCACTACAACCAATTAAATTAGCGCGCCAGACAAACAGGTTACGCGGATGATTTTCCGGAGCATCAATGTCTTCTGCGGCAAAGGCCAGATCGCCTGATTTTAATTGCTTGACCACATAATCCGCCACGCCTTTTTCATCTTTGGCACCTGCGGCTTCGGCCTCTTTAACAATATGCATTGGGTTTTTGTTAAAGTGCGGTGCAGAAGGCAACCAGCCCAGACGTTGTGACACGACATTATAATCAGCCAGATTATGGCCTTTATATTTATCCGATGCCGTCGATGTTAATAAAGCATCCGCATCAATTTTCTCATAACGCCACTGGTCGGTATGGAAATAGAAATAAGTCGTGCCATTCATATGACGCGGGGGTTTTTGCCAATCCAGAGCAAATGCCACCGGTGCCCAGCCCGCTTGCGGGCGTAGTTTTTCCTGACCGACATAATGCGACCAGCCGCCGCCACTTTGACCGATACAACCACACATATGTAACAAGTTCATAATTGCACGGTAGCTCATATCATTGTGATACCAGTGGTTCAAACCTGCGCCCACGATAACCATGGACTTACCCATGGTTTTCGCCGCATTGTCAGCAAATTCACGGCCACTGCGGATGATGTCGGCTTGTTTAACGCCGGTGATTTTTTCCGCCCAGGCCGGTGTGTTGGGGATGCTGGCATCGTCATAACCGGATGCAATATCGCCACCCAGGCCACGATCCAGACCGTATTGCGCCAGCTGTAAATCAAATACTGTGGCAACCAGTGTTTCTTTGCCATTCAGGGTGATTTTCTTGACCGGCACATTGCGTCGCATGGGCACATCAATACCGGATTGAAAATCAGGCATTAAGACTTCGACCACATCGTCTTTGTCAAAAATCAGACTCAGTCTGGGTTTGGTTTTTTTGTGGCCTTTTTTAGGCAGCAAGTTCCATTTTTTGTCTTCACCCCAGCGGAAACCGATCGAACCATTCGGGGCAAATATCTCCCCGGATTTTTCATCAATCACCACGGTTTTCCAGTCGGGGTTATTGTCTTCACCTAAAGCATTATCAAAATCAGAGGCGCGGACAAAGCGACCGCCGACATAGGATTGTTCATGCTGATCCAGAATAACCAATAAAGGCATATCGGTATAAGTCCGGGCATATTCTTCAAAATAAACGTCTTGACTATCGATATGGAATTCTTTTAAGGCAACATGTCCCATGGCCAAGAATATGGCGGCATCGGTTCCCTGCTTAGCGGGCATCCACAGATCAGCAAATTTAACGTTTTCTGCATAATCAGGCGAAAGAACCACGACTTTAGTACCTTTGTAGCGTACTTCAGCAAAGAAATGCGCATCAGGCGTTCGGGTCATCGGTAAATTGGAACCGGCGATGACCAGGTAAGTCGAGTTATACCAGTCCGCTGATTCAGGCACATCTGTTTGTTCGCCCCAGGTTTGAGGGGATGCCGGCGGTAAATCACAGTACCAATCATAAAAAGATAAACAAGCGCCGCCAATCAGGGATAAATAACGACTACCTGCGGCATAACTGATCATCGACATGGCAGGGATAGGGGAAAATCCCGCTATTCTGTCAGGGCCATGCGTTTTAGCGGTGTAGACATTAGAGGCGGCAATGATTTCCGTGACTTCTTCCCATTCTGCCCGGACAAAACCACCCAGACCGCGAACCGCAGTATATTTTTTACGTTTTTCGGGATCTTCCTGAATAGCGCCCCAGGCCTCAACAGGGTCTTTGCCGGCCGCGCGTTCTTCCCGGTAAAGGGAAACCAGACGTTCACGAATTAAAGGGTATTTAACTCTTAATGGACTGTATAAGTACCAGGAAAAACTGGCACCTCGGGGGCAACCGCGGGGTTCATGATTGGGTAGGTCAGGTCGTGTGCGGGGATAATCGGTGGCTTGCATTTCAAAGGCAACCAAACCGTTTTTAACATGGATATTCCATGAGCAGCTACCGGTACAATTGACGCCATGCGTGGAGCGCACCACTTTATCATAACGCCAGCGATTACGGTAACCCTCTTCGGCGGATCTGTCTTCATTGGTAACAATGCCGTGATCACCGGAAAAGGTGCTTTGAACTTTCTTAAAAAAATTGAGACGGTCTAAAAAATGACTCATCGTTTTTTCTCCTGGATTTTAGGAGTAGTTACTTCAATGCGTGAGATTTTGAGTGAAATACAGTGTTGGCCACGACAGGTCTTGCACATTGAAAAATAATGATTTTTGATAAGTCGATGACTTAATTATCCTGAAATCTTAAAGTTGCAACTACATAAGGGAACTGTTGGTTTAAATTGCATTATTTAAGCAAAATTTGTACCTAGTTTATTTTTTAGGTGAATTTTTATTCAGGCGAGGGCATGTTCAGCCCTAGAACGGTTAAAAAGTAGTGGTGGTTGATCTGAAACCGATAAAAAGGGCTAGCGAACCGGAAATTAATAGTGTTTTTGAATTAAAACAGTGCGTGTCGGGTTTTAAAATGCATTCTGGTGGTGCAAAAACTTCAAATGTTGCAGCTGAAGCAGTACCGTGTTGCTTTAGGTCAGGCCAGGGAGGTTATGAATGGATGTGTCATGCGTTTATCCCGTCAAAAGTACATCGCTCTCTTATGTTTTCTATAGTACTCCCCTGCAGGTGACGAACGATGGCGTTCATGTTTAGGGTCCGTGGGGGAATAACCGTGCAAAGCCAGCGTATTGCAGGGT
>JAPYOW010000021.1:0-11619 GCA_029937975.1 Methylococcaceae bacterium | reverse complement strand
AAGCTGCGTTGCGGAATCAAACCTTGGGGTCTTGTTGTGTTGCTGAATGACTGCCTACGCCAAAGCTTTCTAGCAGCATTAAGAACACCCCTAAAGAAATAGCGATATCAGCCACATTAAATGCAGGCCAGTGCCAGGTTTGATAATAGACATCCAGAAAATCGATGACATAACCATAGGCAAGCCGGTCAATCAGATTGCCGACGGCTCCCCCCAGCACAAATGATAAAGCGATTGCCATGAGTGTCTCATTGGATTTTAGGCGATGGATCCAGATGATCAAAACCAGACTGATAGCGAATGCCATGACGGCAAAAAACCAACGCTGCCAGCCGCCCGCTTCGCTTAAGAAGCTAAAGGCAGCGCCGGCATTGCGGACATAAGTCAGGTTGAAATAAGGCAGAATGGCAATGGATTCATAGAGCTGCATGGCACTATCAATTGTCAGTTTGCTCCATTGGTCCAGTAGCAGAATGATGAGGGATAGCCATAACCATTTAAGCATTTTGCACCTGATAAGTTGTGTATATTTTATGCAAACTGACGAACTTCTCCGTCACCATCAATATTGTCTACGCAGCGTCCGCAAAGCTCAGGATGTGTCGCATGCTCCCCAATATCATAGCGATGATGCCAGCAGCGAACGCATTTTTTATGTTCTGAGGGCGTCACTTTGAGTTTAATGCCTTCAATCTCAGTCTGGATGGCGTTTTCTGGACAGAATTTCTGTTCTGTCAGGGTTGCGGCAGAGCTAATAAAAATAAAATGCAATTCACTTGATAATTGGCTTAAGGTCGAAAAATATTCTTCATTACAATACAATTCCACTTCGGCATTGAGCGATGAACCAATTTCGCCTTTTGATCGTAACTGTTCAATTTCTTTACTGACCGCAGGTCTCACCAGCATGATTTTTTCCCAGAATGCACGGTCCATGGTGGAATTTTTATCGAGTTCAAACAAGCCGTCATACCAGGTTTCCAGAAAAATGGAGTCGCTACGCTCACCAGGAATAAAGTGCCAAACTTCATCAGCGGTATAGCTGATGATAGGAGCCAGCCAGCGCGTTAAAGCTTCGACGACATGATACATGGCCGTTTGTGCAGAACGTCGGGCCAGACCATCGGTTTTTGCGGTGTATTGGCGGTCTTTAATAATATCAAGATAAAAGCTACCTAGATCCATGGCGCAGAAATGATGTACTTTCTGGTAGATTTGCTGAAATTGATAGTCTTCATAAGCCTCGATCACCTCTTGTTGCAACTGGTAAGCCCGGTCTACAACCCAGCGATCTAATGCCAGCATATCCTTGGCCGCCACTTGGTCGGAGGCAGGGTCAAAGCCATCCAGATTTGATAACAAGAAACGGGTGGTATTTCTTAAGCGACGATAGCCATCGGAGGTGCGTTTAAGAATTTCATCAGAAACATTCATTTCACCCCGATAATCGGTTGCTGCGACCCATAAGCGCAAGACATCAGCGCCTAGGGATTTCATAATAGATTGAGGTGCAACTACATTACCCTTGGACTTGGACATTTTTTTGCCCTCGGCATCCACGGTAAAGCCATGCGTTAATACGGCTTTATAAGGGGCCACGTCATTCATGGCAGTAGACGCTAATAAAGACGACTGAAACCAGCCTCGATGTTGGTCGGAACCCTCTAAATACAGGTCGGCAGGAAAATTTAATTGTTCACGACGGTCGAGCACCGCCGAATGGGTGACGCCCGAGTCAAACCAGACATCCAGCGTATCTTGTATTTTTTCATAATGCTGCGCATCATCCCCAAGCAATTCTTCAGCCTTTAATTCAAACCAGGCATCAATGCCTTTTGTTTCAATACGTGTTGCGACATCTTCAATCAGTTCTTGTGTGCGGGGGTGTAACGCGCCGGTTTCTTTATGTACAAACAAGGCAATAGGCACGCCCCAAGTGCGTTGGCGAGAGATACACCAGTCCGGACGGCCTTCAAGCATACCTTCAATACGTGCCAGTCCCCAGTCAGGTATCCATTTGATACGTTTGACTTCGGTCAAGGCTTGTTCACGTAGTTTTTGCTGATCCATAGCGATAAACCATTGTGGCGTCGCTCTGAAAATAATCGGGGTTTTATGGCGCCAGCAGTGGGGGTAGCTATGCAGAATGGCTTGGTGATGGACTAATTGTCCCTGTTCTTTTAATACTTCCAGGACATGTTCATTGGCACTAAATACATGCTCACCGGCAAAAAACTGGGTGTTGGGTAAAAAGACACCATTGGCGCCAACAGGGTTATCAATAGGCAGGCCATTATTCATACCGACCACATAGTCATCCTGGCCATGTCCCGGGGCTGTATGTACCGCACCTGTGCCGGCTTCGGTGGTGACGTGATTGCCCAATACGATAGGGACTTGTCGGTCATAAAAAGGATGTTGCAGCTTTAGTTGTGCTAATGCGCTACCTTTACAATAAGCAATGACATGGTGTTCGCCTGCGCCATAGCGATGCATCACATCTTTTAATAAGGACTCAGCAAGGACTAAACGTTCTTGTTGCCCATCAATTTCACATTGCACCACAACGTATTCGAGTTCTGGATGCAGTGCGACGCCCTGATTTGCAGGTAGTGTCCACGGTGTTGTGGTCCAGATGACCACGGATAATGTGCCGTTACCCTGATGCTCAGGGGCGTGATGACAGGCAGCAAAAAAAGCAGCTTCATCAATGACTTTAAAGCGTACATCAATGGCCGGGGAATGTTTGTCTTCGTATTCGACTTCAGCTTCGGCTAATGCAGAACCGCAATCGGTACACCAATGTACCGGTTTGGCGCCTTTGCTCAAATGACCTTTGCTGGCGATTTTTCCTAAGGAACGAACGATGTCCGCTTCAAAGGTAAAATCCATGGTTAAATAGGGATTATCCCATTCCGCTAAAATACCCAGGCGAATAAACTCTTCTTTCTGAAGTTTTACCTGCTTTGCAGCATACGCGCGGCATTCTTTACGAAAAACAGCCGGGGAGACTTTAACACCGGCTTTACCTATTTTCTTTTCCACCATGAGTTCAATAGGTAAGCCATGACAATCCCATCCGGGTATATAAGGAGCGTCAAAGCCATTCAGCGATTTGGATTTAATAATGATATCTTTTAGTACCTTATTAACGGCATGGCCAATATGAATGGGACCATTGGCATAAGGAGGGCCATCATGCAAAATGAATTTAGGCCTGCCGGCAAATTCTTCCCTGATTTTTTTATATAACTCGGCTTCGGTCCACTTTTTTAAACGTTCTGGTTCGCGTTGAGCCAAATTTCCTTTCATTGGAAACGCCGTTTTGGGTAAATTAAGAGTTTTTTTGTAATCCATTGTTCGTTAACTATTTAAAATTTGTTTGGCAATAATAATATCTTGTTCTATTTGGGTTTTGAGTTGGTGCATTGAATCAAAACGCTCCTCATCTCTGATCTTTTGTTTAAAATGTACTTCAACATATTGACCGTATATTTCTTGATCAAAATCAAATAAGTGAGTTTCTAGTATAACTTTATTTCCACCGTCAATTGTAGGTCTGGTACCGACATTGGCAACACCTGCTATTTCCTGATTATTGATTCCAGTCATGGTGACGGCATACACACCGGATAGGGGTGTGTTTTTTCTAAACATTTGTATGTTAGCCGTCGGAAAGCCAATCGTCCGTCCTCGTTGCTGACCATGAGCGACTCTACCGCATACTGAATAATCTCTGCCCAGCATCTGTTTGGCGGTAACTAAGTCACCAGAAACCAAAGCATCTCTGATTAATGTACTGCTCACTCGGTGCCCTTCAACCAGGTAGGAGTGGGTATTTTCAACATTAAAACCGTACTCTAAGCCTTTTTCTTGCAGCATGGCAAAATTTCCGCAGCGAGCCTTGCCAAAATGAAAATCATCGCCAATGACCAAATGCTTCACATTGAGCTTATTGACCAGAAAATCACTAATGAAATTTTCCGCTTTATAATTTGCAATAAGCTGGTTGAATTTAACTATCAACAGCATATCAATTGGTAGCAATTTAAGTTGAATTACTTTTTCACGTAAGCGCATCAATCTTGAAGGCGCATTGTCACCCAGGAAAAATTCCAGAGGCTGGGGCTCAAACAGCATCAACACCACCGGTAAATTCATTGATTTACCCTGCGCAGCCAGTTTTTTGATGACCGTCTGGTGGCCTGAATGCACACCATCAAAATTTCCTATGCTTAGAACACATCCTTCTTTCAATGGCCCCAGATGGGTTAAGTGCCTAATTAATTGCATAGAAAGTATAATAAAAACCCATTATTCTATCACCATATTCAAACTAAATTCACTTTAAAAAATCAGTTGCTACGTAGTCGGATATAAGGGCGGGCATAAACTAAAAAACAAGAAGCATAAAGCCCGTGCTTAAGGTGAAAATGAGCCATCAAAGGGCTAAAAATAATAGCGAAGTTCAAGACGTAAATGATCGTCTTTTCTAAAAATAAAGGCGGGATCATGGTTGTCGCCCACACTAAAAAAACGGGCTTCTAGCTCGATTTTCCAATGATCGCCCAAGCGTCTGCTGGCTTCAATATTATAAAACCGGGTGTGATGGCGCCGGTCAAAAATAACCCCTGCCAGCAGTTCGGTACTTTGTATGTCGTTCAGCGCAAACCTGAGTGCCACTAAAAAATCATCCTGAAAAACAACGGGGGCATGGCTTCCCCGGCTATCATATAAATACTCAGAGACGATGCCTATATCCAGTGCCGATCCCAATAAATTATAAAAGCTGTATTCAAAACCTGCGGTGCTGGCAAAATAGGTTTTTCCTTGACCTGAACGGACAATGGTTTCCAGCGTCCATAATACACTTTCCAGTGTCAGCTGGAGATCTAGCCCGGTTTGATGAATCATTTCATAATAAGGAATTAAACGTGTTTGTCCCGCCTTATCTATGTTGCGTCTTAGGGATGGGTCACGACTGGTACCGTAGAAATGAGAGATGCCGATATCCCAGTTAGCCACTGAATGTGACCAGCGGAAGGCATAGGCCAGATGTTTTTCAAGACCGTGCTTTTCAAACTCTTCAGCGTCCACATCTATTGCGGGAAATGACCTCAATCTGCCAGCCCTGCCGGCAAAGGTGCGTGTCTGAAAGCCCGTTAATAAGTATAAATCCAGGGTGCCCCAGTCCTGGATCAGCGATAGATTAATCATAGGTTGACCCAGTTTGTCTTCGGTGTCGCTGTTTTCGACTAAATCGGTTTGATTGATGATATCAACCAGATGCTGAGCTTCACTGACCCCCCAGAATTCTTTTCGTATGCCTACTTTAAGCTCCCAGTCATCGGCCACTTTTAACCAGGTTAATTCGCGTATATCAAAATGGCTGCGCGAGCTGTCATGTTGCGAAAGCCGATAATAAGGCACAAAAACCAGGCTTTGCAGACCCTCATCCCAGGCATGGTAAAATTCGGGTTCTATGGCGATAGATAAATAATGAGCGTGTTGTTGAGGGTCCAGAGGCGGATGAAAAAAACTTAAACTTTCAATGGCGCCGTAGCCTGAAATTTCCAGTGCAGCAATTGGGCTAATGCTACAGAAACACACTAAAATCAGGCCAAATTGTAGTTTCGAGTGGATTGCTAATAGCAGGGTCTGTTTTTGGCCGCCATTAAATGCCAGATTATCGGGCACGTTTTAAGGTGCTTTTATCAAAATTGCGCGCGGTGAACCCCAGGCCAAAGTGATAACCTTGCCAGTGCAAAGCGGTACTTTTACCATTTTGATGATTGCTCATTAATTGTTCATCCGCTCGCCAGTATTGATTAAGATAGTGTTGGTAATGGCTAAATAACTGCGTTTTTAACAGGGCGGATTTCCTGTCGTAATAATCGATTTTAAGCACAATGTATCGGTCTTGATCGATCCAGGCTAATTGTTTGGTATATCCGGAATGCTCATATCTGGGGGTCAATTCAATCACAAAACAGACAATGCCCTCGATGGTTTCATCGCGTAGATATTTGGCATCATACTTGGCGACTTCAAAAGAGGTTAAATCTTCAAAGGCATATTCACTGCCTAAAAAGGGGCCGGATTTATTGCTGGAGGAAATACGTTTCACCCGTTTTAAGGCGGGCAGATATAACCATTGCTCATCAGGTACCAGAGCATGGGTGTAACTCAGAAATGCAGTTCCCTTGATATCTCGCGGGGTGTGAAAAATAATCAGGCTTTTATCACCGTCTCCAATCACTTCCAGGGTGTTTATTTTAAGCGATCTCAGACTGTGCCCGCCTTTTCTGTTCATCAAGCGCATGGTTAAAGTGGCTTGGGTATCGCCAAAACCGGTGTCGCGTTTATCCAGTTCGAGGATGATTTGCAGCCCTTTTTCTGCCGCCGTCAAGGCAAAAACGGGGGCTGAAAATAAGCTGACTATGATTAACAAACCCAGGTGTTTCATTTTTTCTCCATACTCATCAACAAAGGGGGTAAAAACAGTAAGTCTAAAAATAAAGCAACCGCGATGGTCATGGCGGTCATTAAGCCCATATCGGCATTCATGCTAAAGTGCGACAAACTTAATACCATAAAGCCACAAACCAATACGGTGGAGGTAATCCATAATGCCAGACCTACCGTGGAAAAGGCATAGCGTACCGCATCTTCTTTGAGCATGTGCTTATTTACCCGGGCATGCCGGTATTTACTCATGAAGTGCACGGTATCATCAACGACAATACCTAATGTCATCCCGGTAACCACGGATAAGCCCAGTCCGATTTGGCCATGGGTTAATCCCCACAGGCCAAAAGCGATACCGGCAGGAACTAAGTTGGGTATTAGGCTAATCAATCCCAGTTTAATAGATTTAAATGCCAGGCTCAGGAGTATGGAAATAAGCACCAGAGCCAGCACCGAACCGATCAGCATTCGCACAATATTACGACTCCCGATATGGGAAAACATCAAAATGGGGCTGGCTAATTTAACCTCATAGGAGCTCATGTGCTGAGCCAGCCATTGTTGAATGGTGGCTTCATAAGCCAGCATTTGATTAGAACTCATACTCTCAATCGTGACAATGAGTCGAATACCTGATTTATCAATATTGATCTGATCATTTAAATCCAGTCCATAGGGCAATGACATTTCATAGAGCAGCAGGTACTGCGCCGCCAATTCTCTTAATTCAGGCAAGCGATACCATGCAGCGTCATCGCCATGCATATTTTTATTCAAGCGTTTGAAGATATCTGTCACTGTATTGACGTGAATCACTTGCGGTTGTGATAGCAGCCACTGCTTAAGTTGGTCGACACTGTTTAAAAATGCAGGCTCATTAATGGCACCGGGGGCTGGGGCATCAATGGCAAATTCAATGTTATAAATGCCACCGAGATTTTCCATCAGAAAATCCGTGCTTTGTCTGAATTCGGTGGTTTTATCGAAATAGTTTACAAATTCATCATTGAGCTGATTAAGGGGGACAAAAGCTATCAGGATTATTGCCATCATTCCATTAATCATCAATAGCGGTTTACGGCAACGAATCACCCATTCAGAAAGGCCTTGCATGGCACTATGACTGAATTCGTTCCCGGTCTGGGCCTTAATCGGTAAAATTGTCATCAGAGCGGGTAAAAAGCTGATGGATAAAAACCATGCCAACAGGACGCCGATCGCCACTATATTACCCAAATCTCTAAACGGCGGGGCATCACTAAAATTCATACTTAAAAACCCGATCGCGGTGGTCAGGCTGGTTAACAAAATCGGTTGGAAGTTAATTCTCAGGCTTTCCTGCAGGGCCTGTTTTTTGCTCTGTCCCATGCGCATGTGATGTAACTGGGTCATCAGCAGATGCACACAATCGGCAATCGCCATGGTTAAAATAATCGTCGGTGAGATGGCCGAGGTTGGGGTTAAAAACCAGCCTAACCAACCGGCGATACCCAAGGCAGAAAAAATGGAAAAAATAACTAATAGCAGTACCGCAAAGGTGGCACTGAGTGAGCGAAAACTGAGCATTAAAACCAGCATCACGACGGCATACATGATGGGAATCAGGCTGGTATTATCGTTTAAGGCGGATTCATTGAAGGCATTGCTCAGCATGGCCATGCCGGTAATGTGGATTTTCATTCCTGCATAGTTACTCTCTATCTCACGGGCCAAAGCACGTACAGCACTGGCAACTTGCATGGTTTCGTCAGGGCTTTTACCTGGTAATTGCAAAGTGACATTAACCGCACTGACATGTCCTTGAGGTGAAAGCAGACGGTTTAGCAGTAACGGTTCATTTAATGCTATTTGCTGTATTTTCTCTATCTGCTGAGGCGATAGCCGGGAGGGCACTAGATCTGCAACGATCAAATCATCATCTTTGGCCTCAGTATGTTGAAAATTGCTAATGGAGTCTACCCGACTTGAAAAAGGGACTTGCCAGGATTTTTCTGTCAACTCGTGGATGGCTTGTAATGTCTGCGGGGTAAAAACGGTGTTTTCAACGGGTTGTAAGATAAACAATACCGAATCGGATTTGTTATAGGTATCCTGTATTGCATTAAATGCCTGTAGTTGCGGATTTTCTTGACTAAAGTAGACGCGGTAGTCATTCTCAAAGCCCAGTCTGGTTAATCCGGCGGACATGACGGAAACTGCGCTTAAGGTCAGGAACAAAATCCACCAGGGGTGCCCGGTTACAAATGTGGCAAAATTATTGATGGTTTGTGCTTTTTGCATTATCGGTTTTTTTTAGTAGTGTCTAACAATTCGCCTAACATAGGCTTTGCTTTAAGCTCGCGCCGGGCATGTGCATGCTTTGCATGCCGGTAACCGTGGGTGGCTAGGGAGGCTCTTTTTATAGGGTGCCTGCACAGTGCTAACGCTGAGATTGCCGATACATGGGCATCTGTTTATCAGCGGCTATGGCTTTCAGCAAACTACAGAACTGCCCCGCTCCGTCACACCACACATCTTCGTCCCGTCATTGCGTGCGTGCTGGATTAGCAGGCCAGTGAGTTGTTTGGATTTAGCGATGATATTCAAGGTCTGAAATAAATAGCATTACCCATGAAGTGGCTAATAATGGCAATTTTTGTGCAGGCCTTGATGTTTGTGAGCGGGCTTCAGCAAGTCCCCTGCTGTGATCAGTAAAAGCATACTTTACAGTTGCCAAGCTTAAGGTTTTTTTATTGAGGAAATAAGGATAGATGGCTGCAATACGGATATTTGATACGTTAGCGAGAAGCCCCATAGCGGGACGTTTGTAAAATATTTTTCTGTATAGCTTGGTTTCATTTTCGCTAATATTTTTGTAGCTGTCATCTTAAAACTCAACAAATGTCCGCTCAGTCTATAAGGCAATCTGCTTTTCGTCAATTACCATCATCATGGGCAGGATATGCCTGGTTACAAATCAAGCTACGAGCAGAATTTCAAGGAAGCTGCATCATATCAGGGCGAACGAGTTACGCTTTTGTTCTGGATTTCTGGCGCAGAGCCTGACTCGGTAAGGCGAAATACCATGCTGCATGTCGAGCAGTAGCGGGAAATATTCAATGAACTTTTTTTCCTGACGTCACCGTGTCATGTAAAATAGCGAACCTGTCCCATCATTTCATAACATCGTGTCAAAAATACAACGTATTGCTTTAACATCTGGAGAACCCGCTGGCATTGGCCCGGATTTATGTATTCAACTTGCTCAGCTAAAACAGTCATGTCAACTGGTGGTTATTGCCGACCCTGAACTGATAAAGCAACGTGCCCGTCAATTACAGTTAGACATTGTGATTGAACATTTTGACCCTGACAAGGCAGCTCAAGCGAATAAAGCGGGCAGCATAATGGTGTCTCCCGTTGCGTTACCCAGCCAGGCATACAGCGGACAGCTGAATGTTGCGCATAGCGCTTATGTGATTGAAACCTTAAGACTTGCTACGCAAGGTTGTATTGATGGGGTGTTTGATGCAATGGTCACCGCCCCTGTTAATAAAGCGGTGATCAATGATGCGGGGATCTGCTTTAGCGGGCATACGGAATATATTGCCGAGATAACGGGGGGTCATCCCGTGATGATGTTGGCAACACCGGGTTTACGGGTGGCCTTGGTGACCACGCATCTGCCTTTATCCGAGGTGAGTGCCGCGATTACTGGCGAACGTTTAAGCCGGGTTATTTCAATATTGGATAAGGACTTGCGGGAGCGATTTGGTCTGGAAAATCCGGCTATCCTTGTTTGTGGGCTCAACCCTCATGCCGGTGAAGAAGGACATTTAGGCCGGGAAGAAATTGAAACTATTAAACCGGTCTTAGCAGCTTTGTCCAGACAAGGTGTGAATCTACAGGGTCCACTGCCTGCAGACACTTTGTTTACCCCCAAATACTTATCCACAGCCGATGCTGTTTTAGCTATGTATCATGATCAGGGTTTACCCGTACTTAAACATATGGGCTTTGGGGAGGCAGTCAATATTACGCTGGGTTTACCGGTAATTCGTACTTCCGTTGATCATGGGACTGCGCTTGACCTTGCTGGTACGGGTAAAGCCAATTTAGGCAGTTTGAAATTTGCCATTAAAACTGCGCAGCAAATGGTCGCATCAAATAGACTGAAGGGGTAACAGGTATGGTACATCAAGCACGTAAACGTTTTGGTCAGAATTTTTTGCAGGACCATAATATTATCTACAATATCCTGGCCAACATCCATGCTCAGGCCGGGGAACACTGGGTTGAAATTGGTCCGGGCTTAGGGGCAATCACCGAGCCTTTACTACAGGAAAATATTATTCTGGATGTTGTTGAGCTGGACCGGGATCTGGTCAGCTTTCTGGCTGAAAAATTCAGGCAGTGGGAAAATTTCACGCTGCACAGTGGCGATGCGTTAAATTTTGATTTTTCCGCTCTGGTTAAAAAGGATGAAAAATTACGGATTATTGGTAATTTACCTTACAACATCTCCACGCCCTTACTGTTTCATTTATTGGATAATGCCTATTGCATTGAAGATATGCACTTTATGTTGCAAAAAGAAGTCGTGGACAGAATTTGTGCTGATCCCGGGAGTAAAAAATATGGTCGTCTCAGCGTGATGATGCAATATTTTTGCGCCACTGAGAAGGTCTTTGACGTGCCGCCGGAGAGCTTTGACCCTGTCCCAAAAGTCATGTCTGCGATCGTCAAGCTAACGCCACATGAACAGCCGCCTGTGGAAATCGACGATATCAAGCTGTTAAATAAAGTGGTTACCACTGCGTTTTCACAGCGTCGTAAAACCATCAGAAACTCGTTGAAAAAGCTGGTGACAGAAGCGCAGTTGATAGAGATGAACATTGACCCGACACTCAGGGCTGAAGCTTTATCACTGGCTGAATTTGCACTGATTAGCCATCACATTGTCATTGAAGAGTAGGCGGCGCACTAATTGCGACAATATGTCACGCGTCGATATGCCACATTTTCAAGACACCTGTTTAGCTATAAAATAGTCTCAACTTAAATGCTTTCCCCCTGATTCAAGAGGGCACTCATTATAGCTATCCTAAAAAGTACACTTCAATGCGGCCTAACAGCCGCATTTTTTTTGTCTATCGCTTTGTGGCGGCGGCT
>JAPYOW010000020.1:28772-31644 GCA_029937975.1 Methylococcaceae bacterium | reverse complement strand
TATGTTTCTGGCACATGCCGCATTGGAAGCCGGAGATATGCAAGGCGATGACTATTAAAAACCCCTGTATTCTCTAATATCGTCTACCAGTGATCCTCCTGGTGGGATGTAATCGCTAGTCTCTGATAAGTTAAAGTTACTTTAGATGTATTAGTTCTGACTTAATGTGACAAACGCTGTCAGCCCCGGACGGGGTGATAGTCTCCATAAGGCGTAGGGAAATTTGCCAATCCGGCGTGTGTGAGTAGCCCGCGAGGGAGGCTAATGATTCGCCGGGAGGTGAGTATCTTGTTATCATATAGCGTATAAGGTCTTTGAATTAACCCGGAGATATAGTTGTAGAAAAGGTGCAACGATTTTGCAACGATTTGAGGTGTCAGTGACACGCAGTGCAACGTTTTGTGACGCAGTTTTAGAAAATGACAGGAAGTAAGTGTTTGTTTTAATTAGGTTATATTTTACATTTCGGGATTCATAACCCCGAGGTCCCAGGTTCGATCCCCGGTATCGCCACCATTAAATCAATAACTTACGCAGATTTTAATGTCTCTGCGTTCGTCACTTGTAGAAGATTTGTCACCTTATTCAGCTAAAACCCCTTACGCGACGCTGTTTTCGCGCCGTAACTCGGCCAACACTTCAGGGTTTTCACGCACTATATTTTCAGCAAAATCACTCAAATGATCGTTGCTAAGTGTGCCATCTCAGTACCATATCGTAATTGCTCCAGTCACCTGATCCCTGTAATACTATATTTAGCGGTGTGTCGTTCTGAAGGTGCCAACTTGCTCAGGTATGTCTTAGACCCGTTAGCCTGAAATTATCTCAGGAAGGAACAGTCTGTTGTTATAGTCCGTCTGATAAACATGGGATTACAGACCTTCAAGGTATTGCTTGGGAATCTTTTCATACACTTAATGAAATTCCAACTTTTAACGACCAAGATATAACACCAAATAGTGATAGTGCCTTTGCTTGTCACCCTGCTTTACAGGGAGAGAAGAAATTATCGTGTTGTGGCTAGGTCCTTAATATCACTGTAAAGAACTTTTTTTACTCCGTAATGTATTTTAAATTTGTTAAATAATAGTAGGCTCACAATGTTAAATGTTTTTGTAATTTGTACAGGCAACTCTTGCCGTAGTGTTATGGGCGAAGCCTTGGTGAATCATTTAGGACAGGGAAGGCTTAAAGCTTTTTCAGCAGGTAGTCATCCCATAGGTAGAATTAATACAGGGGCATTGGCAACCTTAAAACGCCATAATTTACCAACGGAAGGCTATCAAAGCCAATCATGGGAAGATTTTGAAGATACAGCTATGGATATTGTGATTACCGTTTGTGATAACGCAGCAGGTGAAAGCTGTCCTGTTTATTTAACTGAAGTTGTACGGACACATTGGGGGGTATCGGACCCAGGTCATGTTGAAGGCACAGATGAGGAAAAAATCGCAGCCTTTGAACAAACATTTTCTATTTTAAAGTTACGTGTTGAAAAAATGCTGGAACTTCCCTTAGAAACAATGACTCCGGAAGAACTGACTGCTGAGCTTAACAAAATTGGCAGCTTTACAGCTTAAGGATAAAAGGATGACTGAAAAACAACATAATATGGGTTTTTTTGAACGTTACCTGACGCTTTGGGTGAGCTTGTGTATTGGCACAGGTATTCTGCTAAGTGTTTATGTCCCCGAATTCGCTAAAACACTAGATGGCATGAGTATCAATGTTAATGGTGCGCCAGTGGTCTCCATTCCTATCGCTGTGTGTCTGTTTTTTATGATGTATCCCATCATGGTGAAAATTGATTTTGCGGAAGTGGTCAAAGCAGGAAAAAGTATCAAACCGGTATCGCTGACGCTGATTGTTAATTGGGCTATCAAGCCTTTTACCATGTATGCCATCGCTTATCTGTTTCTGGGAGTGTTGTTTCAACAACTTATCGGCACAGATGCGGTTGATCTGGTAAAAATGCCGTTTGGACTGGACCTGCCCGTGGGGAGTCATTATGGCTCTGGCACCGTTGTGATACATGAAGGTGTAAAGATGATGACAGTGCCGTTATGGCGTAGTTATTTGGCGGGCTGTATTTTATTGGGCGTGGCACCTTGTACGGCGATGGTATTAGTCTGGGGCTATCTGGCTAAAGGAAATGCTGGACATACACTGGTGATGGTTGCAATCAATTCGCTGGTTATGTTGGTTTTATTCGGCGTGATTGGCGGCTTTTTGTTAGGCGTAGGGCAACTACCGGTACCTTGGGAAGCTCTTTTACTGTCTATTAGTATTTATGTTGCATTGCCATTGTTGGCGGGTTACTTTTCGCGTAAATGGATTGTGGCACATAAAGGTCTGGACTGGTTTGAGCAAAAGTTTCTACACATTTTAACGCCGATTACTATTATCGCTTTGTTGATGACACTGATTTTACTTTTCTCATTTAAAGGGGATGTCATTATTGAAAACCCGTTAACCATTTTATGGATTGCAATTCCCTTAGCATTACAAACCATTCTGATCTTTTCAGTCACCTATATAGCGGCAAAAGGGTGGGGGTTTACTTATGAAGATGCGGCACCTTCAGCTCTTATTGGTGCATCTAATCATTTTGAAGTGGCGATTGCCACGGCGGTGATGTTATTTGGTTTATCATCAGGCGCAGCCTTAGCCACTGTTGTAGGCGTGTTGATCGAGGTACCATTAATGCTTGCATTGGTAGGGTTTTGTAAGAAAACCAAAAATTGGTTTTGAATACAAACTTAAATCAAGCATATAAAATTTATTTCAGGGAATAAAAGGCAGTCCCTTAACAACTGTCCTGCTCTAAGGAACAGGACACTTTAATGAGAGATAATAACTATCAATCATTGGG
>JAPYOW010000020.1:0-28672 GCA_029937975.1 Methylococcaceae bacterium | reverse complement strand
GCAATAAACAGTATTTTAATGTTTAAAATCCCCCTTCTATGGATATACGGGCATATTTTTACTAAAAAGGTTCTTTAAAAGGTCTAAGGTCGAATTCATATGTCCATGCACTAGGGTGTTGGCAATGGATCGACCAGTAGGTTTCAGCTATAGCATTCAATTGTAACAATCCGTCTTTTCCTTTTTCTTTGTAGTATTGGGGGAATTGTTGTGCTGCTCGATCACCATCGATGACGCCGTCAATGATAGCGTGAACAACGTGAATACCATCAGCAGAAAACTCTCTTGCTAGGCCTTGAGCCAGAGATCTTAAAGCGGCTTTAGCTGAGGCAAAAGCGGTGAAGGGGGGCTTGGCACGTAAAGATGCAGTGGCCCCGGTAAAAATCAGGCTTCCTTGATGGTTTGGCTGCATGAGATTAATGGCTTCTTTAGCAAATAAAAAAGCACCCATACAATTTTGCTGCCATAGCTTTGTGAAAGTTTCCGCTTCGGTTTCTAAAATAGGTGCAGGGATATTGCTGTCTACATTGTAAACAGCAATTTGCAACATTGAACCACTGTCTTTGATGACATTAAACAAATGACGCATGTCATGTTCTTGAGTTGCATCGGCAATAATGGCAGTCACTTTACCGCCATTATTCACCAGCTTATTAGCAATCAGTTTAAGTTTGTCTTCACTGCGGCCGGCAATGTAAACGTGCAAACCTTTGGCAGCAAAATATTTTGCTAGGGTAGCACCCAGACCTCTTTCAGGTCCGACGCCGAGTATGACAGCGGCACAAAGTTTATTCATTACACTGCTTGTCCCGCTGTTGTTGCTTCTGGAACTTCAATTAATTGCCCTGATTTCACATCATAAATATAACCATAGACTGGAATGTCTTTAGGGACTAAAGGGCTGGATTTAATTCTTATGACATCTTCAGTGACACTTTGAACTTGGTCTTTTATGGTTAACCAGTTGATGTGTTTTCCTTCATCAGAGCCATGACCTTCACAGCAATCGTGCCAGCCGTCGGCATCAACAGAAGCTGTTTTTAAACTACTGTCTAATAAATCACTGATAATTTCGTTGGTAAATGTTTCCATACCGCAGTCAGTATGGTGAATAACGAACCATTCTCGAGTGCCCAATAATTTATAGGAAATAACCAGAGAACGAATCGCATCAGCACTGGCCCGGCCTCCCGCATTACGAATCACATGGGCATCACCTTCGGATAAACCGGCATATTTAGCAGGATCAAGGCGGGCATCCATACAGGTTAAAATGGCAAATTGACGACCTGGAGGCATCGGTAAATCACCTTTATCAAAATTGTTGCTATATTCACGGTTAGCTTGTAAAACTTGATTAAGTATTGCTGACATAATGAGAATCTCAGTGTGTTATGGATAGTTGAATGTGATTAAGTTTTGCCAAAAATAAGAGAGAAATTATTAGTTGGCATATCGATTTGTTCCTTTAAAACCAGACCATACTTAGCTGCTATAACTTTTAAATCAGCGACATCTTTTAATCCCCATTCAGTAACGCCAGCGGATTTTAAAGTATCATGAAATTTTTGGTTTGAGTCTGTAGTGCATTTACCTTCAATTTGAAAAGGTCCGTAAATTAATAAGAATCCATTTTTGGTCAGTAGATCGGCAGCACATCTCATCATCCCTGCGGCAATATGAATGGGTGCTACTTGAAAAATGTTGATGCATATTATTGCAGAAAATGTATTGGGCTCTCCTGCGTGGGCGATTGATTCCGCGTCAGTTAAATCTATCTGCTCAGGATCGCAGACATTGGCATTATTATGTTGCTTCCTCAGGGTTTTGATGTTGTCAAAAACATCAATATCTTTGTCAGTAGGGTAAAAGCTTAAATGCTTAAAATATGGAGCAAAAAAGTTAATATGCATACCACTACCTGTCGCCAATTCCAGCACTTTTCCTGAATCTTTCGGTAATTTGTCTTTCAAAACCTTCAAAATAGGTTCTCGATTTCGATTTCCTGCCCAGGCTACATATGGACTTAAGGGTTGTGGGTCCAAAGGCGGTTTTTCATTGATCATGTTTCTTTCTCTAAGGTTGTGATTTATTTTCCATAAAAAATTGCAAAAGTAATGCATCTTTATCTCTTCGACCAAAAATGCTCGGCAGAAAGATGAATGCACAGTAAAAACGCTTGCAATGATGACTAAAGAGCATGATCTGTACCAGTTATTTAAAATAAATAATACTTTTAAAACAATAGCTTATAAATATGTTTTGCATGGCTTGTGAGGCTGTGGTTCAATCTGTGAAAAATAACTTCATTTTAAGCCATGGCCAATACTTCTCTTTCTGATTTAACCCCGATTGCTTTTTTACAAACATTTATTCTTGAACTAATGCATGCCAGTGAGCAATTAGGACAAGAACAAAGTGAGCAGTTAATAGAGTATATTGCGCGAACGGCAGGGTGTTTTTTTGAAGAGGTGTATAGGTCTGATAGTTATAACGGCGCAGAAAAACTGGATATAGAGAACTATATTCAATTAATTCTTGGGCTTAAAAATAATATAGGTGGAAATTTTGTACTAACTTCCAGTAATCCGGACCGGATAGTGGTGAGTAATAGCCGCTGCCCTTTTGGTGAAAAAGTAGTCAATTTTCCTGAGTTATGCAGGATGACATCCAGTGTGTTTGGGGGGATTGCTGCCCGCAATTTTGGTTACGCTAAAGTTGAAATTGCTAAGAGTATTGCCCGGCATGATGGTTGCTGTGAAGTTCATATTCATCTTAATCAGGAGCAATCACTGAATGCCCAAGGCTTGGAATACCGGGATGACAGGAATAACAATAAATCCAGGCAGGATTTTGATTCATTGCATACTCGGATAGAAGAAAGTATGTTGAAGATATGGCGAAAACAAAGTAAAAAGCCGATTAACAAATCGCAACCTCCGGTTATTATTGCCAATTCAGCAAAGATGAAAAAGGTGTTGGAAGCTATAGAAATGATTGCGCCAACTTCAGCCACTATATTAATTCAAGGGGAGACCGGTGTAGGAAAGGAACTGGTGGCAAGAGCACTACATGCAATGAGTGATCGCCATAACAAACCTTTTGTACCTATCAATTGCGGTGCTATACCTGAAAGTTTATTAGAAAGTATTTTGTTTGGTCATGAAAAAGGAGCCTTTACCGGTGCCATAGACGTTCATCAGGGTTTTTTTGAAAGGGCCGAAGGGGGGACACTATTTTTAGATGAAGTGAATTCATTATCACCTGCTGCTCAAACTCGTTTATTAAGAGTCATACAAGAAGGAGAGATGGAAAGAGTAGGTGGAAAGCAGACGATTCATGTAGATCTTCGTATTATTTCTGCAACTAACGTCAATCTTCTACAAACAGTAAAACAAGGGCTGTTTCGTAATGATTTGTACTATCGAATCAATGTGGTGAAGCTTGAAATACCGCCATTAGTGGAAAGACCGGAAGATTTACTCGCATTAGTACACTTGATTTTACAACGAATGAGTAAAAAACATAACAAAACGATAGAGACTGTAAGTCGTGGCGTAATGCAGCAAATTCGAGCTTATTCTTGGCCTGGTAATGTGAGAGAGTTGGAAAATACTTTGGAACGTAGCTTATTATTCAGTACAGGTTCTGAAATAACCGAATTAAAGCTGGATATTGATGAATCGAGCTCCAACGCCCTGACACTTGACTGGAAACAACAGAAAGAAAAAGCAGTAGAAAGTGTCGAAAAGACCTTTTTAAAAACTGCATTAGAGCAGCATCAAGGTGATATCAAGAAGGTTGCTGAACTCATGGAAATATCGACTAGAGCTGTTTATAGTAAGTTAACAAAATATCAAGTTAACGCACATGATTATCGCAAATAAACTTAGCAGCATTTGCGATGACAGTTTAGACGCTACTGTTGCAATGTTTTCATTAATCAGGTTTTTCTGACTGTTCTTGTTCTTGCAGTTCTTTCAACCATAAATCATGATGCTGCTTCGCCCATGCGGTATCTACATGTCCAGTCACCATGCCTTCCAGTGCACCTTCAGTACCGATGCTACCAATGTAGATATGACCAAAAGCAAAAGCAATCAACAGCAATGCAGTGCTCACGTGTATGAGGTGAGATATCTGCAGCAGTTGGCGATCCTGGTCGAAATTCGGGAAATCCAGGATCAAGCCGGAAAGGCACAGTGCTACGCCGGCCGTTGCTAAAGACCAAAACCACATTTTTTCACCGCCATTCAACTTTTCTGCCGAAGGGTGTTTATCGCCTAGCATGCCTCCAAAAGCTTTAAACCATTGCCAATCAACACGGTTGAACAAATTCTGACTAAACCAGTTCACAAGCATGGATATTAGCCCTAGCATAAAGAGCGGACCCAAAATATTATGGGTTAATTTAGCAATATCGGCATAGGCTGAAAAGCCATCATGTCCAAACAGGGGGATGAGTACGGCGCGACCGTACAGCAAACTAAGCCCTGTTATAGATAAGACGATAAATAATCCGGTGGTTATCCAGTGTAGGCGACGCTCTTTAAAGGTCCAGCGTTCAACTGTCTGACCCGTGCGTGGATGCGTCATAGCAACCTTACCACTATAACTATAAAACAAGGCCAGAACAGCTAGCATGCCGGATAGCAGCCAGCTGCCATATTTGGCTATCGGGCCATTACGTAACTGCCGCCAATTTTGCCCAGAACCTTGGATCAGTACATTGCTTTCGCGGCCTGTGACGGAGGAATAACCTGCGGTAGTATTTCTAACCATACGCCAAAAATCAGACCGTGGGTTGCTTGCTTGCTCGGGCTTATCTGAGGTGGCAAAACCGGTGCTGATATAGCCTGTCATAGGCAATAAGAATACCCCCAGCAACATAATGATTGCTGTCCAGGTCATCATTTTTTTACGTTTATTTAATGTCCTGCGGGTAGCCATGTCCATATCCATTAGCGATCGGTTTGTACCTGATTAAAACGCGCGGCCAGCAGGGCTTCATGATCTGCAGCAGTGACATTATGTAAATCGACTTGACCTTTATAAACACCGGCCTGATGAAAAACCACATCGCTGTCTTGATAACAAGCACTCAAGCCAGACAGTGAAATAATTAATAACAAATATTTCATGTTAGTCTTTATACGCTGTGTTCCAGCCCCATACCTCTGGGCGACCTTCACGGCGGACAACACGATTTCGGAACAACTCTGACACAATATTGCCATCTCCCGCCAGCAATGCTTTGGTAGAACACATTTCAGCACACAGGGGTAATTTACCTTCCGCTAAACGGTTGCGGCCATATTTTTCCAATTCTTCGGGTGAGTTATCTGTCTCAGGTCCACCGGCACAGAAAGTACATTTATCCATTTTTCCGCGTGCACCAAAGGCACCTTCTTGAGGATATTGAGGTGCGCCAAACGGGCAGGCATAAAAACAATAACCACAGCCAATGCATAAATCTTTATCATGCAAAACCACACCATCTTCTGTGGTGTAAAAGCAATCGACCGGACACACGGCCTGACAAGGTGCATCACTGCAGTGCATGCATGCCACCGAGATGGATTTTTCACCGGGCACACCGTCATCCAGAGTGACCACCCGCCGGCGATTGATACCCCAAGGTACTTCATGCTCATTCTTACAGGCGGTGACACAGGCGTTACATTCAATGCAACGTTCTGAATCACATAAAAACTTCATACGAGCCATTTTTTTATCCTTATTTAGACAGCGCGGAGTCGACAGAGAGAAACTTTAGTCTCCTGCATTTGTGTCACTGAATCATACCCATAGGTAAATATTGTATTACATGATTCACCCAGCACATAAGGTACGGTGCCTGCGGGATAGTTTTCAGTTAAATCCTTGCCCTGAAAGTGACCGCCAAAGTGGAACGGCATAAAGACCACACCACGGCCTACCCGGGGTGTGACAAAAGCCATCACCTTGATTTTGCCCCCCTCGGGGCCATCAATCCATACTTGTTGGCCATGTTTCACGCCTGCGTCATTGGCATCTGCCGGGTTGATTTCAGCGAACATATCTTGCTGTAACTCTGCCAGCCAGGGGTTAGATCTGGTTTCATCGCCGCCCCCTTCGTATTCGACCAGGCGACCACTGGTCATAATTAACGGAAAGTCTTTGCTGAAATCTATTGCTTGAATCGAGCCATAACGCGTAGGCAAACGATAAAAGCTACGACGATCTTCGTAGGTGGGGTATTTTTCGACCAGATCTCGCCGGTTGGTATACAGGGCTTCGCGATGTATGGGTACCGGGTCAGGAAACTGCCAGACAATGGCTCGCGCCTTGGCATTGCCAAATGGAGCACAACCGTGCTTAATGGCCACCCGTTGAATGCCACCCGATAAATCAGTCTTCCAGTTTTTGCCTTCCGCCTCGACTTTTTCAGCAGCGGTCAGAGCATTCCACCAGCCCAGCTTTTTTAGCATCTCAGCGGTAAACTCAGGGTAACCGTCTTCAATCTCAGAGTCTACTGAGAATGAATCTTCTGCCAGTAGGTTTTCGCCATTGTGTTCAACCCCAAAACGCGCACGGAAAGTCAAGCCGCCATCAGCGATTGATTTACTGGTGTCGTAAAGGATCGGGGTGCCGGGGTGTTTCATCTCGGCCGTACCCCAGCAAGGCCAGGGCAAGCCGTAATATTCACCATCACAGGGGCCGCCTTCGGCCTTTAATGTGGTTTTATTAAAGGTATGCAGATTCTCGGATTGTAATTTCAGCCGTTCGGGTGTCTGGCCGGTGTAGCCAATAGTCCACATACCGCGGTTAAATTCACGGGTAATATCTTCGATCAATGGCTCTTCGCCATTGACTTTGATATGTTTAAACAATTGTTCGGCAAAGCCTAGTTTGCTGGCAAATTTATGCATGATCACATGATCAGGCTTGGACTCAAACAAGGGTTCGATAATTTTATGGCGCCACTGTAACGAACGATTGGATGAACTCAATGAGCCATAGGTTTCGAATTGTGTCGAAGCAGGTAATAAATAGAGATCATCTTGACGGTCACTCATTACGGCAGAAATAGACGGGTAGGGATCAACTACGACCATGAGATCGAGTTTTTCCATCGCCAGTTTCATTTCAGGTCCTCGGGTTTGACTATTGGGCGCGTGCCCCCACAAGACCATAGCGCGAACATTATCGTTTTGGGCAATATTCGCCGGGTCTTCTAACACCCCGTCAATCCATCGCGAAACGGGAATGCCTTTGGTGTTCATCGGGCTAACGGCTTTGTCGCCAGCTTGTTCGTAACTGACGTGGTCAAAGCGGTTTTTAATCCACTCATAATCCAGGTCCCAGACTCTTGCCCAATGTTTCCACGCGCCTTCAGATAAACCGTAATATCCCGGTAAAGTATGTGATAACACGCCTAAATCTGTTGCGCCTTGTACATTGTCATGACCGCGAAAAATATTGGTTCCGCCTCCCGACACCCCCATATTGCCGAGTGCTAGCTGGAAGATACAGTACGCCCGCGTGTTATTATTGCCGGTGGTATGCTGGGTGCCCCCCATACACCAGATAAAGGTGCCAGGCCGATGCTCGGCCATGGTTTGCGCAGCTTTTAAAACGTCAATTTCTTTTGCACCGCTCACCCGCTCAACTTCATCGGGCGCCCAGTTGGCTACTTCCTGACGAATCTCATCCATGCCATAGACACGTTGCTTGATAAATTCTTTATCTTCCCACTTGTTTTTAAAGATATGCCATAACATCCCCCAGACAAACGCAACATCACTGCCTGGGCGGATACTGATATAGTGGTCTGCATGGGCTGCAGTGCGTGTGAATCGTGGATCCACCACGATAATGGGCGCACCTTTTTCTTTGGCGCGAAAAATGTGCTGAAAAGAAACCGGGTGTGCTTCAGCAGGGTTGGCTCCGATAATGAACACTGCCTTGGCATTATGAATATCATTGTAGGAGTTGGTCATAGCCCCATAGCCCCAGGTATTAGCAACTCCTGCGACTGTTGTTGAATGACAGATCCGCGCCTGATGATCGACATTATTTGTGCCCCACAAGGCGGCAAATTTACGGAATAAATAGGCTTGTTCGTTATTATGTTTGGCGCTGCCTAACCAGTACACAGAGTCCGGGCCAGATTTTTCACGAATGGACAACATTTTATCGCCAATCTCATCAATCGCCTGCTGCCATGATATTCGTTGCCATTGACCGGCGACTTTTTTGAGTGGATATTTTAAGCGTTTATCCCCATGACCATGCTCACGTAATGATGCGCCTTTGGCACAGTGCGAACCTAGATTGAAAGGATGTTCAAAACTGGGTTCCTGACCTATCCAGACGCCATTTTGTACTTCCGCGACCACGCCGCAGCCAACACTGCAGTGGCTGCAAACACTACGTACTTTTTTGATATCACCTAAATCCGTCGCCTGCGGTGTGTCTTCTGAAGCGACTGTTTTTTGTAGCATTGCCGGGGGCAGCAGGCTCATGAATGCAGCACCGCCAGCGGCAATGCCGGAACCTTTTAGAAATACGCGACGATTTACCCCGGTGTTAAGAGCCGTTGCACAGGACTGCCTTTTTGTTAATTTCATGCGTTTTCTTGTTTAAAGGTCGGCAAGGGAATAATAGGTATCAACATGCGGGGTGCGTTGATAGCCTTTTGCCACGGGTAACGGCTGATCTTCATCCGCTGCGTGGTTTTTGGGTGCAGCTTCAATACCGGGTGATGTCACAGCTAACAAAGACGCGCTACCCATGATTGCCGTCAGCGAGCTTAGAAAACCACGTCTGGAAAATACTTTTTTATCGCTCATATGATTACTCCGCGTTGGGTGTTACCCAGTAGTAAACGCATGCAAGGTGTTTGTTTAGCACACACCTTATGTTCAAGGTTTGATTATGTCTTACCTTTCTTATTCAGGCAAGTTGTAATATTACCGTCCAGTTGGCGGAGATAATTGACCTTCAGAGCTTATCAGGTTTAGCTCATCAGCAATTTGCCTTCCAGGCTCATAAAGGTCGCTGCAAACTGTCCTACAGACTGATAAAACCGGGCACTATTGGCTTGCTGCATATCGTCAAAAAACTGCTGTATCCAGGGCCGTAAATGCTGATTGAAAAATACCTCGGGGGGGATCACCGGTGTGCCTTTTGCACTCAATAACAAACGCATGACATCGCATTGCGCAGCCGCATGATCTTCGGGTTCCGCGGTATTTTTCTGTCGTTCCAGACCTAAGCGCAGCAGGTCGGTGCGTAGATTGGCCAGCGGTTCTTCCATTAAAAAACCGGTCTGATAATAACAGCCATAAGGTATTAACTCACCATGGGTGATGCCGATAAACAGAGTCTGGTATTCTTGCTCAACGGCAGACACATCGCTGCGGTTTGCCTTCGACATCAATTGTACCCATTGTTTACCCATCGGACTTTCAGGCTCGGTCACTTGAATAGCCGCGATGTTGTCAAGCAACGGTTGGTCGGGCGCCTGGGCTAATAAACGTGCTAATAAAGCATAAGTTTGTGTCCGCCAAAGTGTGTTCTCATCCATCATGGCACTGTTTTTTGGGTGTCGTTAAACATGGCTTTGACACGACAGTCTTTACACATTTTTAATCGTTCCAATGCTTGGCCTTGAAACATGGCGTGGTTTTTTAACTTATCGATCATGTTGTTAATCATTTTTTGGGTGGCAAAGGGGTCGTGGCAATGGATGCAATGAAATACCGGTTCATCGTGTAATAACCGTAATTTACGGGCTTGTACACGGTTAAATACATACTGGGGCTTTAACGCAATTGCATTTTCAGGGCAGGCCGTTTTACATAAACCGCATTGTACACACAGGTCTTCAATAAAATTGAGTTGTGGCAGGTCAAAACCATCTGACACAGCGCCAACAGGACACACGGTGACACAGGCATGACACAGGGTACAGCTTGATTTATTGACCTTTATTTCACCGAAAGCCGCGTCACTGGACAAGGCCAAAACTGCGATGGGTTTGGGGGCATGTTGATGTAAATGGTCTAAAGCCATGGTAATCATGCGTCGTTTTTCATCGATGCCTGAAAACGATGCTGCCGGTATGCCGGACAATATATTGGAGGTGGATAAATGTTCCAGCAGTAGACCGCTGTCCGGGTCTTTAAGCCAATTAACAACATCGGCCTGATAGCCTAAGCCTACGAGAATTTGATTGGTTTTGCTTATTTCATGCTGAACTTCTAACCAGTCATGATCAGGATGACTTGCGGTATCCCAGACGGTAACACTGCCCGCGCCATAGGCTAATGCACTCAACCAGAATGGCATGCCCAAGGCGCCAATTTCTTCAATGGAAAACGTAATCACTTGCGCCGGCAATCCTTCGTCGAGGCTATCTAGCAGCGCTTGACCATGCATCATGTCATGGATAAGGATATGTGGTGCTGTGATTTCAAGCTCAAACCAGGCCTGGATCATCTTGCGTAATCTATTGACACTGACATCCAGAGCGGGCAAAGCGTACATCATGGCACCGGATGGGCAGACCGAGGTACAACTGCCACAGCCCTGACAAAGTGCTGGATTAACAGTCACGGTGTCGCCTGTACTGACGATTGCTTCAGCCGGGCAGGCATCAATACACTGAGAACACCCCGCTAATTGGCGTTGCGAGTGCGCACAAATTGTAGCCTTATAATTAAAATACTGGGGTTTATCATAAGTACCTGTGAGCGCCGGTAGTTGCTGTAGAGTTTCGGCTAATAGCTGAGTATTGTTACGCGGTGCAAAATACCCCAAAGGCAATACCTTGGTGGTCAAGAATGGCTGATCAGATAAGTCCAGCACCAGATCCACGGATAACTGTTGTGACTCAAATTGAACCGTAAATTGCCCCATCCAACCGCTAATGTGCAGAATTTTGTCCCGGATGATCAGCTTTGATTCAAGTCTGGATTTATCTTCTTCGTCAACACAGACCAGCATAATATCCAGCGGGGCAAGACGAGGTGTTACCGCCTGGATTTGTTGTGCGCTTCCTATGATTAACAAACGTCCGGCAGAATTAAATTCCACCAGGTCAAGAGGTATGATGTCGATATCACCCGCTTGTTGTATGGCTTTATGCAAACTTGTTATCCTCATTGTTATGGTTTTTATCCGGCTCCTGATCAGATGCTGGCTCATTTTCCCGGCTCACTGCCTCAGGTGCGGGTAATGGCGTATCTGGGTGCTTTTTTTGCTCGGCTAATCGTAACATCCGACGCATTTGTTCCGTAACGACATCACCTAGATTGCTGAAGGTGGTGTAATCTTCGTCATAGTCATTTAAACCATCTAGATGATTAAATTCAGCTTGCCGGAATATGCGTTTTAAGGCCTGTTTTTTGATGCCGGGATCCACATCTTGCTGTTGCCAGACAGGTAAGGATAGGTTATCTGGGTTTGTCTGTTGAGTTTCGGCAAGATCATCAGCCATAAGCGGAGACTGTTGTTGCTGGTCTGAATCTTGTTGATTCCGTTTTCGGCGCGACCAGCGTGACAAAAAACTACCGGCATGCTCTAGTAGGCGGCTCATGTGCGTTGCTCTGACTCATGCCAATGTTCACGCTGTCGTTTTTTGGGCTTTTTCGGTCGATAATGTGCTAATACAAAACGCTCCAGCCAGACGCATAAAACGTCGGCAAGTGCTGCATGGAAAACCTGTTCCCCGGTTTCCATATAGGCGGCAGCTTCATCATAATCGACTGTCATCAACAGGGGTTGGGGGGATTCAGATTCATTAGCGTTGCAAACAAGATAGATTTTTGGCTGTTCGGAGATCAAATTTTGATAGTAAGCAGCACAGTGCAAGGGATATAACTGGATGATAAGGTCAAAGCAAAAAAATAATGTGCCTTGCAATTCGGCCTGTTTGATTTCGCCTTTAGTGAGCCCGGGCAGTACTCCGCGCAGTGTCCACAGGTCTTCTCCCCATTTATGCTGGCTCTTTTCTCGTAGCATTACAGGGGTAACAGTAAAATGATCGGAAGGCGCTTCATGCATGAGGGATTTGTTAAATCAGCAGTTAGAAACTACAGAGTAACAAAAAGTAGAATAAAAGAAAGAATGAATTGCCAGGCCCGGACAACCCAGAACCTGTGTCTGAATCTGTCCACGGTTGGCTCTGTGTTATTTTGTACGCCAAGTAAATAGTCTACCTGAGAAGTTCAAGTTCTGGTCTCAGGGTATTCAATATAGATAACAAGTGGAGTGCGCGATGATGCTATGAGCATCGCGCTGTGTCAGGGTGACCGGGTGAAAGCTGTATAGCTGAGGGCATAGGCACTCACTATCATGCGGTTTTAGTCAGTGGTCGGCAGCATCGGCAGTGCGATGAAAGTGTCTTTGCCTGTAAAGGATAAAGACTTAGGTCTGCGTTGGTCTGTGGCTGTTGATGGCTTCTCACTGAGTGGGATTGTTTATTCGGTTTGTAAAGTCATGAGAATTTCGGATTTAATTTTTTGCAGGGTTTTTTCGTCTGTAATGGGACGAAGCTGCATATCAGATACATAAAACATATCTTCAACCCGGCTACCAATTGTGGTGATTTTTGCATCATGTAATTGGATTTCTAAATCGTTAAACAATTGGCCGATAGAAGCTAACAGTCCTGGCTGGTCTGTGGTTATCAGTTCTATGATGGTGTATCTGCTGAGTGGGTCTTTATGAAAAAAAACTTTGCTGGTAATCGGGAAGTGCTTGGCTTGCCTTGATTCCCGGCGAATATTGATTTGTTTTTTGACATTCAGCTGCAGTAGATTATTTCTCAGGGTGGTACAAATGTCTATTTCTTTGCTCAAATCGTTAATTGCTTCCCCCGATTTTTCGAGTACTTGAAAGCTGTTGAGTACATATTGCTCGGTTTCTGTTACGGCGAAAGTGATAATGCGTGCATCAAGAATAGTCAGGCCCAGTTGATCCAGCGTATTGGCACTCAATGAAAAGATGTTGTTTTCATTTTTTGTATAAACAAAAATTTCAACACTGCCTCTTTGGGTTTGAGGGCGTAACAGCACTAAAGGTAATTCACTTTTTGGTGTTGCGGCAATCGCGATGGTATGCCAGGCAATTTCATCGGCAGAGTAACGTAAAAAATAATCATCACTTATTTGTCGCCATGTTTTACTGATGGTGGCTTCGGAAATCCCCAGTCCTATTAACTCATATTTCGCTTCTTGTTTGTTTTCATACAGGCGCTTGGATCTTGCAATAGGGTTTTGTAGTCCTCGGTGCAGTGCACTGTGAGTGTGGGTGTAAAGTTCTAATAAGAGTGAATCTTTCCATGAGTTCCATAAGCTGGGATTGGTGCCCCGGATATCAGCGACGGTAAATAAATAGAGGTGATTTAAGTATTCAATACTGCCTACTTGCAAAGCAAATTTATGAATGACGGTAGGGTCATTGATATCTTTTCTTTGCGCGGTCATCGACATGAGCAGATGGTTGCGAACTATCCAGGCAATGAGATTAGTATCATGGTTCGATAGTTTGTGTTGAATACAAAAGTCCCGGGCAATGTCTTCACCGAGAGCGGAATGGTCTCCCCCCAATCCTTTTGCAATATCATGGAATAAAGCGGCCAGATATAAAATTTCAGGTTTGAGTATCCGCAAAAAAATAGTATTACAAAAAGGCAGTTCGTCTCTGTGTTTTTTTAGCGAGAGTCTGCGTAAGTTTCTTAATACAAAAAGCGTGTGAGCATCAACCGTATAGATATGGAATAAGTCATATTGCATACGGGCAACAATATTGGCAAAACAAGGTAGGTAAGCCGCTAAAACACCATAGCGGTTCATTTGTCTTAATTGATGGGTCAGCCCTTGAGGTGCTTTGAAGATGTCTAAAAATAACTTGTTGGCCTGGCTGTTGTGGCGAAAGGCGTCATCAATCAGGTGCAGATTCTCTCGTATTAATCGGATGGTGGAGGCTCTGATACCGATCAGTGAAGAGTTTTGCTGTAATAGCAGAAAAATTTCTAGAAGAGTATGTGGGTTTTTTTCAAAGGTGTCAGGTTCTTTGACTTCAATGTATTGGTTAATGGAAACAAAATGCGCGTTAGCAGGAGAGAGTTGTTTGACAGGGGAGAGGTCAAAAAAATGTTCGTTAAACAATTGAAGCAGCATTTCATTCATGCGTTCAAGCTGCATGACTGTTTTAAAGTAATGCTGCATGAACTGTTCCACATCGGGATCGTTGTTTTTGTCGAAAAAATCGAATTGTTGCGCTAGATCGCGTTGATGAGTAAACAACAATCTGTCTTCATGGCGGTGGGTGAGTGAGTGTAAGGCAAAACGGATTCGCCATAAAATATTTCTGGCGGCTATCAGTTCATCGTATTCGGATTCGGAAAGAAGCTCGTGTTTAATCAGTTCTGTGAGGGTTGGGGACTTGAAGTGGTGTTTAATAACCCAGCTGATATTTTGTAAATCTCTTAGTCCTCCCGGACCTTCTTTGATATTAGGTTCCAGATTGTAGGCCGTGTCATGGTATTTGGTATAACGTCTTTGTTGTTCTTGCATTTTTGCTGCAAAGAACTGCTTTGAGGACCATATTTCTTTTTGATTAAACTGGGTGTTTAAGGCGGCGAATAAAGAGGGGTTGCCTGTGATCAATCTGAGTTCAAGCAAATTGGTCATGATAGTCTGGTCTTCAGCCGCTTGTTGCAGACATTCAGAAATCGTTCGTACACTTTGCCCGGGGTTCAATCCTATGTCCCAAAGACAATTGCTGAAGCTAGAGAGATTATGTTGAAAATCATCGATATTGTCATCGTTAAGCAAGATGAGGATATCAATATCAGAATGAGGAAAAAGCTCATTACGTCCGTAGCCCCCCGTCGCAATTAAACACAAATGCTGAGACTGGTCTTGAAGAAAATGCTCCCAGCAATGGATTAAAACATCATCAATAAACGCGGACTTTTCAATTAATAAGGGCTCAACAGACTGTTGTGGGTCGAATTTTTGCGTTAATTCTGCTTCTTTATCCTGAATGATTTGTTTAACCAGGCTGAAGCCAGAGGCGGTGGCCAGGCAGTTTTTAATGTTTAACGGGCTGCTACTGAGGGTCACATTTCTTCCTGTCTTAAGGTGAGTACATCATGTCCTGTCGGTGTTATCAGAATAGTATGTTCCCACTGAGCTGAAAGGCTGCGGTCTTTGGTTACGGCTGTCCAGCCATCTTTAAGGACTTTCATATGTCGTTTGCCAAGATTCAGCATCGGCTCGATGGTAATAATCATGCCTGCTTCCAGCACTTCGCCTCGACCAGCTTTGCCAAAATGCATGACATGAGGGTCTTCGTGAAAGTTTTTGCCTATGCCGTGACCACAAAATTCGCGTACCACAGAATAGCGATTGGATTCGGCGTGTTTTTGAATGACGTGACCTATATCGCCTAAAGTGGCTCCGGGTTTGACTTGCTCTATACCGAGATACATGGCTTCCTGAGTAACTTTGGTCAGTCTTTGTGCGAATTTACTCACCTCGCCGACGTGAAACATTTTACTGGTATCGCCATGATACTGGTCTTTAATCACGGTAATATCAATATTAATGATATCGCCTTGCTTTAGTCTTTTTTCATTGGGAATGCCGTGACAGATGGTTTGGTTTATCGAGGTGCATATGGATTTAGGGAAGCCACGATAATTCAAAGGTGCGGGGATGGCCTGTTGTTCCTGAATGATGTAGTCATGACAGAGTTGATTGAGTGCGTTTGTTGTTACACCAGGGACAACATAGGGTTCAATCATTTCTAAAACTTCGGCTGCAAGCTTTCCTGCAATCCGCATCTTGTTTATTTCTGACTCATTTTTGATTGTGATGCTCATAAGGTAGTAGCGATAAATAGTTTTGTTTAAAGCCAGATTGATTGGCTTTATGATGGATTGTCTTTATGTTCTAGGGGCTGATGGTTTTAATAATATCAGAAAGTTTGCCGGAATGGTGTGATTCCAATATAGACGACTTAAGAATAGGCGTAAAGGGTAGGGCTGTGTTCAGTGGCTTGGCGCAGGATGGCAAGTTAGGTGCTGGTTTTGTGGCGTTTGTGCTGTGGCGCTGGAAGACATGATGTCGGATTCGAAGAGGATTGAATTCTCGCCGCTTAAAATATGAGGTATCATCTGCCAGAAATATACCCAAGTGCTTTTTTTGGATCGCGCTTTAGCAGAGTGATCGTCGCTGGGGGTTTGGCGGAGTAAATCCCGGTCAGGGATGTAATTGATTGAAATTAAAGGGATGTGCAGGGTGTTTGGAAAATTATTATCTGTATTTTTATTGTTATAAACAGTAGCTTGTGGTATAAAGGCAAGTTCATTTATATCTAATACTCACATCTGTCGACACGACTGGTAGGGTGCTTGTTATTTTATTAACAGGTTACCAGTTGGGATAGGTGGAGGCGTAACCCATGACTGATGATATCAGTCAATTATTTAGGAGAAAGAAATATGGCTGCAGTTTCAATGCGTCAAATGTTAGAAGCGGGTGTTCACTTTGGACACCAAACACGTTACTGGAATCCACAAATGGCTCCATACCTTTTTGGAGCAAGAAATAAGATTTACATTATTGATTTGGAACAAACCCTTCCTTTATTCAATGATGCAATGAATTATTTAGGACAGATGACAGCAAATAAAGGCACTATCTTATTTGTTGGCACCAAAAAAGCTGCACGTAAAACAGTGGCTGAAGAGGCAAAGCGTTGTGGCATGCCTTATGTTAATCACCGCTGGTTAGGTGGTATGTTAACTAATTTCAAAACCATTAAAAAATCAATTAATCGTTTGAAAGAATTGGAAGCTATGAAAGCTGACGGTACCATGTACCAGCGTTTTAGTAAAAAAGAAGCGCTAGGAATGGAACGTGAAATGGAAAAGCTTGATCGTAGTTTAGGTGGTATTAAAGACATGCGCGGTACGCCGGACGCTATTTTTGTACTGGATGTAGGTTACGAAAAAAATGCAGTCAGCGAAGCAAAAAAATTAGGCATACCTGTCATCGGTGTTGTTGATTCAAATAACTCGCCTAAGAATATTGATTATGTGATCCCTGGCAACGATGATTCAATTCGTGCAGTGACATTATATTGCCAAAGTGCGTCTGCTGCTGTTCTAGAAGCAAAATCAGCAACGCTGTCAGCCTCAGCTAAATCGGATGATTTTGTTGAAGAAGTTGGAAAGGCAGAGAGTTAATTTAATTCTAGCGGATTAAGTAAACATATAAACGCTCTCTTTATTATGATATGGAGAGCGTTTTTTTAGATGAGAATTTGAGGATTTAGAAAGAATGAGTATTACTGCTGCAATGGTTAAGGAACTTCGTCAAAGAACGGGTTCGGGTATGATGGATTGCAAAAGAAATTTAAAGGAAGCGAATGGCGATATGGAACTGGCCATTGAAAATATGCGTAAATCAGGTCTTGCCAAAGCAGATAAAAAAGCTGGGCGTGTGGCTGCTGAAGGTATGATTGGTTTGAAAGTCAGTGATGACGGTAAAACTGTTGTCATGCTGGAAGTCAACAGTGAAACGGATTTTGTGATTAAAAGTGATGATTTTAAGGGTTTTGTCAACACTGTGACAGAGGCTTTATTAGATAGCTCAATAGAAAGTGATGAGCAGCTTGCAGAAATGGTTTTAGCTAACGGTGATTCAGTTGATGCCGCAAGACGTGCACTGGTTGCAAAAGTGGGTGAAAATATTTCAGTCAGACGTTTTATCAAGTATTCCAATGTCGATGGCGGCACAGCTTGCTATCTACATGGTGGTAAAATAGCCGTGATTGTAGAATTAGCTAAACAGGATGATGTATTAGGGAAAGATATTGCAATGCACATTGCAGCAAGTAATCCTGCTTATGTATCTGCGGATCAAGTGGATGCAACGGTCATTCAGAAAGAAAAAGATATTTTTACTGCACAAGCGCTGGAAAGTGGTAAAAAACCTGAGATTGTTGAAAAGATGATTACCGGGCGAATTAAAAAATTCTTGTCTGAAATCACCCTTGAGGGCCAGGCCTTTATTAAGGATGATAAAATGACAGTAGGTCAATTAACAAAATCCAAAGACAATACCGTTATCCGCTTTAACCGATTTGAAGTAGGTGAAGGGATTGAGAAAGAAGAGGTCGATTTTGCAAAAGAAGTGATGGAACAGGTTAAGTCCTAAATCATCCATTAAAACCCGGTTTTAACCGGGTTTTTTTTGCATGAAATACTTGGCTATACATGCAAAAGCTGCCAATATCCGTACTTCGACTGGGCTGTTGGCGAAAACCCACATCTGTTCTGACCACTATGCGTGCTGCTGTAAAATCGGCGCATGCCTCACGGGGTGGAAGTTTTTGAATCCACATTTGTAACTATTTTTTTCTTAGGATATTTTGATCATGACTGAAACGATATGCAAACGCATTTTGCTTAAATTAAGTGGTGAAGCCTTAATGAGTGCAGAGGGTGAAAGTATTGATGCAGCGACAGTAAAGCGTCTGGCCGGTGAAGTGAATGAGTTATGTGCCCTTGGTATCGAGGTAGGACTGGTTATTGGCGGGGGCAATATTTTGCGCGGTGCTGAAAAAGCAGCAGAAGGACTGGATCGTGTCACCAGTGATCAAATGGGAATGTTGGCTACGGTGATTAATGCATTAGCGATGCAAGATGCACTTGAGCACATGGGGCAGCAAGTCAGGGTGATGACTGCTCTGAAAATAAATCAGGTTTGTGAAGATTATATTCGTCGTAAAGCGGTCAGGCATCTAGAGAAAGGACGCGTGGTTATTTTTGCAGCAGGGACGGGGAATCCTTTCTTTACGACAGATACTGCCGCCAGTCTGAGAGCGATAGAAATTAATGCGCAGTTGATGATAAAAGCGACCAAGGTAAAAGGTGTTTATTCAGCTGACCCCGAAAAAGATAAAAATGCAAAGTTTTATTCTAGACTCACTTATGATGAAGCGCTGGATCAGCGGTTGAATGTGATGGATACCACGGCTTTGGTATTATGTCGGGATAATGATCTTCCTATGCGGGTGATGAATGTTTTTGAACCAGGCGCGATCATGCGATTAATGAAGGGTGAGGATATAGGTTCACTTATTGAAAAAGGCTAGTTTGATTATAGTCTGTTAACCTTGGTTTGGTGGATGGGTTTGTAGAGCAGACTGCAGTCCGTGATGGACAGCCGTATAAAATAAGGCGTGCTGAAAATTTCAGGCAAGTGCTTACAAATTCCAATTTTTAAACGACCGGTACTCCAGCAGTATTCGTTTAATGCTGAGATAAAAATCAGTTCTCATGCACTGCATGAGAACGAGATGTTAAAATACAGGGCATCCATGTACAATTGATGGCGTATTGGCAAGGTGAATGTGGTTTGAGAGTCACCTTAAATTCAGGATCAGGATCAGGATAAGATTAAGAAATGATTAACGATATACAACAAGATGCTTCAGCAAGAATGGGTAAGAGTGTGGAAGCACTGCAAAAAGCATTTACAAAAATAAGAACAGGACGTGCCCATCCTAGTTTATTAGATCAGATTACCGTGTCATATTATGGTGCTGCTACCCCTTTATCCCAAGTTGCCAATGTTTCCGTGGATGATTCCCGGACATTAAAAGTGACGCCATGGGAAAAGGATATGGTCAAGGCTATAGAAAAAGCCATTATGACCTCTGGGTTGGGATTGAACCCTACCACTCAGGGGCTGGTTATTCGTATTCCTTTACCGCCTTTGACAGAGGAGCGTCGTAGAGATCTGGTAAAAGTGGTGAAACATGAAGCCGAGCAGGGGCGGGTAGCTATTAGAAATATTCGACGTGATGCTAACTCTGAAATTAAAGAAGCTTTGAAAGAAAAAATGGTTTCTGAAGATGAAGCGCATGTTGGTGAGGAAAAAATTCAGAAAATCACGGATAAGTTCATTACAGAAGTAGAAAAATATCTTGAACTTAAAGAAGCTGATTTGCTTTCGATGTAATTATAAACCTACTTTTTTGTAGCGGTAGTTGATCTATGACTGATAATGGAAATCCCAGACATATTGCAATAATTATGGATGGTAATGGTCGGTGGGCTGAGAAAAAATATATGCCCAGGGCTTTGGGGCATAAAGCCGGTGTTAAAGTGGTAAGAAATATTGTTGAGCACTGCGTCAAAGAAAAGATAGAGGTTTTATCTTTATTTGCTTTTAGTAGTGAAAACTGGCGCCGGCCTAAAAAAGAAATTGAACTTCTAATGGATTTGTTTATGGGAACTCTGCAGTCCCAGGTCGACAAGCTAGATAAGAATAATATTAAATTGCGTATTATTGGTGATAAAGCGGCTTTTTCAGCTAAATTACAAAATAAAATAGAGCAAGCGCAAGTACAAACTGAAAATAACACTGGACTGACACTGGTTATTGCAGCTAACTATGGCGGGCGATGGGATATTGCTCAGGCATTCCAGCAGATTATCAAAAAGATAGACAGTGGAGAGATACAGGCTCAGGATGTTTCGGAAGAATTAATTGCTCAATTTCTTACCACTGCAGACCTGCCAGAGCCGGAACTGTTTATACGCACCGGTGGTGAGGAACGAATAAGTAACTTCTTGTTATGGCAATTAGCATATACCGAGTTTTATTTTACAGAAACATTATGGCCGGATTTTGAGCCGGACTTACTTGCTGATGCCATTAACAGTTTTAGAGGTCGGCAGAGACGTTTTGGCCGAACTGGTAATCAAATTATCAATTCTTTACATTCAACACAATAAATAAACCCATGTTATTAAAACGAATATTAACAGCTATTGTATTAGCCACTCTTGCTATTTCGGCTATTTTTTACTTACCCACCCTATTATTTTATCTGTTCATAGGCATTATTATTTTAATGGCAGCTTGGGAATGGGCAGGGTTGATCGGGCTACATAAAATATCAAGAAAGCTGATGTTTTTATTTATATTGATAGTGCCAATGTTAGGGGTTACGTTTTTCACGCAGATATTAGAGTTATTATCCCGAGTACTCGATAATCCTGATTTAAAAAAACAATCAGGAGCTTTGGAGTGGTTAGTGATTGGTCCCGTCATCTTTTGGGTGTTTATGACTTTTGCTATTAAAAGAGCGCCTCAAGGTTTGTTAGACCTGAAAGTAAAAGAGAGCTACAAAATTTTTATTGGCTGGTTTTTATTACTTTCTGCCTGGATGTTTTTAGTCAAATTAAAAGCTTATTATGGTGCAGAAGCAGCACTGTATTTCTTGCTGCTTATCTGGGTTGCTGATATTTCAGCGTTTTTTGTGGGTAAGAAATTTGGCAAGGACAAACTGGCACCGGCTATTAGTCCGGGAAAAACAATACAAGGTTTATATGGTGCACTCTTTTCAGGTCTTATTTGCAGTGTACTGTTAGTGCTTTATTATGGCTATCCGTTAATGATAGCTAGTGACTTTATAATGTTGTCACTATTAACTGTGCTTATTTCCATTTATGGGGATTTATTTTTTAGTCTGGTTAAACGGCAGTCGGGTGTTAAAGATAGTGGTAGCTTATTACCGGGCCATGGTGGTGTATTAGATAGAATAGACAGTGTGATTGCGGCAGCACCTTTTTACTATGCGGGTATTATCCTGATTGGACGGAGTGTGTATTCATGAAGGGACTTTGTATCCTTGGGGCTACGGGTTCGATTGGTGTCAGTACACTGGATGTAGTGTCCAGACACCCTGACCAGTACAACGTGATTGCATTAACGGCAAATACCAATATTGCAGCACTGTATGAGCAATGTATTGCTCATCGCCCTGAGTACGTGGTGGTGGTTAACGCAGCTCAAGCAGAACAGTTTGAGGCCAATATACAAAATTCGGAAATATCCACTATTAAGGTATTGACCGGTGCTAAATCACTCGAGTTTGTCTCTACTCTGGAGCAGGTGGATTCAGTGATGGCTGCCATTGTGGGTGCGGCAGGTCTGTTATCTAGTTTAGCCGCGGCCAAGGCAGGGAAAACTGTTTTATTGGCTAATAAAGAAGCCTTGGTTATGTCGGGTGATATCTTTATGCAAGCCGTGCGTGACTCGGGTGCCACATTATTACCTATTGATAGTGAGCATAACGCTATATTTCAATGCATGCCTAGCGGCTATACAGCCGGTGATGAAGCAAAACAGGTTCGGCGTATTCTGTTAACAGCTTCAGGCGGACCGTTTAGAGAAACTCCGGTGGAAACACTGCATGAGGTGACTGTTGCACAAGCAGTGGCACACCCGAAATGGGATATGGGTCGAAAGATTTCTGTTGACTCGGCCACGATGATGAATAAAGGTCTGGAATTAATAGAAGCTTGTTTACTGTTTAATCTGGCACCCGAGGATGTCCAGGTAGTCATACACAAACAAAGTATTATTCATTCAATGGTTGATTATGTGGATGGTTCTGTGTTGGCTCAAATGGGCAACCCTGATATGCGGGTACCGATAGCCCATGCCATGGCTTGGCCCGATCGCTTTGAGTCGGGAGTGGAACCCTTAAATATTTTTGATGTCAGACAGTTGGACTTTGCTGAACCCAGTTTAAGCCGTTTTCCTTGTTTAAAACTGGCTTATCAAGCTATTGAAGCAGGGGGGATTATGCCCACTGTACTTAATGCAGCAAATGAAGTGGCTGTTGATGAATTTCTGAATGAGCGGGTAAAATTTACCGATATACCGCTGATTATAGAACAGTGTATGGCTCGTTTTTCTGCTGGTAACGCCGATAGTCTGGAGAAAATTCTGCAGACAGATGAACAGGCCAGAGTTGTATCGCATGAAATTATCGGGAATATGATCGCCTAATGGATACATTGTATACAGTTTTTCATTTTATCGTTGCCATTGGGATTCTGGTTTCATTTCATGAGTTCGGTCATTTCTGGGTGGCGAGAAAACTGGGTGTGAAAGTCATCCGGTTTTCAGTCGGATTTGGCAAAGTGGTCTGGTCTTATCAAAAAACCCCGGATTCAACAGAATATGTTTTATCGGCTATTCCTCTGGGTGGCTATGTCAAAATGCTGGATGAAAGAGAACAGCCTGTTATCACGGAAGATTTGCCTTACGCGTTTAATACACAAACATTGCTTACCCGGACAGCTATTGTAGCTGCAGGTCCCATTTTTAATTTATTGTTAGCCATCATTCTCTTTTGGTCTGTGTTCATGATCGGTGAAACAGGGATGAGACCCGTTATCGGTCAGGTTGAAGTAGGGACTCTATTTGACGAAGCGGGTTTTGTTAATGGAGAAGAAATCATATCTATTAACAATGAACCCACGCCTATATGGAGTGAAGCCATTAGTCTGTTGTTCTCATACGCAATGCAAGGTGATCAGGAAATTGTTGTTGCGGTCAAAGACAGTGATGATATTGAGAAAGTTCGACTATTAAAAATTAAAAATGAAGATAGTGAGCATGCTGAATTATTGTATAAAAGGCTAGGCTTAAAGCCTTGGTCACCCGACCTGGATCCAGTGATTGGTAAAGTACTTGATCTGGGTTCAGCAAAACAAGCTGGCTTACAGGAAGGTGATTTAATTATTACCGCTGACAATGAACCCATCAAAAACTGGGTGCAGTGGGTTGAATATATCAGAAGCCATCCAGAAGTTTCTATACAGCTGGTGGTTGAAAGAGAGGGCGTTCGTCTGCCTTTGTTGCTGGTACCGGAGCGCATTGAAGATGAGGCAAAAGATTATGGACGAATCGGGGCCAGTGTTGCAATCCCTGAAGCCATAATGGATTATTTACGCGTTGAATATTCATTAGCTCCTGATAAAGCGTTGTTTGCTGCTATTGAAAAAACCTGGTTTTATTCCACTAACTCTTTACTGATGATGGGCCGAATGATAGTCGGCAAGGCATCAGCTAAAAACCTGAGTGGCCCGATCAGTATTGCGCAATATGCTGGAAAATCTGCTGAAATGGGGTTGGTCCCCTTTTTAAAATTTTTAGCTGTCGTCAGTATAAGTTTGGGGGTATTAAATTTATTGCCCATTCCTATGCTAGATGGTGGGCATCTTATGTTTTTTGCATTTGAAGCCATTAAGGGCAGTCCTGTGTCTGACAGAGTACAGATTCTGTTCCAGAATGTGGGCATGCTCCTTTTATTCTCCTTAATGTTTTTTGCTGTTTTTCTTGATATTGAACGCTTGATTCAATAAGTCTAAGGTATAAAACTGACTATAAACTGGGGTGGCCAGAAAGCAGAAATCAACTGATTTTTCACCGGCCATCCCTGATCTTTAACAATTATCATACATTATGAAACCATCAAAAAAGACTACGTTGTGCCTTATTGTCTTGTCATTATTGGCTATAAGCCAGGTACATGCCGATGAGAGTGCAGTCAGAAGCATGTTAAGCAAATCTATGCCATCATTGAAAATTGATGCCATTACATTATCAGAAGTTAAAGGTTTGTATGAGGTCACTACTGGTGTCAGTATTCTATATGTTTCTGAAGATGGTAAATATTTACTACAAGGTCATTTAATTGATATAGCAGCGCGAGAAGATTTAACCGAAAATAAATTGGCAGGTGCTCGAAAACTGGCGATAGAAAATCTTGGGGAAGATCAGACCATTACCTTTAAAGCTGAAAATAGTAAATATAAAGTCTCTGTGTTTACGGATATTGATTGTGGCTATTGTCGTAAATTGCATTCAGAAATGGAGCAATATCTGGCGGAAGGCATTAGTGTTCAATATCTCTTTTTCCCACGAGCTGGAAAGGGCTCTGAATCCTATAATAAAGCAGTCACTGTCTGGTGTGCTGATGACCGGCATGCGGCATTAACTTCAGCCAAACAAGGTGAACAAATGGAGCAGAAAACCTGCGAAAACCCGGTTGATGCACATATGCAACTCGGTGTTGATTTTGAAGCCACAGGCACGCCTATGATAGTGACAGAAAAAGGGAATGTTTTTCCGGGGTATATTCCTGCAAAAAGATTGGCACGGGCGTTGGCCGTCGAATAGGTTTTGGGATATTTCTGCTTGATGTCGAGGTATGACGTCGCGATAAATTTCACATTCCCCACAAACGTTTAAAAACTTGTTGTACAGCGGGCTTTGCAGCCCGCAGGTAAACGCTAGCCTAAACCAGACCCTTCAAACGATACAGCATATCTAATGCTTGTCGTGGGCTCAAGTCATCAGGTTTTATCTCTTCCAGCAAGCACACAGCGGGATGACATTCTTTGGATGAAAACAAATCTAACTGACTGATTCCCGATTCGTGTTGCTGTTCCATATAAGCCTGATCTTCCAGTTGCTGCAGTTTATTTTTAGCATTATCAATGACAGGCTTTGGCACACCGGCTAAAGCGGCTACCTGTAAACCATAACTTTGACTGGCTGGGCCCGATTTAACTGCGTGTAGGAAAACTATTTTATCGCCATGTTCCATGGCGTCCAGGTGCACATTCTGAATGTTTTTATGTTCATCTGCCAAGGATGTTAATTCAAAATAATGGGTGGCAAATAAAGTATAGGCTTTGGTGTGTCTGGCTAAATGCACAGCACAGGCCCAGGCTAAGGAAAGGCCATCAAAGGTGCTGGTGCCACGACCAATTTCATCCATTAAAATCAGACTGTTGGCCGTGGCATTATGTAGGATATTAGCAGTTTCCGACATTTCCACCATAAAGGTTGAACGGCCGCTGGCTAAATCATCTGAAGCGCCAATACGGGTAAATATTTTATCAATTGGCCCGCAGCAGACTGACTTTGCCGGTGCAAAACAACCGATATGCAGCAATAAAACAATCAGTGCGGTTTGTCGCATATAAGTCGATTTTCCGCCCATATTAGGGCCTGTAATAATGAGCATTTTACGTTGATGATTAAAATGTGCATCATTGGCCACAAACGGTATATCAGAGACTTGTTCGACCACCAGATGCCGGCCACCTTCAATCTCAAGTCCTTGCTTCTCTGTTAATAGCGGTTGACATAAATTCAGTGTCTGTGAACGTTCGGCAAAGGTCACTAAAACATCCAGTTCGGCTAATGTTGAGGCACATCGCTGTAATGCGGGTAATTTTTCATTAATCTGATTCAGCAACTCATCATATAAGGTTTTTTCAAAAGCCAGCGATTTCCCCCGGGCACTTAGCACGGTGTCTTCAAAAGATTTGAGTTCGGTAGTAATATAACGCTCCACACTTTTTAAGGTCTGTTTACGGCTGTAGTGCTCTGGAACCTTATCACTGTGTAAGCGAGACACTTCAATGAAATAACCATGTACCCGGTTGTAGTTGACTTTTAGGTTGCTGATGCCTGTGGCCGCTTTTTCACGATTTTCCATATCAATCAAAAACTGGTCGGCATTTTGACTTAAATGGCGTAAATCATCTAATTCCTGATTGTAACCGGTAGCAATCACCCCGCCATCCCTGATTAATACCGGTGGGTTATCAATAATCGCGGTTGCAAGTAAGGCCAGTAACTCAGGCTGTTCCGCCGTGTTTTGTTTAATAGATTCAATATGTGGATTGTCTGTATGAGCTAATTGAGCTTGTAATTGAGGCAATATGCTCAGAGTATTACGCAATACACACAAGTCGCGAGGCCGGGCAGACTTTAAGGCTATACGCGAACTAATACGTTCAATATCACCCACCTGTCGTAAGCTGGATTGAATATCATGAAAACGTTGATCTTGCAGGAAGCTGTTAATACAAGCATAACGGCCATTAAGAATAATCTGCGAACGAAGAGGGCGGTTAATCCAGCGTCGTAAACAACGACTGCCCATCGCCGTTGACGTTTTATCCAAAACGCCATACAGAGTAAACTGCAGGTTTCCGCTGGGATGGCTATCCAGTTCCAGGTTTCTGCGACTGCAAGCATCCAGCGCAATACTCTCATCAAGGTGTTCAATAGCAATGCCTTGTATATGAGGCAAGGCTGTCTGCTGCGTATCTTTGACGTACTGCAACAAGCAACCGGCGGCACAAACAGCCGTGACTAAATGTTCACAGCCAAAGCCGCTGAGATCATGGGTGTTGAATTGCCTTAAGATCAGCTGCGTGGCACTTTCAAGCTCAAAATGCCAAGGCGGTCTTTTACATAAACCGGTGCGATCTTTTAATTGTACGGGTAGCACGAAATCTTCACTGAATAATAATTCAGCCGGATTTAAGCGTTCAATCTCAGCCAGTAATTGCTCTTCCGAGTTCACTTCTTGTAACACAAATTTGCCACTACCAAGATCCAGACAGGCAATACCTGTGGTTTGGGCATTCACACTGATAGCCAGCAGAAAATTATCTTTGCGATCTTCCAGTAAGGCTTCATCGGTGACTGTTCCGGGGGTTACGGTGCGCAACACTTTGCGTTCCACGGGCCCTTTACTGGTCGCCGGGTCGCCTATTTGTTCGCAAAAAACCACCGATTCCCCTTGCTTGATCAGTTTGGCCACATAGTTTTCTGCGGCATGATGGGGAATACCGGCCATAGGAATAGGTTGTCCTGCCGATTGTCCTCTACTGGTCAGGGTAATGTTTAATAATTCAGCCGCTTTTTTAGCATCATCAAAAAATAATTCGTAAAAATCCCCCATGCGGTAAAAAACCAGATGATCGGGATGTTGGGATTTGATGCCTAAATACTGCTGCATCATGGGTGTGTGTTGGTTTGAAGTTTTTTTATTACTGCTCATGTTATTATTTTATCAAAAAACGGGTTTTAATAATGATGGATCAAGAAATAACTCCGCTGGCCAGACAATTAGGTGAGGTTTTAAAAGCCAAAGCATTAAAGCTGGTGACTGCAGAATCGTGTACTGGCGGTGGTATCGCTCAGGCAATCACTGAAATTTCAGGAAGTTCCGACTGGTTTGATCGAGGCTTTGTTACCTATAGTAACCAGGCAAAGATTGAAATGTTACAAGTCAAGCCATCAACGTTAGAGCAGTATGGTGCGGTGAGTGCAGAAATTGCCATACAAATGGTTACAGGTGCTTTGCTTAATAGTGATGCAGGTTTAGCCATTGCAGTCACAGGTATTGCCGGGCCCAGTGGCGGGACTGAACAAAAACCGGTGGGCACTGTTTATATTGCCTGGCAGTATAAAAATGGCATTATGCATTGCGTTAAAAAACTTTTCTCTGGCGATAGAGCAAGGATTCGTCAGCAGACTGTTCACGATGCAATAAAATATTGTTTATTACAAGAAAAATGATAATCAGGGGAAGATTATATTTATTGACTTTCCTGTCCTTCAGGGAGCATAAAAAAGCGGATGCAAGGGCAACAAATAGCCCGAGTGTGCTGATTGGTGTATCTCAATCTGTTACCGTAGCATAACCGAAGCTCTGTGTTAGCAATGCATATGAAAGCGTAGTTTAATTGGCTCAAGGCCTTATCTAAGCGGTATCAGTTTGATGTGCATGGCTGCGTATTGATGGCTAATCCGGTTGGGAGAGCAGTTGTTCACATCCTCAAAGCGGCATTAACTAGGCAAGGCATTACGGCAAGAAAACCTGGGCGCCCGGGGAATCGCAATCTGGGGGCGATATTAATGTTACTTTGACCGTAAATATTTCGAAACATGGGTAGGCCTGCCCTAGCTTGTTTATCTCTAGGCATAAAAAA
>JAPYOW010000083.1 GCA_029937975.1 Methylococcaceae bacterium | reverse complement strand
GGAAAAACCCTTTTCGGCAGAAACCAGGCAGCTACTGCTGGCAACAGATAGTTACCAGTCAATACAAGTCAGCCCCATCAGTGATTGGGTGAATAATCCAGACCATAACGATACAAATTGCTTAAAGGAATGATTGTCACGTAACGTTTAAAAAATGTTAAATTATAAGCCTGTCGTGTAACTGAATATATGGATATGCGTTAACGGGTGGTAGAGGCCTTTGCAAGGGGATGAGGGATAGGAAATGAACACAGTATTAATTACCGGCGCTAATCGAGGAATAGGTCTGGAGTTTTGTTATCAATATGGGCAACAAGGCTGGAAAGTGATTGCATGTTGTCGTCAGCCAGAACAGGCGACTGAATTAAACAAACTGGCTGAGCATATGTCGTTGCAGATCCATGAAATGGATGTCATGAACAGAAATGGCATTGATGCATTAGCCAATGAATTACAACATGTTAGTATTGATCTTCTGATCGCTAACGCCGGGATTTATGGAGAAAAACCAGGGCATGCCTTGGGCAATCTGGCATACACAGACTGGGCTGACACTCTGGAAACTAATGTGCTGGGAGTGGTCAAAGTGGTAGAAGCTTTTCTGCCTCATCTGCGGCGCAGTGAGATGGCACGTATTGTGGCATTAAGTAGTCAAATGGGCAGTATCGAAGATAACAGCAGTGGCGGCAATTTACTGTACCGTTCCAGCAAAGCGGCATTAAATGCAGTCATGAAAAGTGTTGCCATTGATTTGACAGCAGAACAGATAGGTGTACTGATCTTTCACCCCGGCTGGGTAAAAACGGATATGGGCGGTGTGAATGCCTTGATCGATGCAAAAACCAGCGTGGCAGGCATGGTCCGGCAAATACAACGGTTTACCATGCCGCAAACAGGCCAGTTCATTAAATACGATGGTACACAGTTACCCTGGTAGTCTGATAGAATCGTAAACATGATACGCCAATATGAGATGTTAACCAGGTGCTAAATCTGAGCGAGTCGATATTAGGTTAAGGAGTTGATAATGAGTGAAGCTAAATTTACAATTGGACAAATTGTCTATCACCAACTATTCAATTATCGAGGGGTTATTGTCGATGTCGATTATAAGTTTTTAGGCAGTGACGAATGGTATAAGCATGTAGCTCGCAGTCGTCCTCCTAAAGATCAACCCTGGTATCATGTGCTGGTTAATAATGCCGTGCATCAAACCTATGTTGCCGAACGTAATCTGGCTTGCAGTGAAGAGCAGCAACAACCAATTCATCACCCTCTGCTGAATCATTATTTTAAAGGGATGGAAAAGGGCTGTTATCAACTCAAAACCCAAAATAACTAGCCCGTCCGCCCGCCATGAAATCACATAAATGTTGTGTTTATCTAGGCGAAAATTTAGCCCGTTATGGATTTGGCCACGGCCATCCCTTCGGACCCAAGCGACATCATGTCTTTGCACAGGCATTTTACCAGCAAGCATTGCATGATAAGGTCGATATACTGTTGCCAGAAACAACAGATCAAGCCGTGCTGGAATTATTTCATACCCATGAATATGTAGAGCAAGTAAAGCAACAGTCCCGACTGGGTACCGGGTATCTGGATCAGGGTGACACACCGGCCTTTGTCGGCATGTATGAAGCCGCTGCTTTTGTAGCAGGCACAGTTTGTAATGCCGTGGATCGCATCGTCAGTAATAACTACCACCGTGCTTTTATTCCCATTGCCGGTTTGCATCATGCACGTCGCCACATAGCTGCGGGATTCTGTGTGTTTAATGACTGTGGTATCGCAATCGAATATTTACGCCAGAAATATAATATTCAACGGATTGCCTATGTTGATATTGATGCTCATCATGGTGATGGTGTGTTTTACAGTTTTGAAGAGGATATGGATTTAATCTTTGTCGATCTACATGAAGATGGTCGTTTTCTCTATCCCGGCACCGGTGCGGAAACAGAGAGAGGTAAGGGCCGTGCTAAAGGCACAAAACTCAACATCGCCATGGCCCCTCACTCAAACGATAAGGATTTTATGCAGGCATGGAATGCCGTTGAAGCCTTCCTGTTAACACACGGTGCGGATTTTATTCTCTTGCAATGTGGTGCAGATAGTATAAAGGGCGATCCGATCACCCACATGGAATACACTGAAAAAGCACATGCCCATGCGGCGACAAGACTTTCCCTATTAGCCAATGAATTGTGCCAAAGCCGCTTTATTGCCATGGGAGGGGGGGGATATAATCATGAAAATATAGCAAAAGCCTGGACCGCCGTTGTACAAAGTATGGCTCAGACTGAATACTGAAGCTTAGCAAAAAACACGCGTGACTGATGAATACCCTGCCGTTTTTTCCCGGTGCAGCAACAGTCAGGGTTGCAGACATGTTAAACAGTAATAGCTTGGGATGCCTTTAATATTTAAGCCGGGAAGGTTTTTGTTGCAACGCAAAAAACCAACAGATTGATTAAGTCCTTTATTCAGCCTGCCCCCTTTTTTTCAATCTTATAAGCAAGCAGCAGGATTTCAATTCAGGTAGGTTGATGCTATGGTAGAGCCCCCCAAACACAAGACGAAGGAACGCCCATCATGGCTTTAGTATCATTACGACAACTTTTGGATTATGCAGCAGAGCATAACTTTGCCATTCCTGCGTTCAATGTCAGTAATATGGAGCAAGTACAGGCTATTATGCAGGCGGCTGATGCCTGTAATAGTCCTGTCATCATGCAGGGCTCAGCCGGTGCCAATAAATATGCTGGCGAAGTGTTTTTACGGCACTTGATTCTTGCAGCCGTTGAACAATACCCTCATATTCCTGTCGTTATGCATCGCGATCATGCTCCTTCACCACATATTTGTGCACAAGCCATCCAGTCGGGTTTTAGCTCGGTGATGATGGATGGGTCTTTGCTGGAAGATATGACCACAGCGGCATCATTTGAATATAACGTCAGCGTCACACGGACTGTGGTTGCAATGGCACATGCTTGTGGGGTGTCAGTTGAAGGTGAAATTGGCTGTCTGGGCGCATTAGAAACGGGCTCAAATTCCGATACTCAAGCTTCATCCAATGCAGTGGATCACAAGCAGTTACTCACCAATCCCGATGAAGCGGTTGAATTTGTCAAACAAACGCAAGTGGATGCCTTGGCTGTTGCCATTGGAACCAGTCATGGTGCTTATAAATTCAGTCGGCCGCCAACGGGTGATGTATTGGTTATTGAACTTTTAAAAACATTACAGCAACGCTTGCCTAATACGCATTTTGTCATGCATGGTTCAAGTTCCGTACCGCAAGACTGGTTACAACGCATTAATGATTTTGGTGGCGAAATGCCCCAGACCTATGGTGTGCCCGTGGAGGAAATTGTAGAAGGCATAAAATATGGTGTGCGTAAGGTCAATATTGATACTGATTTACGGATGGCTTCAACAGGTGCTATTCGCCAATATTTGGCCCAGTATGAAAATGCCGCCGACTTTGATCCACGTAAAATTTATAATGTAGCCAGACAGGCGATGCAAGAGCTCTGTCAGTCACGTTATGAAGCCTTTGGCAGTGCCGGTCATGCCAGCAAAATTAAAGCCACGTCACTGGCGGCAATGGCCCAGCGGTATAACTAACAGCTCAGCCAGTTACTGCGCGGACAGGAATACCAGCAGTTGCCTAGGCTAGCATGTATCAGTACTGGAAAATCAGTGATCTGTGCTTGATCAATGACCGGTTTGCTGAGTTGTGTGGCCCATGCTTTGCTGTTAACCTTTCTGCTTTCAACACCAGCACCAGAATCAGAGTCAGAATATGAATACCAGTACCGTTCAAGTCATTGCCAGACAAAGTCGTCTTGCCGCTCGTCAGTTATCATCGACCTCTGAGTCTCTGCGTAATCTGGCGCTATCGAACATGGCAGAATCGCTGGCAGCGATTAAGCATCAATTGATGGAAGTTAATGCCCAGGAAGTCATGCAAGCCCGGAAAAATGGACAGTCGCCGGCCATGATAAAACGCTTGATCATTGATGACAAAGTTTTTCAATACATGCTGGCAAGGTTAAGAAAAGTGGCCGCACAACCCGATCCGTTAAACCGTGTCCTGTCAGGCCATACCAATTCAGCCGGTTTAAGGGTCTGCAAAAAATCAGTACCGCTGGGTGTTATCGGTTTTATTTACGAATCCCGGCCCAATGTCACCACTGATGCGGCCGGAGTCTGCATAAAAAGTGGTAATGCAATCATCTTGCGGGGCGGATCAGAAGCGCTGCAAACTAACATAATGCTAGCGGATGCCATGATTCAAGGTGCTGTGACGGCAGGCCTTCCTCAACATGCTCTACAAATTATCCGCACACCCGGTCATGAGGCAGTTGGCGAACTGCTTAAAATGGATGAATATGTAGACGTATTGATTCCTCGGGGCGGGCAGGGCTTGATCAAACGCATTGCGGAGGGTACCCGAATCCCTGTTATTAAACATTACGATGGCATCTGTCACCTGTATATCGCGGAAGATGCAGACCCTGTACAGGCACTCGAGCTAGCCATCAACTCAAAATGCCAGAGTATTCAGGTTTGTAACGCGCTGGAAACGCTATTAGTCGATAAAAACAGCGCCGAACAGATATTACCCCAGTTACAAGCGGCTTTTGAGGCAAACCATATCGAACTGCGAGGATGTGCACAAACCCAAAACATATTGCCAGGGATCACCCTTGCGACTGAAGAGGATTGGCACACCGAATATTTGGCCCCCATCCTTGCCATCAAGCTCGTTAATGGGATTACAGAGGCCATGGCGCATATCAACCATTATGGGTCGGGCCATACCGATGGTATAGTCACGCAAAGTCTGAAATTGGCGCAACTTTTTGAGCAACAGGTAGATTCGGCATCGGTGTTGATTAATGCTTCGACCCGGTTGTCAGGGGGCGGCGATTATGGTCTGGGGTCGGTGATTGGTATCAGCACGGACAAGCTTCATGCCCGCGGGCCGGTGGGACCCGATGAGTTAACCAGCTACAAGTGGGTAGTCTATGGACAGGGACATTTGAGGGAGTAGAGTAGCGCAGTGTCTTATGCGTATATTGATTAACCTGAGTGGTTATGGTTGTTTGATGGCTGAGCTGCGGCGAAAGCTTCCTGTGGCTGATCAAAATTGAACTTAATAACAGTAAAAGGTTTAAACTCTGGTTTTTCAATGTGATTTTCTTAAGTACGTAGAGTCATTTTTCCTTATGCCAAGAAATATTCTAGTTTTCTGTTTTTCCTTATACTTATGTGCATGCACCGCGACAACCCCTAGACAGGTTAATAATATTTGTGAAATATTCAGTGAAAAGGATGACTGGTATTCTGAGGTAAAACAAGCCTATGACAATTGGGGTGTTCCCATTCATGTCATTATGGCAATTATTCATCAGGAATCACATTTTGTTGCCGATGCTCAGCCTCCAAGACCCTGGTTGCTTGGCATCATTCCATGGTTTCGCTCCAGTAGTGCTTATGGTTATGCTCAGGCCCAAGAGGGTACCTGGCGCGATTATTTGAATCAGGGCGGGCGTTGGGGCGCTGACAGAGATAACTTTGCTGATGCGAGTGATTTTGTGGGCTGGTATTGTGACAATAGTCATCAACAACTTGGCATATCAAAATGGGACACCCAAAAACTGTATCTTGCTTATCACGAAGGCAATGGTGGTTATAAACGGCGAAGCTATGCAAAAAAACCCTGGTTAATTAAGGTTGCCAGAAAAGTGAAACATAAGTCTCAGCTGTTCCAAACACAGTTATCTACCTGCCAACAGCAACTGGAGAGTAGCGGCTGGTTTTTTTGATAGTGCTTAAAACCATAAATCGATCCCTGGCAGTTTTAAAAGGCAAACACCCGGTTGGCTGAAAAACATCTGCATAATCATCTCCAAAGCAATTGAACTACGTTAAGTTTATACCTGTAAATCATATTTCTATTTTTGTAGCGCATCGCCTTTATCACTCTCAACATGCCAGTCCCTCAATATTTATGGCT
>JAPYOW010000082.1 GCA_029937975.1 Methylococcaceae bacterium | reverse complement strand
ACTCCCGACCGCTCGGTTCGTAGCCGAGTACTCTATCCAGCTGAGCTACGGGCGCTTTATTCAGCTCACTATTATCGCTTTTACTTTGTTTTATGTCAACTAAATTATAAAACAATTTTTATTTGGCGGAGAGGGAGGGATTCGAACCCTCGATGGGAGTTAAAGCCCATACTCCCTTAGCAGGGGAGCGCCTTCGGCCTCTCGGCCACCTCTCCAGAAACTATTTAATCGTCAGAACCCGTTAAACCCGCAGCTCCTTCTTGTTCTTTTTTTATTCGCTCGTATATCTCTTCTCGATGCACTGATGTTTCTTTTGGAGCATTGATTCCAATTCGAACTTGATTCCCCTTTACCCCAAGAACAGTGACAGTAACATCATCACCTATCATTAAGGTTTCTCCTACTCGTCGCGTTAAGATAAGCATAATATCTCCCTACAGTTCCATTTAATTTATACTATGATAAACATCAGCAAAGAGCGGTATTATAAGGGAGTACTCCTAAAAAATAAAGCTAAAAATCAAAGTTATTTGATTAACCTTCATCCTTTTCCAAACCAAAGGCCAAATGTAAAGCACGAACAGCAAGTTCTAGATATTTCTCATCTACCACCACTGAAATTTTAATTTCAGAAGTGGAAATCATCCTTATATTAATGCCTTCTTCAGCCAGCACCCTGAACATAGTACTGGCAATGCCAGCATGTGAGCGCATACCCACACCCACAATTGAAACTTTAACAATACGATCATCACCGGTAACTTCTTTAGCACCGAGATCCCGACAAACTTGTTCGAGCGCCTCTTTGCTTCTTTGATAATCATTGCGATGAACAGTAAAGGTAAAATCTGTGGTTGAGTCAGCCGCTATATTTTGAATAATCATGTCGACTTCAATATTTTTGTCGGCAACAGGACATAAAATTTTAGAAGCCACTCCGGGTAGATCAGGCACACCCGTGATGGTTAATTTAGCTTCATCACGGTTAAATGCAATACCTGAAATTAAAGCTCTTTCCATTTGTGATTCCTCATAGGTAATCAGCGTGCCATTCCCGGGTTTAAATGAAGATAAAACCCGAAGTGCCACATTATATTTTCCCGCAAATTCAACGGCTCGTATTTGTAATACTTTTGATCCCAGACTGGCCATTTCCAGCATTTCTTCAAAAGTAATTTTATCCAGTCTTCTGGCTTTGGGCTCAACTCTGGGGTCTGTGGTATAAACCCCATCCACATCGGTATAGATATGACATTCATCGGCCTTTAAAGCAGCAGCCAGAGCCACCGCCGTGGTATCAGATCCGCCGCGGCCCAGCGTAGTGATATTGCCTTTGTCATCAATACCTTGAAAACCTGCAACGACGACGACCTTGCCCTCATCCAGATCTATCCGGATACTTGTATCATCAATCTCTCTGATCCGTGCTTTGGTGTGCATACTATCGGTTAAAATCTTAACTTGCCCCCCGGTATAGGAACAGGCCGGACAACCCAAATCATGCAATGCCATGCTTAACAAAGCCATGGTGACTTGCTCACCGGTAGACAGCAACACATCCATTTCTCTATCATTCGGTGGCTGCTGAATTTCCTGTGCCATCGCAGTCAGACGATTGGTTTCCCCACTCATGGCGGATACCACAACCACTATACTATCACCCCGATCACGGGCTTTTTTGATTTTTTCGGCCACCATTTTAATGCGCTCTACCGAGCCTACCGAGGTACCACCAAATTTATATACAAATACTGCCATTTTTTATTCTGTTATTAAGGGTTAAAAAGCTTCAAACCTTGCCGCTCAACTGCGGGCTTTAATCTTTCAGCTGCGCTGCCACCCAGGCAGGAACTTGCTTTAAGGCTTCCTCAAGCCCGGCAGGATCCGTCCCTCCGGCTTGAGCCATATCCGGTCTTCCGCCACCTTTGCCACCCACTTTAGTAGCGACAGCATTGACTAAATCCCCGGCCTTTATTAGCTTGGTTTGGTCTTTACTGACACCGGCAATTAAACTGACTTTATTCTGCTGGACAGTGGCTAAAACAATGGCGGAACTGCCTAACTTGTTCTTTAACTGATCCACCATATCACGTAATGCTTTGGGGTCAACATCGTCAAGTTTTACCGCCAATACATTAATGCCATTGACATCAACCGCTTGAGACGCTAACTCGCCCCCCGCTGAACTGGCTAATTTAGACTTTAAACGACTCAACTCCTTTTCTAGCTTTTTGTTGTTTTCTATCAGCTGAGAAACTTTATCCACGACTTTTTCTGCTGGACTTTTCACCAACCCGGTAATGCTAGCGAGCATTTTGTCTCGGCTTTCAATCCAGTCGATACAGGGTTTTCCGGTTAGCGCTTCGATTCTTCTTACCCCGGAGGCCACCCCTGTTTCACTGATTATTTTCAAACAACCAATATCGCCAGCGCGCTCAACATGCGTTCCACCGCAAAGTTCTGTGGAGAATTCGCCTATTTTCAATACCCGCACCTGATCGCCATATTTTTCACCAAATAAAGCCATTGCCCCGGCTTCCACCGCATCATCTTTAGCCATGACTTGTGCTTCAACAACATGGTTCAGGCGAATTTGCTCATTGACACGGGATTCTATTGCACTAATTTCAGTAGCTGTCATAGGCTCAAAATGCGCGAAATCAAATCGCAACCTTTCCGGATTAACCAGGGAGCCTTTCTGCATGACATGATCACCCAGTATTTGACGTAATGCGGCATGTAACAAGTGGGTTGCAGAATGATTCAGCTCAGTGGCTTTTCTATCCTCGGCATTCACCGAAAGCTGGCATTGCTGATCGCAACGGAGTTCGCCTTGCACCACCACGCCTTTATGCAGAAACAGGTTTTCCCCTTGCTTCTGGGTATCTTTCACCTTAAAAACGGCACCTTCCAGCTCAATCAGCCCGCTATCGCCCACCTGTCCACCTGATTCAGCATAAAACGGGGTTTTGTCTAAAATGACAATCCCTTCTTCAGCTTCCTGCAGACTCTGAACCGCCTGTCCTTTAGCAAACAAACCTACAATGGTCGCAGTTCCTTCCAGCAGGTGATAACCGGTAAAATCGGTTTGGCTATCATGGCTCACATCCTGATCATAAGCAGCATCAAATTTGCCACCCGCTCGCGCTCTTTCCCGTTGTGCCGCCATGGCAACTTCAAAACCGGCATGGTCAATGGTGAGGGTGTTCTCTCTGGCAAAATCGGCGGTTAAATCCACCGGGAATCCATAGGTATCATATAAAAGAAAAACAATATCGCCCGGAATCACAGTGCCCTCTATCTTGGCCACACAACTTTCCAGCACTTTCATGCCCTGCTCCAGAGTTTCAGAAAAACGTTGTTCTTCATTTTTTAAAACCCGTTCAACCTGTGCTTGAGCGTGTTTTATTTCCGGAAAGGCTTCCCCCATTTCTTCCACTAAAGGTGCCACCAGCTTATAAAAGAACACCTCGTTAATACCTAAACGATATCCATGCCGGATGGCACGACGCACAATACGTCTTAAGACATACCCGCGCCCTTCATTGGAGGGCAACACACCATCCGCAACCATAAAAGCGCAGGAGCGGATATGATCGGCAATGACCCGTAATGAGCTATTGGTTAAATCTGTGGTTGAAGCGAGCTTCGCCGCGACTTTTAACAATTTTTGAAATAAGTCTATTTCATAATTATTATGCACACCCTGCAATACGGCAGCAATGCGCTCCAGTCCCATACCCGTATCGACTGACGGTGCAGGCAAAGGATGTAACTCGCCTTCTTTGTCACGATCATACTGCATAAAAACCAGATTCCAGATTTCTATATATCGATCGCCGTCTTCCTCAGGTGTGCCTGGCGGCCCCCCGGCAATATCTTCACCATGATCATAGAAAATTTCAGTACAGGGACCACAGGGCCCAACATCACCCATAGACCAGAAATTATCTTTGGCACCTATTCTTGAAAAGCGCGAGGCATCTATTTTTACATCCTCCAGCCAGATAGATTCGGTTTCACTGTCTTCATCAAAAACGGTGACCCACAGCTTTTCAGCAGGAATCTCAAGCTCTTTGGTTAAGAAGTCCCAAGCAAAATGAATGGCCTCTTGTTTGAAATAATCCCCAAAACTAAAATTGCCCAGCATTTCAAAAAAAGTATGATGTCTGGCGGTATACCCTACATTCTCCAGATCATTATGCTTACCCCCGGCACGCACACAACGTTGTGTTGTGGTGGCACGCACATAGCTCCGCTTATCCCTACCCAAAAAAACATCTTTAAAGGGCACCATTCCGGCATTAGTAAATAATAAGGTGGGATCATTTCCAGGCACAAGCGAGCTGGAAGGTTGAACGGAATGCCCTCTTGCTTTAAAAAAAGCTAGAAAGCTGGTACGCAATTCTGCGCTGGTCATTTTTTTCATAGTAGTTAACAGTTACTGCTATCTCAGATATGGGACTTATTCTCAATTTGTTGCAAAAACTTCCTTATCATTTCGCCACTAAAGCCACGTTGCAATAGAAAACGACTCCGTTTTATCCTTTCGGCATAGTTTTTTAAGCTGTCTTCAGCGTATTTCTTTCTATACACCTGGTCAAGAACTTCAAACCAGTCATCGGCCAGGTCAACTAGCACAGCATCCAGATCAACACTCTGGATACCACGCTGTTGAATTTCATATTCAATTTTAATCGGACCATAGCCTTTTTTAATTCTGTGTCGGGCATAGCTTTCAGCAAATCGCTGATCACTTTGCCAGTTTTGTTCGATCAGGCCATCAATCACAGTCTGGGTCTGCCCCCGATCAAAGCCTCTGAGCGCCAGTTTGTCGCGCAACTCTTTTTGGCTATGTTCTCTTCGCGTTAATAAACGGATACAAATTTCTCTGATTTCACCGCTGTTTTCCGACGACTCAAACTCAGGCACAGCAATATATTATGCTGGCGGCACTGCTGGTTGTTTTTCATCATTCAGCCCAAAAGCTTCAGCACGAATTTTAGCTTCAATTTCCTGGGCTTTATCAGGGTTTTCTACCAGAAATTTTTTGACATTCTCTTTACCCTGGCCAATCTTGTCTTTGCCATAGCTGTACCAGGAACCGGCTTTCTGGATCAGGCCATATTTCACGCCCAGATCCACCAGTTCTCCGGTAAAAGACACACCTTCACCGTAAATAATTTCAAATTCTGCCTGTTTAAAAGGCGGTGCCATTTTATTTTTAACGACTTTAACCCGGGTATCGTTACCCACCACTTCATCGCCTTTTTTAATCGCGCCTATTCGACGTATATCCAGACGCACAGAGGCATAAAACTTTAAGGCATTACCGCCTGTGGTGGTTTCCGGGTTACCAAACATCACCCCGATTTTCATGCGCAACTGATTAATAAAAATCACCAGCGTATTGGAACGTTTGATATTAGATGTCAGTTTTCTTAAGGCCTGGGACATTAAGCGGGCTTGCAGGCCCATATGGGAGTCCCCCATATCGCCTTCGATTTCTGCTTTGGGTGTTAAAGCCGCGACGGAGTCAATAACAATCATATCCACAGCACCTGAACGCACCAGCATATCGGTAATTTCCAGCGCCTGTTCTCCGGTATCAGGCTGTGATATTAAAAGTTCATCAATATTAATACCAATTTTTGCCGCATAATCCGGATCCAGGGCATGCTCTGCATCTATAAATGCCGCAGTGCCTCCCATTTTTTGCAATTGGGCAATGGTTTCCAGCGTCATGGTCGTTTTTCCGGAGGATTCAGGCCCATAAATTTCGACCACTCGCCCTCTGGGCAAACCACCACAACCGAGTGCAATATCCAGTGTTAAAGACCCTGTGGAGACCACCTCAATCCCTTTGGAAGATACATCCCCCATGCGCATAACCGAGCCTTTACCAAACTGCTTTTCAATTTGCATTAAAGCCGCGCCTAGGGCTTTCTTTTTGTTATCGTCCATTTTCATGCCTCTGGTTATATTGTCAGTTCACAGCCCAAGTTTCTTTAATACGTTAGGGAAATAAATTAACCCGCTATTATCACACAGACATGAC
>JAPYOW010000081.1 GCA_029937975.1 Methylococcaceae bacterium | reverse complement strand
TAAACATAGTGGATAATACCGCTCGATAACGGTTAATTGTTGCTGGTGGCAAGGTTTCTCGCTGCGATCTAATCTACCCAAACCCATCACCTCGTCTTCCCCCTTTCCGAAGTGTTTTAACACTGCTGTGAACGCAGTTGCAGTATCATCAACAAGCTTGGTATTGCCCCAGAACATTAATCCAGAAACGCTTTTAAGTTCACACATGTCCTTTTTTCATGCCATCGATATGGCATTGCTGGTGAAATATCTCAATTTAAATTGTCTTTTCGACCTGGAATTCCTATTCTTTACACGATAGAGCGGTTATATTATAAGCTTTGTTTTTTTGAGAGAATCTTATGAAATTATTGGTACGAAACCTTACACGTAGTATTACAGAAGCAGAAGTACGAGAACTCTTTGAATCCTATGGCACTGTACAGTCCTGTGTACTTGTGATGGATAAAGAAAAAGGTAGTTCTAAGGGCTTTGGGTTTGTCGAAATGCCCAAAACCGGTGAGGCAAAAGCTGCAATGAAAAACCTTAATGGCAAAGACATTGATGGTAATAGAATTCGTGTAAAAAAATCCGAGTCAAATGAGTAATCCTGGTTCTCAAGATCCACTTCATGGCATTACATTGAAGATGGTTGTGACACAGTTAGTGGAAAAACATGGTTGGGAAGAGCTTGGTGAGCGGATTAATATCAAATGTTTTACTACTAAACCCAGCATCAATTCCAGCCTTAAATTTTTGCGTAAGACACCTTGGGCACGGCAAAAAGTTGAAAATCTTTTTCTGCGTGATCAATGGATAGAAAGTACTAAGGCCATGGATAAAGAATAAGCAACGGGTTTTTTATCTTTGCTTCTATGTTGCAGTTTCGGTTAAATATTTTACGACGCTATTGCCAGTTTTCTAAATAAGTTCTTCACATGCTACAGGTGATTACTCAGTTAAAATTAAAAACAACATATCAAATAAGCGCATGAAAAAAGTCTAGTGCTAATTTAGCATTCCCCTGGTTTAATTCTATGACTCCCTAGGAAGCTTGTTTATCAGTGACTTTAAATCTGATGAACATTCATCGATGATAGTGCGCTTATTTTTAGAGCAGGAGTGTATTGATGATAGGCACATTAGCATAGTAGTGGTGCACCCTTTGGGCAAGAGGGTGCTATCGGAAAATCCGTTACAGGCAACACAACTAAAACGCATAGGGTCGTTGATTCCTGCGGACTGCCAATTCATTTCCTAGTGACAGGCGGTAAAGTAACCTCGAAATTTGTCGCCGAACTAGCCAAAGCCTGATTATATTTTGGCTGACAGCGGATATGATAGTAAGGATTGACGCACCCAAATCAAAGATAAAGTTGCAATTACTGTCATCCCAAGACAAAAGAAAAAAAACGGGGAATACTGCTATCGATTGGTGCTTCTATAAATATCGCTACCGGGTTGCAAACGTTTTTGCAAAGCTTAAGCACTTCCTATCTGTTGCTACACGGTATGACAAATTGCACCGAAATTTTGAAAGAACTGTCGCTCTAACTTGCACTTTTTTAGTGTTAGCAATGTGAAACGGTCACTGCCCCTAATGATAAACAAAAAAAAATCAATCACCCTAAAAACACACCGTATAATTTAATGATTCCAATCGTCGCCCTTATTATATGAAGCATTTTATTATCACTTGTCTACTGGCACTTATTGCTCTTTATGGCATCAATATCAAGGCATCTGAACCTGATGACGATGACGTCGAAACGTCACATCTTATTAACGGTCAAGTTGCTATTTTTTTAGATGATGATATTCAAAAAAATGCGGGAATAGAAACGCTAACCCTCAAAGAAATTCAATATCACCCTGAATCCATTGCCTATGGCAAAGCTTTAAGCATCCTGCCCTTACTATCCACACTTAAGCAGTATTTTTCTGCCTCGGCCCAACAAGCAGGCGCAAAAGCACGTTTCACACAGGCCAAAAGAAATAATTCACGCTTACGCACGCTCCATAAGAATGCAGCGGTCTCTACCCGGAAACTTCAAAATCAACAGTCTCAATGGCAATCAGATCAAGCCATATATAAAGAAATGGCTTATCAAAGCCAGTTAATTATTAACACCAGCAAATTAGAATGGGGCGAGACCTTAATAAACTGGGCCATCGATAAACAAGCATCCCCCTTTGATTTATTAATGAAGGGGCAAGCAACGCTACTCAAAATGACCTTACCAGCAGGTAGCCAACTACCGGCTGAAGTCAGTAGCATTAATATCAGCCCCACAGGAAACCGAAGTGTTGCATCAATCGCGTCTTTGGTCAGCGTTTTACCTCAAGTGGATTCGTTTTCTCAAGGTTTACAATACTTATTTATTACAACTACGCCTGAAATCAAAGCAGGTATGAATTTTACCGCTTGGATACCGCAACAAAAACAAGCGCAACCCGGTTTTATTATTCCCGAATCATCACTCGCATGGCATCTTGGTGTCGCCTTTGTTTTTATACAAGTTGATGAAGAACATTTCATCCATCGCAATATCTCTCACCCCATAAAAGTCGCTGAGGGTTATTTTATTTCCGGTCAACTCTCAACACAAGATGAACTGGTGGTAACGGGGACTCAAATGCTGTTATCACATGAGTTTAAATCTCAAATCCCTGATGAAGATGATGATTAGAGCAAAGCCACAAAGATCATAATAATAAACCACTGAATCTGCTAATAACAAAGCCTTTGCTTTCTCTCGAATAGCTATGGCCTATTCACCTTTACAAAAAACCCTGCATTACTCTTTAGCTTCGTTTTAGCCTCTATTCGACTAAGTCTTTCATGCCTTATTTTTTTTATTCAGACTAAAAAGAGCCTTCATATATGTATTATGAAGAAATGTATCAACTGATATTTAAACTTAAATCAGCAAATAATACCAAGCATGATTCATTTTTTTATATATCTTTTCCTTGTTTTGCTATGATGCAATGCAATGCAACACACCCGCCTGATTCCTTTTTTCAAACCAATACGACCATAGATCGAATTAACCCTATTTAATACAGAAGAAACCTCCAATACCCCCCTATGCTCTCAACTCTAGTCCGCTTTTCCATTCGGTTTTACGGTGTCGTTATAGCACTTGCCCTTATCTTGCTTTGTTATGGAAGCTACCGATTTTCTAATGCCGGTTTAGATATTTTTCCTGAATTCTCCCCCAAACAAGTATTGATTCAGACTGAAGCCCCCGGACTTTCAGCCGAACAAGTTGAAATTTTAGTCACTCAAGCAATAGAAACCAGCATTAGTGGCTTAATTGGGATGAAATCCATCCGATCTGAATCCATACAAGGGCTTTCCATTGTCACTGCTATTTTTGCGGAAGACAGCGATATTTACCGCAACAGACAATTAGTCAGCGAACGCTTAAATAGTATCAGCAGCAAATTGCCTGAGGGTGTCGAAGCCCCCATTCCTGTTCCCTTATCCTCTTCATCAGCCACGGTTTTAACCATTGGTTTAAGTTCTAAAAGTAAAAGCTTACTTGATTTACGTAGCTTAGTTGACTGGACATTAGTACCTCGCCTGCTTGCTGTTCCAGGCGTTGCCGATGTGAATATCTTTGGGGGTGAAACGCAGCAACTACAAATCCAAATAGACCCGATTCAACTGCACCGTTTTAATCTAGCCGTTGAAGATATAGTCCATGCCGCCAAACAAGCAGGTAAGATTCAAGGCGGTGGCTTTATTGAAAATGATAACCAACGCTTTACCATTCAAATTTCAGGCCAGCCCACCAACCCTGAACAGTTTAAAAAAATCATTGTCAGCCGTCAGAAAGGAATAAATATTACCTTAGGCGATGTCAGCCATATTACCTATGCTGCCGAGCCACCTATTGGGGCGGCTCAAATCAAAGGTCAACAAGGTATCGTCATGATGGTGATCGGACAATTTGGAGCCAATACATTATCCGTATCCAAAAATATTGAAGCCGCACTGACTGAATTTGATAGCATTTTTAAAAAACAGGATATTGATTTTTATTCTCACCTGTTTCGCCCGGCAGATTATATTGAAACCTCATTATCTAACCTTTCAAGTCATTTATTAATGGGGGGATTCTTTGTAGTCGCTGTCCTTTACCTGTTTCTTTTTAATATCCGCACCGCGCTTATTTCTGCAACTGCGATTCCTTTATCACTCATTACCGCCATTATCATATTATTAGAAAGCGGAGTTAACCTCAATATTATGGTATTAGGCGGATTAGCCATTGCCTTAGGTGAAGTCGTTGATGATGCCATCATTGACACTGAAAATATTTATCGCAGACTACGAGAAAACCGTTTATTGACTCATCCTAAAAATGTTGCAACTGTGGTTTATGAAGCTTCAATGGAAGTCAGAAGCTCGGTCGTTTATGCCAGTTTTATTGTCGCTTTGGCTTTTGTACCGCTACTCACCTTATCCGGTGTCGCAGGTCGTTTATTCTCACCACTAGGCATTTCTTATATTTTAGCGATTTTAATGTCTCTACTGGTGGCTTTAACGCTAACCCCCGCATTATGTTTTGTATTTCTTGGCAATGATCAGAAATCACTTAACAAAACCCAGGACCCGCCACTCATTAAATGGATAAAACCCCATTATCAAACGGCATTACTCTGGGTCACAACTTATTTTAAATGGATTGTTTCAAGTAGCATCATCATCTGTTTAATCAGCTTGCTGACCTTTTTAAACTTAGATAATAAATTCTTACCCGAGCTCCGTGAAGGCCATTATATTGTCCATACCACTAGCATCCCTGGTACCTCATTAAAAGAATCTATTCGCATTGGTAGCCACCTAACCGAGCAGTTTCTTAAAATCCCCGGTGTAGAATCTGTCTCACAATGGGCCGGCCGTGCAGAACGTGGTGCAGACACCTTTGGTAGTCATTACAGTGAATACGAAGTCAGGCTTACGCCTTTGTCTGGCTCAGAACAGCAACAAGTACTTGATCAATTACGGGAGATTCTCAATGCCTTCCCGGGTATTTTATACGAAGCCAATACATTCTTAACCGAACGGGTGGATGAAACCATCTCTGGCTACACCTCGCCTGTCGTGGTTAATATTTATGGTAATGACTTAAATGCCTTAGACCATAAAGCACAAGCAGTGGCTGAAATTATACGCGACATTCCGGGGGCGACAGATGTACAACTCAGGTCTCCACCAGGCACGCCACTATTACAAGTCCATCTTAATTTAGATCAACTGGCTTTATGGGGGGTACAACCAGAACAGGTCATCAACACCCTACAAACGGCTTATGAAAGCCATATTACCGGTAAAAACATTCAGGGAAACCGTATTTACAATGTTGCTGTGGCCTTAGCACCTGAATTAAGAACACAGCCACAAGCCATTGCCGATTTACCTATACGCACCAAAGATGGCAATTTAATCCGTTTATCGCAAGTGGCAGAGATAAGACACGCAGAAGGGCGCTACAATATTTTGCATCAACACGCACAACGCAAACAAACGATTACCAGCAATGTTGAAGATCGGGATATGGATGAGTTTATGCAAGAACTTAAAAACCGGGTATTGAATGAAATCCCTTTTTCTGCCAACAGTTATCCTGAGTTTACAGGCGCGGCCGTCGAACAAGCACAAGCTAAACAAGACCTGATTTTACATTCATTAATCGCCAGTGCTGGTGTACTTATTTTTATTTATATCGCTATTGGTAATGTTCACCACGTTTTACTGACACTGGCAAACCTACCCTTTTCCTTAATTGGTGGCGTGGCAGCCGTTGTACTCACTGGTGCCACCTTATCCGTAGGCTCTATCGTTGGCTTTATAACCTTATTTGGCATTACCGTGCGCAACAGTATTATGCTGTTATCACATTATCAACATTTAGTGGAGATAGAAGGTAAACAATGGAATATGCAGACGGTTATTCTGGGTGCTCAACAGCGCTTACCCTCAATATTAATGACCGCATTAGTCACCGCTTTAGCCATGTTGCCAATCGCCTTTAACAGTGATAACCCAGGGCAAGAAATCATGGGTCCTATGGCAGCGATTATTATTGGAGGACTTACTTCCTCTACATTATTAAATTTACTCTTATTGCCGAGTATTTTATTTCGCTATGGGCGGTTTGGACAAACGTAGAGTCAACAAAGGCTCTTTCCTGCCTATCTCTGAGTTGAG
>JAPYOW010000019.1 GCA_029937975.1 Methylococcaceae bacterium | reverse complement strand
GCCACAGGCTCCACTACTGCTGTAACTGGCACAGATTGCTGAACAGCAACAGAAGTTTCTGTCGTTCCACTCACTTCGTCTTCAGACGAAAGCAAAAAATCCAGCCCCGTTGCTCTTTTTTCATTACAACTCTTTTTAATCACATAAGCGCCATACAAAATGATCAAAATAAATATTATTTCATACATTACATTTCCTCATTTATCACTGCTTAACAAAAACACATCAGGATTCAACAGGTCATTCCTTTTCCTACGCTGCACCCAACAAGATTCGAGTCTGGCAGTATAAAACAAACCATTGATAACAACCAGAAAAATCCACCCCATCAGTCATCCGGGGTTACCAACAAACCTGTTTTTTCGCCAATTTCGGTAAATCATCTCTTAAACCCATGGCATGATTATTAAATAATGCTTTAATAGGCGACGTTCTGTTAATCAGGTTCATTCCTGTCGAACGCAGGGAAACCCAAGGTAACGCATGCGTAGCAAATGTTTTATTAATGGCATCCATACTAGTCATCATCAGTAAATTATCGCCTTTTCGCCAGCGTTCATATTGCCGTAAATATTTTTTACTCGCCAACGGTCTACCGGCACGCTTGGTTTTTATCACCAGTTCAGCCAGGGCTGCCGCATCCAATAGCCCTGCATTAGCACCTTGCCCTGCCAGTGGATGCATGGCATGAGCTGCATCGCCAATTAACGCAAACTGACTCTCAGTATATTGATTGGCATATTGAAAACGCAAAGGAAATGCCGCTCTGGCGCTGGTTGCCAGCATACCCCCTAAAATCCCTGCGGAGGCCTGTTCTAATTTTTGTAAAAAGTCTTGATCGCTGAGTTGCAAATAAGACTGGGCTGTTTCTGGTGACAACGTCCAGACTATCGAACACTGTCCGTTTCTCAAGGGCAAAAAGGCTAAAGGACCTTCATCCAGAAACCGTTGCCATGCGGTCATTTGATGACTGTTCTCGGTGCTAATGGTTGCCACCAGGCCATCCTGTTTATAAGGCCAACCTGTGACCTCAATGCCCGCCATCGCACGTAAAGAAGAATCGCGCCCATCTGCAGCGATCACTAAATCGGCATCCAATTGACGTCCATCTGCTAGCAACAGCCTTCGCCCATTTGGCAATAATGACAGGTGTGAAACCTTGGCATCTGTCACACACGTGACAGTCGGCAATGTTTCTAACTTGTCCCATAAAGCCGCCACCGTAACCCGGTTTTCAACAATATGTCCCAGCTCATTAAATATGGTATCCGCACAGTCAAAATGTAATTCGCCATCTGCTTTGGCATCCCAGACTCTCATATCTTTATAAGGACTGATACCCCGTTCAAGCATGCCAGGCCAGACCCCCAGCGTTTGCAAAATATTCTCGGAGGCCTTGGTCAAAGCAGACACACGAAGATCGACTGAATCAACGGGCCATTGCCTTGGTGGTGCTGACATATCCAATAAAGCCACTTGAACGCCGCCCTGTGCCAGAGCACATGCTGCCGTTGCACCGACTAAACCACCGCCGACAATAATCACCTCAAACCTTTTTTGGTCTTGCGCTTGCGTACTCATCGTCTCCGTCCAATTCTTGGCAACCGTCCAGCTAAACCCATGGCATGTTTAGCCAACAGCGATTTAGCCACAGGCATATGATCCAACACGGCCAGGCTGATACTTCGGGCTGCCGCGAGAGGCAACCAGTCTGTAGAAAATATTTTGACCAGTCCATCGGTAAAGTTGATAGTCAGGTCGTGGTCTTTTTCTCGGGTCTCCGCATAGCGCTGCAAAAAATCTGCGCCTCCTATATCGGCCTTTTTTTGCTGTTGTTCTAATAACATTTCGGCAAGCTGCACAACATCCCTAATACCCAGATTAAAACCTTGCCCGGCCACAGGATGAAGCTGATGTACTGCATTGCCAATAATCACCGTTCTGCCTGATACCATGCTATCTGCCCGAACAAGACTCAAGGGAAATGCACGACGAGGTGCAGATAATGACAAGGCTCCTAATGCATACCCAAAACATTGCTGTAACTGTTCGAGAAACACAGCCTCACTACTGGACATTAAGTCTGCGGCATCTTCTTGATCGCGAGTCCAGACAATCGAACATTCTTCAGCATTGACCGGTAGCACAGCCAGAGGCCCGGATTCGGTAAACCGTTCAAATGCCGTATTATTATGCGGCAATGTAGTTTTAACAGTGGTGATCAAAGCCGTTTGACCATATTCTGTGACCTGTTGTGGAATCTCTAATAAACGACGCACGGACGATTGCCCGCCATCGGCACCAATCACTAATCTGACCGATAAACTGATGGCTTGATCGTTGACTTTTAAACTCACATGCACAGCATCCCGATCAGAGATGAGCCCGATAACGCGTCCTGGACAAATCTGTTTTATCGCTGTTTGCTCCACCAACCCGGCCAGATGTGCTTCAATATTTCTGGCACTGATCACGTAACCCAGTGCATCCACCTGCTCTTTTTTAGCCGATAAACGCGCCTTACCGAAATGTCCCTGATCTGAGATGTGAATGTTTTCAATCGCAGTGGCCTGATCTTTGATTCCCTCCCAGGCACCCAGCGCCTGTAACAATTTTATTGTCCCTGCCGATAAAGCCAACGCTCTGTCGCCAGCCGGCGAATGCTGTCTTTGTTCTTTACTACTCGCTTCCACCAATGCAATTCGCAATCCTGCGTCTTTTAAGGCCAGCGCCAGACTGTTGCCAGCCAGTCCGCCCCCTACAATTAAAATATCATAGTCATATTGCATTAATGAACCTGCATTAAGTTTTCAATGTCATCAATTTCTTTAACAAGGCTTTGTGTTAACACTTCATGTCCCTGTTGTGTCACCAACACATCATCTTCGATCCGAATACCAATGCCTCGCCATTGCGCATCGACCGCAGTACAATCCTGTGGAATATATAAACCCGGTTCGACAGTGAGTACCATCCCAGGCTCGAGTATGCGCCATTCATCATCCACTTTATAGTCACCCACATCATGTACATCCATGCCTAACCAATGCCCTATTCTATGCATATAAAACTGCTTGTATTTTTCATCCTGGATCAGTTGCGACACCTCTCCTTGCAACAACCCTAAATCAACCAGTCCTTGCGTGAGCACTTCCACCGATACATCATGGGATTTATTCCAGGGAATACCAGGCTGAATCTGTGCAATTGCCGCATATTGCGCATCGAGAACCAATTGATATAATTTTCTTTGTGCCGGACTAAACGTGCCTGAAACAGGAAAGGTACGGGTAATATCCGAGGCATAATAATCACATTCAACACCGGCATCAATGAGTAATAAGTCCCCTTTTTTCAGTTTATCTTTATTTTCCACGTAATGCAGTACACAAGCATTTTTCCCGCCCGCCACAATAGAAGGATAAGCCACGGCGCGCAGTCCCTGCTGCATACATTCATGAATGATTTCTGACTCCACCTGGTATTCGTACCAGCCGGGTTGACATGCCTTCATGGCACGCACATGGGCCTGACAAGAGACTGCCGCAGCTTTGCGCATTGAGTTTAATTCTGCCGAACTTTTAAATAATCTCATTTCATGCAAAATATGTTCCAGAGAAACCAATTCACCCGGAGCGTTGACGCCATTTCTGGATTGCTTTCTTAGAAAATTAATCCATTCCAGAATTTGATGATCCAATTCACCATCCCTGCCCATGGGATAATAGACCTTATGTTTGTTCTCTAACAGACCCGGTAAAATATCCCCCATATCATCAATCGGGAAAGCATCATCTGCTGCATAGTCTGCGATTGCCCCTTCAAGTCCTGCATGCGCACCTTCCCAGAGGGCTTTTTTTGCATCAAATTCCTGACAAAATAAAATATACTCGCCTTGTTCCCGACCGGGAATAAAGACCGCTAACGCATCAGCCTCATCAAAACCTGTCAGATAATAAAAATCACTGTCTTGTCTAAAGGGAAATTCAACATCCCGGTTTCTTACCTGGCTGGATGCACTCGCAATTAATGCAATATTGCCCGGACCCATCTGTTGCATTAACACTTTGCGACGTCGTTTAAATTCGTTTTGATTCATTGCTTAATATTGCCTGCCATCAATTGATCTTTCACCGTATTAACAGCCGCTCTTATATATTCCTGTATTTCTACGAGTGCCGTTTCATACTCATTTTTTTCATCTTCATCCATGTCCTCATCCTCATCCACAGCCGTGTCTAATTTAGTGAACTCGATGATATCTTGCATGATTTCAGTGGTTTCACTCGGCCATTCCAAGAGTGACCCTCTGTAGCCGACTCCAAATAAAAACCCTTCACACCAAGAACATATCGCTTCCAGCTGGTATTGTAAAGGCTCATCATCCCCCGGTAAAAAAAGATCAAACCGAAACATATTTTCTTCTTCAGCCAATAATTTTCGTGTTTGCTCAAACAGTGCGACTAACACTGTTTTATCATCGTCAAGAAGCACCACTTCCTGTTCAAATAATTCGGCCAGCCAAACAGTGCCCGCCATTTTATTGTCTACACACAATAGACCCGTTGCCAAACCGTGCGCTTCTGCCGCAGTCAAACTCGAATCATTTTTCTGAAAAATCTTGGTAATCGTTAAATATGCCATTCTCAATAACAAAACTAAAAAAAAGTCTGCTTATGCTATCATTGTTAGTTGCAAACAGGAATGCCATGCAACTGTTTTTAATCTATTAATTTTGAATTTAATTCCCCTTTAAAAAACGCCCCATGTCTGATTTAGAAAATGAGTCATCGACCGAGTTAAGAAATCTTGAAGAAAAACTGGATGCCCTGATTGAAAAATACGAAGCCGCCAAACAAGAAAATTCAAGTTTAAAAACCAAACAGGATGAGCTAGTCAGAGAAAAAGCAAAACTATTAGAAAAAACCACGCTGGCCCGAATACGAGTAGAAGCCATGATTACCCGTTTAAAATCCATGGAACACAGTACATGAGTACAAAAGAAAAATCACAAGCTGTCTCCATTACTATTCTCGGCAAAGATTATCGCGTCACCTGTGCCGAAAATGAACAACAAGCCTTGCTTCGATCAGCACAGGAACTTGACCTGCAAATGCGCGCAATTCGTAACTCCGGTAAGGTCAATGGTGTTGACAGGATTGCTGTCATGGCAGCGTTGAATTTAACCACTGAATTGCATCTTGCTCAAAATCAGAACATTAACCCCATGGGTAATATCTCATCCAAATTAGCTAATTTGCGCCAAAAAATAGAAATCGTTTTAGAAAATCATTAAATCCGGTTAAAATACTCAGTATATCTCCTGCAGCGTTCGATTAGTGCTGGGTGTTTCCTGAACCTGTTTTTACCCCGGAAGTTGATTCGAGTAATGGTGTGCATGCCTGTTTTGCGGGAAGCCTGATTTACTGTTGAAGCCTCCACTTGAACCTCCGGTTCAAGGACGAAGGTACGAGACGGCGCAGGCGGGAGATTCTTATTTCTCTAGTTGCCAGCAAGGTGATAGAAAAACAACCGGTTTCAGGCAAAGCGTATGCAACCTCACGCTACCCGAAAACCCGGCCAGTCGGCCAAAATCTTAATATACACCGGTATTTTTAATACCTGAAACAACTCGCTGCTTAAGATGTTACTGTGTTGCTCTTCAATCACGTAACTCATTCCGGTTTTTAGTACCGCTATACCCAATAAATTACTGACTAATTTCAACGGTTTTTAGTTCTCTGCATCATCGTCCCCGTTAAAGACTCCAACTTTGCTATTAAAAATCTATCTGTCATTTTTATAATAAAACCTATTTATGCTCAACAATCATTTTTAAGCTATACTAGGCCATTTTTTATTGCCCAGACTTAAAACCGTGTCAAGCACAAACAACGACTTATCTACTTTCCAAGGGCTTATTTCAGCTCTACAACAATACTGGTCTGATCAAGGCTGTATTTTATTACAACCGCTTGATCAGGAAGTGGGTGCTGGCACGTTTCATCCCGCAACTTTTTTACGGGCTATTGGCCCTGAGCCTTGGAATGCGGCTTATGTTCAGCCTTCCAGAAGACCTACCGATGGCCGCTTTGGTGAAAACCCAATGCGTCTGCAACATTATTATCAGTATCAGGTGTTGTTAAAGCCTTCTCCCGACAATATCCAGGAACTCTATCTAAATTCACTCCGCCATTTAGGCCTGGATTTGCTTGAACATGATGTGCGTTTTGTAGAAGACAATTGGGAGTCACCCACACTGGGCGCCTGGGGATTAGGCTGGGAAGTCTGGCTCAATGGTATGGAAGTGTCTCAATTCACCTACTTTCAGCAAGTGGGCGGACTTGAATGCAAACCGGTCAGTGGTGAGCTTACTTATGGTCTTGAGCGTATTGCCATGTATGTTCAGGGGGTTGAAAGTGTATACGACCTGGTCTGGGCACACACCCTGCAAGGCACTGTCACATATGGTGATGTTTTCCATCAAAACGAGGTGGAAATGTCGGCTTTTAATTTTGATCATGCCAACGTTGATTTTCTGTTCAGTTGCTTTGATACTTATGAACAAGAATGTCAGAAACTGATTGAATCAGACTTGCCTTTACCTGCTTACGAGATGGTGCTGAAAGCCTCTCACACCTTTAATTTACTGGATGCGCGTCACGCGATCTCTGTGACTGAGCGTCAACGCTATATTCTTCGCGTACGCAACTTGTCCAAAGCAGTGGCTAAAGCCTATTACCAACGCAGGGAATCCTTAGGTTTTCCCATGCTTTCAACTGAGCAGGGAGCATAATCATGTCGCATCATCAGGATTTATTATTTGAATTAGGTTGCGAAGAACTCCCGCCCAAATCACTCTTAAAATTAAGCCATGCATTGCTTAAATCTGTGGAAGCGGGTCTACAAGAAGCTAAGCTCGATTATAGTGCCGCCTATAGCTATGCCACACCCAGACGTCTGGCTTTCATTATTAAAGATTTGAACAGCACTCAGCCAGATAAGGTCATTGAAAAAAGAGGCCCCGCCGTACAGGCAGCCTTTGCAAAAGATGGAACGCCGAGCAAAGCAGCCATGGGTTTTGCCAAAGGTTGCGGAACCACTGTCGAAAACCTGGGCCGGCTTAAAACCGATAAAGGGGAATGGCTGGCTTTTCAGCAAGATATCAAGGGACTGGCTACTGAACAGCTGATGCCAGAAATCATTCAAAAAAGCATTGCCCTGCTTCCCATTGCTAAAAGAATGCGCTGGGGAAATTATAATACTGAATTTGTCCGGCCTGTACATTGGTGCGTATTGCTTTTTGGTGCCGATGTCATTGACGCTGAAATTCTGGGATTAAAAACGGGCAATCAATCGCAAGGACATCGCTTTCATGCACCTCAGCCATTATTAATCCAGTGCCCTGCGGATTATCTTGAAACGCTTGAGTTGCAAGGCAAAGTAATTGCTGACTTTTCCCGGCGCCAAAACATGATTCAAGACAAAGCAAATGCGGCAGCGGAAACAGTCCATGGTATGGCCCATATTGAAGAAGATTTGCTGGAAGAAATTGCTGCCTTAAATGAGTGGCCTGTTCCTGTGCTGGGCAATTTTGATGCCCGTTTTCTGGATTTGCCAATAGAAGTACTCATTACCACCATGCAATCCAACCAGAAATATTTCCCCATCAAAAATAACGAGGGCGCACTGTTACCGCATTTTATTACCTTTAGTAATATCGAAAGCAGCCATCCAGAATCCATTCAACAGGGCAATGAGCGCGTAATTATGCCTCGCCTGGCGGATGCCGAATTTTTCTGGAAGCAAGACAGGAAACAGTCACTGGAAGATCGTGTTGACCATTTACAATCCATTGTTTTCCAGAAAACACTGGGTACTGTTGCCGATAAAACGGTACGGGTAGAAAGTCTTGCCAGTTATATTGCCCAACAACTCAATGCAGATATAGCATTGGCAAAACGCGCCGCACGTCTAGCAAAAACTGATTTATTGACAGATATGGTCAGTGAATTTGCCAGCTTACAAGGCATTATGGGGCGCTATTACGCTTTGGCGGATAACGAACCCGAGGCGGTTGCTGTAGCCATTGAGGAACAATATTTTCCTAAACAATCCGGCAGTCCAACTCCTGCCAGTCGTACGGGGCAGATTCTCTCTCTGGCTGAAAAAATTGATACCCTAAGCGGTATATTTAGTGCCGGACTTATACCCACGGGGGACAAAGATCCCTACGCCTTAAGACGAGCCACTCTGGGCTCACTTAGAATCATTATTGAAAACCAACTGGATCTGGATATTGTGGATCTGCTTGCTTTTGCATTAGCTCAGTACCAGCATGAATTTGATCGACAGCAGACAATGAAAATGCTTAGTGATTTCGTTTTTGATCGCTTGAAAGGTTACTGTCTGGATCACGGTCACACAGCAAATGAATTTGAAGCGGTCATGGCTGTGCAACCGCCCAAACCACATGATTTCATGCAACGTCTGCAAGCCGTTAAAGCATTCCGACAATTGCCTGAAGCGGCAAGTTTAGCGGCGGCCAACAAACGTATCATTAATATACTTAAAAAGTCTGACACAGCAATCGCTGATTCCATTACCGGATTAATTGAAACGCAAGAATTACAATTACATGCCGCGGCAATCCAGTCAGCTAAAGATATTCAGCCTTTATTGGCACAGCAGAATTATCAACAAACCTTAACCCGACTAGCCCAGCTGAAAGATGCAGTGGATGAGTTTTTTGATCATGTCATGGTCAACACCGATGATTTAGCAATACGCGCCAGTCGTCTGGCCCTATTGTCCATGTTGTCTAAGCAATTTCTTGAAATTGCTGATATTTCGAAATTACAATAATGTCAGCAACGTATGTTTTAGTGGATCGTGATGGCGTTATAAATTACGATTCCGATCACTTTATAAAATCAGAAGAGGAATGGATACCTCTTCCTGGCAGCCTTGAAGCTATTGCCCTATTAAATAAAAACAGTTATAAAGTGATTGTTATTACCAACCAATCAGGCATAGGCAGAGGCTTATACAATGAGGCAACATTGGCTGAAATGCATCATAAAATGCAGCGACTCACTCGACTGAAAGGCGGTGAGATTGAGCAAATTTATTACTGCCCTCATGTTCCTGAAGATAACTGCCAATGTCGTAAGCCGAAACCCGGCCTGTTAAACGATTTTGCCAGAGAAAAAAACATCATGCTGAAGGATATTTATTTTATCGGCGATAAGTTAGCCGATATACATGCGGCAGAAGCCGCCGGTGCCAAGCCCATATTAGTTAAAACCGGCAAAGGTCAAAAGACTTTAAAGAATAACCCCGACATCACACACCCTATTTTTGATAACCTCTATGACGCAGCAAAATTCATCATCAGATAGAAATAACTTTAGAGCCTATTTTGGTTCGACCATTTTCTTTTTGTATATTCTGGTTTCGGTACCTACCTTTGGCCCCGTGATTCTTCTCACGATTTTCTTGCCTTTTTCGGTGCGATATAATCTATCCAAAGCCTGGGCTATTTCTGTTTTATGGATAGCTAAAGTCTTCTGTGGACTCCGTTACGAAGTTGAAGGTCTGGAAAACTTACCGAAAGACAAAGCTTATATTGTTCTGAGTAAACATCAATCAGCCTGGGAGACACTGGCAACGCGTCTGTTTTTACCCAAACAAACGGCTGTATTAAAACGATCTCTAACGTGGATGCCAATTGGTGGCTGGGTATTAGCCACATTAAAACCAATTGCCATCGACAGAGACAAAAAACGTGCCGCCTTACGTACCATTGTTGAACAAGGTACGGCACGACTAAAGGATGGGTTTGTTGTGGTTATTTTCCCCGAAGGCACTCGAGCTGCCCCAGGAGAAGATAAAGACTTCAATATAGGTGGAGCCTTACTGGCTCAAAAATCTGAATACCCAGTGATTCCTTTAGCCCATAATGCGGGAGAATACTGGCCTCGCTATAGCTTTTTTAAATACCCTGGCGTTATCAAGGTTAAAATAGGTCCTGCGATTGAAACCAAGGGTAAAAAAGCAAAACAAATCAACATGGAAGCTTCAACATGGATTTCTGAAGCCATGCATGAAATATCATTTTCTTAACACCCACTACTATCATGAACAAATTACTACTAATTTTCACTTGTACCGTATTATTAACAGCCTGTGCTGAAAAATCCGAATACAGAGAAGCTGTTTTAGCCGACATGAAAACAGAAAAAGATTTAATAGACTACAATATTGATCCCGAACATATGACGGATTGCATCATGGATTTAACCGGTAAAGCAATGCCGGGGGCTATTCCTATTGTTCCAGACCGACTAGAAGCTTATAAGAACTATACAAAAATGCTGTCGATGAAAACCACTAAAGACAAAAAAGCCACCTTTGACGAATTACGTTCAATATTTGGCTCTCCTCAGGAGTTATTGGCAGCGCATAATAATTATACAAAAAGTACCATGGACTGTATCAACTCCATTATTATGGAATCAGAGCCAGAAAATGAAAATGGTGGTGGTATCTTTGCTCCAACGTAATTAGTTGCTGTGAATGCGCTACACAATTCAGTGTGGCGCATTTTTGTTTAAAACAGGCCTACTGATTAATCCCGCCTTTTGTTAAGGCTTGCGGGTCTAATAATTTCTTTAATTCCTCACGACTTAAATCGGTCATTTCCTCTGCCACATCAATAATAGGCTGACCTTGCTTATAAGCCGCTTTAGCAATCTGAGCCGCTTTTTCATAGCCAATAATAGGATTCAAGGCAGTCACTAAAATCGGGTTTTTTGATAAAGCTTCCTGTAAATTATCTTCCCTGACTGTAAAGGGAGCAATTGCTTTATCTGCTAATACCTTTGCGGCATTGCCAATCAACTCAATACTTTGCAGTATGTTATAGGCAATAACAGGGAGCATGACATTCAATTGAAAAGTACCTGCCTGACCTGCCACGGTAATTGTGGCATCATTACCAATCACCTGGGCAGCAACCATGGCAGTGGCTTCTGGCACAACAGGATTCACCTTACCCGGCATAATACTGCTCCCGGGTTGTAAAGCTATTAATTCAATCTCACCCAGACCCGCTAGTGGTCCACTGTTCATCCAGCGTAAATCATTGGAAATTTTCATTAAACTCACGGCAATGACCTTGATTTGTCCTGATAATTCCACAATCGCATCCTGAGCACTCAGGCTTTCAAAAAAAGAATCATTCGGCTTGAAGGCTAAGCCCGTTTCTTCACTTAAGGCCGCAGCAAATTTCTCGGCGAATTGTGGGTCTGCATTAATCCCGGTACCCACTGCTGTTCCCCCTTGAGCCAATTTATAGACCCTGGGTAGAGTCACATTGATACGTTCAATAGCATTTCGTATTTGTAGCGCCCATGCGCCAAGTTCTTGAGCCATGGTTAACGGCATAGCATCCATTAAATGGGTGCGACCGGTCTTGGTAACATGTTTTAAAGATGCAGCTTTCTGCTCAATCACTTCCGCCAAATGATGTAAGCCGGGCAACAAGATGTTTTGACATTGTATCGCCGCACTGACATGAATCGCTGTGGGTATGACATCATTGCTGCTTTGTCCCATATTGACATGGTCATTAGCACCTACAGTTGTCCCTGCAATATTACTGGCCAAGCGAGCCAGCACTTCATTGACATTCATATTGGTACTGGTACCTGAACCCGTTTGGAAAACATCGACGGGGAATTGATCTTGATATGCTCCATCCATGATTTGTTGAGCAGCCTCAATAATGGCATTGCCTTTTTGCGCATCCAAATGCCCTAATGCCATATTGACTTTGGCCGCATTCTTTTTAATCAAAGCCACCGTGGTAATAAAGGCCGACGGCAAAACCAGCCCACTAATGGGAAAGTTATTAATCGCCCTTTGTGTTTGCGCGCCATACAAAGCATCCATAGGCACCTGTAACTCACCCATACTATCTTGCTCTAATCGGTATTTTTCAGTCATGTGACAACTCATTAATAAATGCTTGAACCTGTTCCTGCCCAAAAGGCCAGCCGAGTTCTGTTTCAGTTTCGGGGTGATACAAAACAGGAATTTTTACTGCATATTTTTCCTGCCATTGTTCATGCACTGCTATGTCAATCAATTCAATTTCAAATACACCTTGTTGACAAGCCGCGATGATATTTTCAGCCTCTTCGCATAAGTGACAGGCTAAGGTACCAAACAACATTAACTTCATCATTCTCCTTCCTACGAATGCCTTGAAATTCTATCCAGATAACCCATAAATACCGCGGAAACCGCCAGAGTTAAATGAATCAATACGTACCACATCAACTTATCATTGTCCGTTTCTTGTATATTCATGAACACCTTTAATAAATGAATCGATGAAATAGCAACGATAGATGATGCCACCTTCATTTTCAAGGAGCCATAGTCATGACTTCCCAGCCAACTCAATTTTTCAGTATCGCCTCCAATATCCAGTTGCGATACAAAATTTTCATAACCACTAAACATCACAATAATCGTTAAACTACCGACTAATGTCAGGTCAATCAAGGTCAGTAGTTTTAACACCAATTGTGATTCATCAATCTCAAGAATATGCGGTAAAAAATGATAAAGCTCCTGAAAAAACTTGATTGACAAGGCAAACAAACCCAGACTCATTGCTAAATATACCGGTGCTAAAACCCACCTGCTTGCATACATAAGTCTTTCCAGTGTGTGTTCAGCTAATCTGCTTTGCATAAAATTACCTTTAAAAAATTTAAAATTTTAATCACTCTTGCTCACTCAATTCCAGGAGAAACCATGCTGAACCCTGCCTGTAACAATCACTCATTGATTTTAAGAATGTTTACGCCTTGTTTTCTGTACAACAAACCCCGTTTTTAACATTTTGTCATACTTTAAAGTCTTCAAATCCTGTTAAATTCTACCCGCAAGACTGGTTTATTTCAGCATCTTGCATTATACTAAATACTGCATAACTATTAGTTGTTTATGAAAAATACCTAATGTATTTTATCTCACGATACAAGAGGAATCACCATGCTTCATATTATCAGTAGCTTTCCCATACCTCCCTCTTTTTTAAAAAACACACATTCGGGTGATACTGTTATTTTTACAGATAACGCTATTTTTGCAGTGATATATGAGAATATCGACCAAGAATCACTGATGAAAAAAGCCTTCAACCATATCAATCTTTGTGTCCGCAGAGCTGATTTATTAATCAAAAACATACCCACGCAAGAATTATTACGGGGCGTTGCCATCATTGATGATTTACAATACGAAAATGCACTATCCCAGGATTTTGCGATCAGGTCGTGTAATTAAGAAAAGATGATGCGGTTTTTTGGGTCGCATTCAAGACCTGACAACAGGCCTGAAGCTCATGGAAGTTCAAATATCGCTGGAAGCTGAGGTAGTCAGAAAGCGGCCAATAATAGCAACCTTGCACAGGTTTTCTATTGTTGGCCAAGAATGCAGGTAACCGTTAATCAATAGCCCACTCCATCCCCCACAGACTTATGTCACAAAAAAATTTTTTCAAATCTGCTCTAGCTTATGAAGGAAAAATACTCAGTTATTACAAACGCCAGCAAGACATCCAGAATGGCCTTTTAAACCTGATAAAATCAGCTTTACCCGAGCATCTTGCCCATCACGCACAGTATTGTGTTGTCTCACAGAAAAAGGTTTTACTATATACGGATTCTGCTAACTGGTCCTCGCAACTTCGGTTCTATCACCAGTCAATGATCCAGAAAATATCGACCTCAAATCAGGGACGTTTTGAAATTCTTCAAATTAAGATTATTCCACCCATCATCGAACAAAAAGAACAGCCCGTCCCTATTCCTTCGAAAGAAAATATCACGCTTCTATTGGAACAAGCCAACCACCAACAGGATGTGACATTAAAAACAGCATTACAAAATTTAGCGGGAACATTAGAGCGATTATCGCAAACGGAAAATCAGGATCAACACTGAATGCTCAGTGCGGGCATTAGCGACTCAAGGCAAATCTATCCCGTGGACTATTAAAACCCTAAGAGCATTATTGCTGAATTAAATTAAACTAACGGACTCTGGTGGGTAAGACAACTCTGTCATAATGCGCATTTTTTGACATGAGTGCCTCGAATTAAATTTATTATCGCGACTCACTCTTATTCATCCCTCTTGAGCGGATGGCATGTAAGCAATGGGGGCATCCTCTTCATTGTCGAAACTCACTTCTTCCCAGGCATCTGGGCGCTCTAATAAGGCATGCAACAATTTATTATTGAGAGCATGACCCGATTTAAACCCTTGAAACTCACCTATTAAGCTATGCCCCAATAAATAAAGATCCCCAATCGCATCCAGAATTTTATGTTTTACAAACTCATCGGCATAGCGCAGACCATCTTCATTCAAAATTTTATCATCATCAACGACAATGGCATTATCCAGACTTCCACCCAGAGCCAGATTATTTGCCCTTAAAAACTCAATATCTTTCATAAACCCAAAAGTTCTTGCCCGACTCACCTCTTTCACAAAAGTAGTTGAGGAGAAATCCATAGAGGATGTTTTTAAATTATCCGTGAAAGCCGGATGATCAAAGTCGATGGTAAAGGTCACTTTAAAACCATTAAAAGGTACAAAAGCAGCCCATTTGTCCCCATCTTCAACTCTAATTTCTTTTTTTATCTTAATATATCTTTTTTGACTTTCTTGTTCAACCACCCCTGCAGATTGCAATAAAAAGACAAAAGGCCCGGCACTGCCATCCATTATAGGCAGTTCTGCAGCAGTCACATCCACCAGTGCATTATCTATCCCTAAACCTGCAAGTGCTGATAACAAATGCTCAATGGTCGAAACTTTTACACCGTCTTTTACCAATGTAGTGGACAACATGGTTTCCCCCACATTCTCAGGAGTGGCATCTATAGTGACAGGTTCCTCAAGATCGACGCGGCGAAAGCGAATACCTGTATTTATTTCTGCTGGGCGCAGCGTTAGATAAACTTTGTCACCACTATGTAATCCAATACCCGTTGCTCTAATGGTATTTTTCAGCGTTCTTTGTTTAATCATATATATTATTGATAAAAGAGTAGTCGCGTAATTTTATCATAATTTACACCAACACTTGCCTGAAAAAAAGTAGCGACCTCCTCAAACTCAATCAGCCTGACGTCTCAAAAAAGCCGGCACGTCAAGATAATCAAGATTCACATCATGTTTTGGTTGCGCGCCAAAACGTGCTTCTCTTTTTTCTTTTTTATTATGTCTAATGACCGTAGGCTTATCCAGCGCATCATAATTAATATCGGCATTCGCCTCTTTTCTTATCAAGGTCACCGGTGTGCTTACCGCTGCTGATTTACCCATCCCCGTCGCCACGACAGTCACTTTTATTTCATCACCCATATCAGGGTTAATGGAAGTACCAATTTTCATATCGGCGTCTTCTGATGCAAAAGCATGCATAATGCTGCCAATTTCATCAAATTCAGTTAAATCCATATCCTTCGCAGTAATATTGACTAAAATGCCAAGCGCACCCTGCAAATCTATATCTTCCAGTAAAGGACACGCAATAGCTTGTTCTGCCGCTTCTCGAGCGCGATTATCGCCTGTTGCCGTACCTGACCCCATAATGGCACTTCCCATATTACCCATGATGGTTTTCACATCTGCAAAATCGACATTAATTAAACCCGGATGCGTAATAAGTTCAGTAATACCTTGCACGGCATCCAATAACACATCATTGGCTGCTTTAAATGCGTTAACCAGAGACAAGTTACTTCCTAATACAGGTAAAAGCTTCTGATTCGGAATAATTATCAACGAATCCACCTGTTTTTCTAATTCAGCGATCCCCGCGTCGGCCACAATTTTTTTCTTTTTCCCTTCAAAATCAAAGGGTTTTGTGACTACAGCGACAGTTAATACACCCATTTCTTTTGCCACTTCGGCAATGACAGATATCGCACCCGTTCCTGTTCCGCCTCCCATTCCGGCAGTTAAAAACACCATATCAGCGCCTTCGATGATTTCTTTAATTTGATCCCGGGTTTCTTCAGCCGCCTGCTTGCCAATTTCAGGTCGGGTTCCTGCACCCAATCCTTTAGTCAACTCCACACCCAATTGCACCCGCGTATCAACATTTAATCGTCGTAATGCCTGTGCATCTGTATTGGCACAAATAAAATGAACCCCATCAATATGACTTTCCATCATATGGTTCACAGCATTGCCGCCGCCACCGCCGACACCAATGACTTTAATAATGGCATCATCACTACACATATCCATTAATTCATACTTCATTTTTACTACCTCACTTTCAACCATTGATTAAAAATTACCTTGAAACCAGTTTTTCATTTTCGCCCATATCCCTTGCTTATCCCTATTCGAGCCCCCCATTAGCCCTTGATACTCACTGCCATAAAGCAACAAGCCAACACCCGTTGAAAACACCGGGTTTTGTACCACATCGGTAAGTCCTGTCACATGCTGAGGCATGCCCATTCGCACGGGCATGTGAAATATCTCCTCGGCAAGATCTACTAAGCCTTTGGCTTTTGAACTTCCTCCAGTCAATACCATGCCGGCAGCTACCAAGTCCTCATAGCCACTGCGACAGAGCTCTGCCTGCACAAGCAGCATCAACTCTTCATACCGTGGTTCTATGATTTCCGTTAGATTTTGCACTGAAATTTTTCTTGGTTTTCTATCACCAATACTCGACACCTCAATCATTTTTTCAGCATCTGCTAATTGTGTTAACGCACAAGCATACTTTCGTTTATTCTCTTCTGCACTCTTGGTCGGTGTCCTTAAGGCAACAGCAATATCATTGGTAACCTGATCTCCAGCAATGGGTATAACCGCGGTATGCTGAATCGCACCATCAGAATAAACAGCAATATCGGTCGTTCCGCCACCAATATCGATGAGACAGACACCTAATTCCTTTTCATCTTCCGTTAACACAGACGAGCATGACGCTAATTGTTCCAGCACTATGTCTTCAACTTCCAATCCACAGCGTCTTATACATTTGATAATATTCTGCGCTGCACTGGCACTGCAAGTCACCATATGTACTTTAGCTTCCAGTCTGATACCTGACATTCCTATCGGCTCTTTAATACCTTCTTGCTGATCGATGACAAATTCTTTAGGCAAGATATGCAGGACCTTTTGATCTGCTGGGATAGCAACGGCTCGGGCAGAATCTATCACTCTATCGATATCATATTGGGTCACTTCTTTATCCTTGATCGCCACAATCCCATGCGAGCTTAGGCTTTTAATATGGCTCCCAGAGATTCCGACAAAGACAGATTTAATCTGACATCCTGCCATTAACTCTGCTTCTTCCACAGCTCGCTGAATAGAAAGCACAGTGGTTTCCAGGTTGATAACCACCCCCTTTTTCAATCCTTTTGAAGGCGCCATACCAATACCAATAATTTCTATTTCACCATCACCGGTATGCTCTGCCACTATTGCTGCAACTTTTGATGTCCCAATATCCAGCCCTACAATAATATTTCGATCTATTCTTTTTGCCATGATTGATTCAATTTTTGTTTAATTCATTTGCGCTACATGTTTCCAGTCTATTTTCTCTTCATGCTCTTTCAATGTTAGGGCATATCCATTTGCATACCTTAAATCCACGCCGGCTACTTTTTTAATTTGCGCCGTTCCCAGCAAAGCAAATGTTTTTAAAAACCGGTTGAATTTCTTCTCTGGTTCATTTGTGCCTAGCTTCAATTCCATTTTGTTATCAAGTATTAGCTTCCAAGCTCGTCTTTCATTGACATGAAATTCCATCAGTTTCATGCCCTGTTTTATCAACGCTGCTGACATTTCATTCATTTTTGTCAGCAATACTTTCTCACTGCCAACCGGTCCATCTAACAACGGTAATTGATTAAACATGTTGATATTCACTGGTTTAAATGCCTGTCCGCGTTTATTTAACAATTTTTTTTCGCCCCACCTGACCACGGGGCTTTGTTCTTTAATGCTAATCTTGACTGCATCAGGCCAGATCCGCTGCACCTTGACCTGTTCTACCCAGGCTAGTTGCTTCACCGATTGTCGAACCTGTCGCACATCTATATTGTATAAGCCATTCATTACATGCCTGATCACTACCTGTTTAATTTTTTCCTTGGCGATGTATTGAAACGCCCCTTCTATTCGAACATATTTAACTGGCATCCAATTGGCGCCCTGCGCTTTAATTTCCTGCCAGCTAAACCAGCTGATGATTAATATCATCATCAACCCCAGCGACCAACAACGGATGCTTTTATTCATCAGTCAATCAAGCATTCATTCAACAAAAACTGGTTTCTAAAATCCGCCAAACCAACTCATCAAAATCCATTCCACTTGCCTTTGCTGCCATGGGTACCAGACTATGATCAGTCATACCAGGTACAGTATTGACTTCGATCAGTTGCGTCATCCCTGTCTCATCAATAAATAAGTCCACGCGTCCCCAGCCAGTTACACCGAGCACTCTACAAGCGTCCAGCGCTAATTCTTTTATCTCGTCTTCTTGCTGTGCTGATAAACCACAAGGACAATGGTATTTTGTATTATTTGCTTGATATTTAGCCTCAAAGTCATAAAAGTCATGCGGTGTTTCCAGCCGTATGATTGGTAATGCTTCACCGGCTACTACAGCAACGGTATATTCGGCACCCTTCACCCATTGTTCAGCATAAACCTGACAACGAAACCCTGCTGCCAGAGTCAATGCATCCATCAACCCGGCCTTGCACGTCGCCTTACTCATCCCCAGACTAGAACCTTCCAGAGCGGGTTTCACAATGACCGGAAAACCTAAATACTCACTGCAAGGCTCTATGTCTTTTTCACTTTCAAGTACAAACCATTTGGGTGTGACTAAACCCTGTCCTTGCCAGCATAATTTGGTTCTTAATTTATCCATCGTCAACGCTGACGCCATAATGCCTGAACCGGTATAGGGAATCTTCATGGCTTCTAACACACCTTGTAACAAACCATCTTCTCCACCTCGTCCATGGATGACATTAAAAACCCGGTCTATGTTCTTATCATCCAATTGTGCAATCAACTGGTCTTCAACATTGAGCGCCATGACGTCTACCTGCTGTCTTTTTAAGGCTTCATAGACAGCCATACCACTCTGCATTGAAATCTCTCTTTCTGCCGATGACCCGCCCATTAAAACGGCAACACGCCCAAACTGATCTGCCTGCGTAATGTTCCGTGTTTTCATAAAGGGACACCGACTTTACATACTTCCGTTTCTAATTTCACCTGATGCCTTTCAAACACCTGTTGCTGAATATATTCAATCAATGTCTCGATATCTAATGCTGTTGCATTCCCCATATTTTCAATAAAATTCGCATGTTTTTTTGATACACATGCTCTCCCTAACTGATACCCTTTTAAACCACATGCCTCTATTAACCTTGCCGCATAATCACCGGGTGGGTTTTTAAATACTGAACCACAGGTTGGCTTATTGGTCGGCTGAGTTAATGCCCTTTTCTCCAGTATGGCTTTGATCTTTGCCTGACTGACTCTGCTTTCCCCTTTTTTCAAGCTTAAGACTACAGCTAAGAACCACTCATCGCTATTGCCTTCTACTGAACGATAAGCCACTTTAAATTGCTCTTTCATTCTTATCGTCACTTGCCCCTGTGCATTAATCATTTCAACCTGATCAACTATATTCCAGGTCTCACTGCCAAAGGCACCCGCATTCATTTTCAATGCCCCCCCCATAGTTCCGGGGATTCCTGCCAAAAATTCTGCGCCTGTCAAACCATTTTCCGTACTAAATCGAGCGACATGCGCGCAGGGGACTCCGGCTTCAACATATACTTTCTTAGCGTCTACTAGCTGCATATCCCTTAACCGCCCTCGGGTATTGATGACCGTGCCTGTTATTCCTCCATCACGCACCAGCAAGTTACTCCCCAGTCCCAACCAGAATATATTTTCCTGCTTTGGCAAACTGGATAAATAATTGATTAAATCCTGCTTTCCTGCCGGCAGATACATTTGCTCTGCAGGACCCCCAACACGCCAACTGGTATATTTTGCCAACGGCTCATTTTTTAACAATACGCCGGTCATTTTGCGAATGCTTTTTCCAGTTCTGCAGGCAACTCAGCCGCAATTTGCCCGACACTGCCAGCCCCAAGCGTTAACACAACATCATCAGTTTTCACGATTCCGACCAGAATATTAGCCAGTTCAATTCTATCTTTGACAAAAACCGGATCCACCTGACCTCTTGTTCTGATTGCACGCGATAATGTTTGTCCATCAGCGCCTGCAATATGGGCCTCTCCTGCGGTATAAATATCCAGTAAAATCAATACATCCACTGTCGATAATATCTCCACAAAATCTTCAAATAAGTCACGTGTGCGGGTGTACCTATGCGGCTGAAAAACGACAACTTTTCTTTTTTCTGGCCAAGCCTGCTGCATAGCTTCAAAAGTTGCAGCTATTTCTCTGGGGTGATGGCCATAATCATCCACAAAGGTGACGTCACCGCCGTCTATCTTTATGGACCCATTCAGCTGAAAACGCCGACCTATCCCTGTGAATATCGCCAGACTTTTTATGATTGATTGGTCGTCGACGCCTAATTTAGTTGCTACCGTGATGGATGCCAGTGCATTCAACATATTGTGCCAGCCAGGCATATTCAGCGTAATGTTCAGATCCTGATTGTCACCCCAACGCAATACCGTAAAAGTAGTTTGCAGACCCTGCTGTTTGATATCAATGGCTCTCACATCCGCATCCGGGTGTACGCCATAAGTTTTTACCGGCTTTGCAATATCAGATAAAACATCTTGCACACCCGGGTCATCCAGACACATGACAGCCAAACCATAAAAAGGCAAGTGATGCAGGAACTCCAAAAATGTTGCTTTGAGGCGTTTAAAACTACCCCCATATGTTTCCATATGATCCCGGTCAATGTTAGTGACTATGGCCATCATCGGCTGTAGATGTAAAAACGAGGCATCACTTTCATCAGCCTCAGCAACCAAATATTGTCCTAAACCCAGCTTCGCATTGGATCCCGCACTGTTTAACCGGCCTCCAATCACAAAGGTTGGATCTAAGCCCCCCTCGGCTAAAATGCTGGCCGTTAAACTAGTCGTCGTGGTTTTACCATGCGTGCCGGCCACCGCTATACCAAATCTAAAACGCATGAGTTCTGCCAGCATTTCTGCACGTGCTATCACCGGTATTCTATTTGCGTAGGCGACTTTGACTTCCTGGTTTTTTTCGTCTACCGCTGTCGACGTAACGACCACATCTACATTTCTTACATTTTCTTTGGCGTGACCAATATATATAGTCACCCCTTCCTGCTCTAATCTTCGAGTTACCGCACTTTCTTTAATATCCGAACCCGAAACGTCATAACCTAAATTTGACAAAACCTCGGCAATACCACTCATACCGGTACCACCAACACCGACAAAATGAATTTTATTGACATGGCCTAGGCCTTGAACGGATTGACCTGCTGCTTCCTTTTTCAATGTCCCACTTCCTGCTCACAAATTTCTGCCACTAGACGGGTTGCCTCAATCTTTGCCTGTTTTTTTGCTGCCAGACTCATACTGGTTAAGGATGCCTTTACGCGTTGAATACACTGTATCAAGCTATCGTCATTTAATTTATTTTGTGGCAACATAATGGCCGCACCACTTTCACTCAGATATTTTGCATTTTCAGTCTGGTGATCATCAATAGCATGAGGTAAAGGGATGAAAATGGCGGGTAAACCTACTGCTGCTACTTCGCTCACTGTCATAGCTCCTGAGCGACAAATAATCATATCCGCCCATTGATAGCAAGCGGCCATATCATCTATAAATTCGAGTACTTGTGCATCAATAGAATATTCTGCATATTTCTCTTTCACCGATTTTAAAGAAGCTGCACCGGTCTGATGCATTACTTCAATACCGTCCATTTTCTGTAATGCAACAGGGACAACTTCATTTAAAATTTTTGCCCCTAAACTGCCCCCAACAACTAATACCCGTAAATTTCTTTTCGTTTGCTCTCGCCAGACTGGCTTTTCCGGAAAATCCGCGAAATAACTTCGCAATGGATTTCCGGTAAATATGGCATTGTCATTTTTATCAAAACTTTGTGGAAAGGCTTCTAATACCTTATTTGCCCTGCGTTTCAGCCATCGATTGGTGGTGCCTGGCACTCTATTTTGTTCATGGATAACCAGAGGAATCCCCATCAGACTCGCCATCATGCCACCTGGACCGGCAACATATCCTCCCATGCCTAATACAACATGAGGCTTACGCTGTCGAAAAATATTCATCACTTGCCAAAAAGCTTTAACCAACAACATCAAATTGTTAATTTTTGCTAACCGGCCTTTGCCTCTTAAGCCTTTCACTGCCAGCCAGTCAATGTCAATTCCCTGCGCAGGAACGACTTTACTTTCCAGCCCGCTTCGAGTGCCTATCCAGCTGACAATCCATTCTTTTTCTGCTAGATACTGGGCTACTGCTAAGGCAGGAAACACATGCCCGCCTGTTCCACCTGCCATGATGACTATGCGCTTATCCATTCCGTATGTCCTTTGGGTACTTGCTTTTGTTTTTCGACTAATTCGCTATGTACTCTAAATATTAGTGCCATCGCCGCACACATTATTATCATGCTACCGCCGCCATAACTCATCAGGGGTAGTGTCAAACCCTTCGTGGGTAACATCCCCATGTTCACCCCCATATTAATAAATGCCTGAAACCCAAACCAGATACCTATTCCATAGGCAATGAATGCGGCAAAATTTTCACCTACTTGCTGGGCTTTCACCGCCAGTGAAAAACAATGCTGCAGTAGTAACGTATATAAACTGATAACCAGTAATACCCCTACTAATCCCAGCTCTTCGGCCAGTACTGAAAATAAAAAGTCAGTATGTGCTTCGGGTAAATAAAATAATTTCTGTATGCCACTACCCAGTCCTACCCCCAGCATTTCGCCACGGCCAAATGAAATCAAGGCATGCACCAACTGGAATCCGGTATTTTGTGCATCGGCCCATGGGTTAATAAATCCCGTTATACGCGCCCAGCGATACGGTGATAAATAGATTAGCAGTGCACCTATTATTGCCAGCACTGATAACAAGACCATGAATTGCCAAAGCCTGGCGCCTCCCAGATACATAATGCCCATGGCGATGACTAAAATGACGACCACTGAACCAAAATCGGGTTCGAGCAAGAGTAACCAGCATGCCATGGAAAATAACACCAGTGGTTTGACCAATCCATACCTTGAACTCAATACCTCTTCCTGGTGCCGGGTCACATAACTTGCCATATAAATAACGGATACAAACTTCACGATTTCAGACACCTGAATCCTTAATCCCGCCAACGAAATCCATCGCGTGCTGCCGTTGACCTTCACACCTATCCCTGGAATTAGAACCAGAACCAATAAGCCAATCCCCAGAAGAAACATCCAGGGGCCCATTTTCTCCCATAACCTTAATGGCACCGCACAAATCAGCATTGCAACAACCAGCCCAGCCATAATATGAAAGAACTGTCTTACCGGGTAATGCCAACTATTGTTTGCAATTTTTTCGCCTAGATGTAATGAAGAAGAGGTCAGCATTATAAAACCCACCACCAACAAAACCGTGCAAATACATAATAAAAAATAGTCCACATGAAAACTTTTCAGTGGCTTATTTTCATGCGTTTTCATGCCGCCAACTCTAAAACAGCGGCCATAAACTTATCCCCTCTTTCCTGATAATTCTTAAACTGATCCATGCTGGCACAGGCAGGACTTAACAAAACACTCTCGCCTGCATTAGCAAGTTCGGCAGCTATCTGAACCGCTTCTTTTATGGTTTTTGCCTGATAAGAAGGAACACAGCCATTGATAGCCAGTTCGATTTTATTGGCATCCTTGCCTATCAACACCACACATTTTGTCTTTTCTTTTATCACCGGAATCAACTCAGTCATTTCTGCCCCTTTAGCATCGCCTCCTGCAATCAATACAATTTTTTCCTGACAGCCTTGTAACGCCGCAACACAGGCACCTATATTGGTTGCTTTAGAATCATTAACCCAGGTCACGCCCTTCACTTTAGCCACCCGCTGCATTCTATGTTCCAAGCCTTTAAAGTCTCTTAACGCTCTACACATGGATTGCATATCCAGACCGACTGTTTTACCCAATGCCAGTGCAGCTAATGCATTAGCCACATTGTGCATACCTTCAAGAGGAAGTTCTTTCTGCTTCATTAAGGGACTTGTGCCATCCATCAAGTAAATTTCACCCAGCCTCTCTTCAAGATGAAACCCCGTGTTAGTTTGCAGTGAAAAGCTGATAAACTCTCTGTTTGCAACAACCATGTCCTTGACGATCTCATCATCCTCGTTCAGGATCATCCTGCCATTGCCAGAAAACACTTTTTGCTTGGCTTCAATATATCCTGCTAAAGTGTGATGCCTGTCTAAATGATCTGGCGATATATTCAATACTGTTGCCGCTTTTGCATTTAACGCGGAGGTACGTTCCAGTTGAAAACTGGAAAGCTCAATCACATACAGTTCAACAGATTCATCTAATAAATCCAATGCAGGAATGCCTAAATTACCTCCTGCTACTGTTCTTATGGCTGATCTATTGCCCATACTTTCTAACATGGTGGTTACCGTACTTTTTCCATTAGAACCTGTGACCGCAATAATGGGCTGATCGGTAGCACAGGCAAATAAATCAATATCACTAACTATTTTGGTCCTTGCTTGTATCACTTTCTGAATTGACTTTTCTTGTAATGAAACCCCGGGGCTTACCACTAAATGGGTCGCCACATCAAATGCTGATTTATCAAACCCTCCCGTAAAAATGGCTGTATCGGGATAGGCTTGTATTAAGGCATCATTCATAGGTGGCTTATTTCTACTGTCAATCACTGCAAATTGAATACCGTATTGCTGCAAAAATTTGGCTACTGAAAACCCGGTTTTACCTAGCCCGACAATTAACACCTTTGAGCTTTTATTCAAAGACAACTGCTGGTTTAATGATGCTACAACGGCTTCCTTATTCATGGCTATCTTAATTTCAATGTGGCTAAACCGATCAATACCAAGATCACGGTTATAATCCAGAACCTCACAATAATTCTAGGTTCTGGCCAACCTTTTAATTCGTAATGATGATGAATAGGGGCCATTAAAAATACCCGCTTCCCCCTCAGCTTGTAGGACACCACCTGGATAATGACTGAAACTGTTTCTGCAACAAAAACGCCCCCCATAATCATCAGTACTATTTCTTGTCGCACCAGAACCGCCAGAATCCCTAACGCGGCCCCCAGAGCCAGCGCCCCCACATCCCCCATAAACACCATTGCAGGGTAGGTGTTAAACCACAAAAAACCTAAGCCGGCACCCACCAGTGCCGCACAAAACACAATCAGTTCACCCGACTCCGGTAAATAAGGAATAGCTAGATATTGCGCAAAACTGACATGTCCCGACAGATACGCAAAAATACCTAATGCAGCGCCGACCATGACAGTTGGCATAATAGCCAAGCCATCCAGTCCATCTGTCAAATTCACCGCATTACTGGTACCCACTACCACAATAAAAGTGACGAAAACATAGCCCCAGCCCATATCAATCATTACGTTCTTAAAAAAGGGCACTATAAATTGTGTTTCTGCAGGAAGTTCTGCGGCTGTATATAAAAAAACACCGACACTGATGGCAATCAAGCTCTGCCAGAATAATTTTGTTTTTGCAGACAAGCCATCACTATTGCCCTGCATCACTTTTCTATAATCATCTATAAAACCAATAATGCCATGCGTTAAGGTTACAAATAATACAACCCACACATACCGGTTTTCCAAGTCAGCCCAAAGTAATGTGCTAATGGTTATGGCTACTAGAATTAACGCCCCCCCCATCGTTGGAGTCCCTGCTTTCTCATGATGACTTTCAGGACCATCTTGGCGTATAGACTGACCAATTTTTTTGTGGGTTAATTTCTTTATCATTATCGGGCCAATAATAAGTGAAATAATTAACGCTGTTAGCGCCCCCAAAATAGCTCTTAATGTCAGGTATTGAAACACCCGAAAGCTACTATCAAAATTCATTAAATAATCTGTTAAATAAAGTAGCATGTTCTCTTTATGTCCTGAAATTTGTTACCAGTTGCATTACTATCTTTTCCATCTTTTGCATTCTTGAACCTTTAATTAATACACTTTCACAGCCTTTTAATTCCTTTTTTAAAAATCCTATCAAGCTTGCTTGCGAGTCGAAAAAAATGGCTCCTTTGCCAAAAGAAGAGGAGGCAGATTCTGCATCGGAGCCTATAGTCAACAAGCGTACAACATGCTTGGCCTTTATCAATTTACCTAATTCGTGATGTATTTCTAAACTATCTGGGCCCATCTCACCTAATGCGCCTAATACCACCCAGGGTTCGCCACCGCTTTCGATCAACACCTCCAGCGCCGCCTTGACTGAATTTGGATTGGCATTATAACTGTCATCTATAATCAGCCCGCCCTGTTTTCCCAGCAGGGGTTGTAACCGGCCTGTGACTGGCTTCATCTGCTCCAGCCCTTGCTTTATCAGTGGCAGGCCAATCCCTAATTGCATGGCAACTGCCGTGGCAGCGAGTGCATTCATGACATTATGGTGTCCAGCCAATTTCAGTTGCACGTTCATTACATCCCTGGCTGTTATCAACTTAAAGCTGGTTGCAAATTCCTGATGCGTTATTTTTGAACATATCTCTTCAGCCCTGATGTCTGCCTGTTGATTCATGCCAAAAGTCACAAGCTTTCGACCTTCGATCAATTCCAGCCATAATGCATAGAAATCATCATCTCTATTAAGAACAGCAACACCCTGTTCCCCCAGACTCTGAAAAATCTCGCCTTTTGCCCGGGCGACACCTTCAAGACTACCAAACCCTTCTATATGTGCCGCACCCACATTGTTTACAATGGCAATATCGGGTTGCACATAGCCACAACTATATGCAATTTCCCCCACATGGTTTGCACCGGCTTCTATCACTGCATACTGGTGTTGTTCATGCAATTTCAACAAGGTGAGTGGTACGCCAATATCGTTATTCAAATTGCCCTGGGTATATAAAACATTACCTGCCAGTCCCAAAATAGAGGCTATCATTTCCTTGACTGTCGTTTTTCCGTTACTGCCGGTAATGGCTACTGTTTTAACCTCAACTTGTTTTTTCCAGGCAGCTGCAAGTTCAGCTAAAGCTAAATGACTATCGTTGACCACAATTTGCGGCAATGCTGTATTACACTTCTTTTCAACTAACACCGCATTCGCCCCCGCCATTTCAGCTTGATCTACAAAGGCATGCCCATCAAAATTTTCGCCTTTGATGGCAATGTACAAATCCCCCTTTGCCAAGCTTCGAGTGTCTATACTGACGGAAGATATATTTAAATCTTCGCCTGACAAGACACCGCCTGTCTGTTTTGCAACTTCACTCAACAACATTTTCATTTACGACCAATCTCGCAAGCCTTGCCTGACAAAAGACTGATCACTAAACGGCTGCTTTATGCCGTTAACTTCTTGATAGTCCTCATGCCCTTTACCGGCAATCACAATACAATCTTTTATCTTTGCTCTCTTTATCACTGACTGTATGGCTTGTTGTCTATTTTGAATAACTTCACAAACATCGCCATGACACCCCGCCAAAATCTCTTTAATAATGATTGCCGGATCTTCAAATCTCGGATTATCATTGGTAATAGTCACTGCATCAGCCAGTTTGCAGGCTATCGCACCCATTGCTGATCGCTTGCCTTTATCTCTATTACCGCCACATCCAAATACCAGCCATAGCTTACCTTGACAGTCCCTTTTCACGCCTTTCAATACTTTGTCTAAAGCATCAGGGCTATGTGCATAATCGACCAAGACAAAGGGTTTATTATTCCCGCCAAAACCCTCCATGCGTCCAGCAACAGCGCTCAAACCGGATACTTTTTCAAGCACTTCCGTTAAACCCTGTCCTTGTGCCAGTAGCACAGTAATGACCGCTAAAATATTTTCTAAATTAAAATCACCTACAATCCGTGTTTTCACCTGCATTTTTTGTAGCCGCCAGCACAGCATAAATGCGATGCCATGGACACTGTATCTCACCTCATCCGCCGTTACATTTTCTATGGCAGAGGATGTCTTTCCTGTTGCACTGTATGCCCAGCAGGTGGTTTTTTTATCGACCACGGCTAAAAATTTTTCACCGTATGGGTCATCAATATTTACTACAGCAAACTGCAATCCGGGCTGTTTAAATAATAATAATTTAGCCTCTAAATAAGCCGCCATAGATCCGTGGTAATCCAGATGATCTCGACTCAGATTAGTAAATACAGCACCTTTAAATTGCACGCCATTAACCCGTCCTTGCTCTAATCCATGTGATGAAACTTCCATCACTACCGCCTGCTTTTTCCTGACTACAAAATTAGCCAGTATTTGTTGTACGGCTAAAGCATCTGGCGTGGTATTAGCTGTTTTTTTGATAGCCTTAGTGGTGCCCCAGCCCAATGTCCCAATAACTCCGCACGCGGAGATCAATTGCAACAGGAATTGACTGCAGGTCGTTTTACCATTAGTCCCCGTCACCCCAATAACAGCTAATTCTTTTGACGGTGACTGATAAAAACGATCGGCGATATATCCCAATTTAACTCTTAAGTTTTTCACCCTCAATAGTTCAACTTCGAATTGTCCCAACTGAAACTCATCACTGCCCTGTGAGTCATAAATCACAGCAAATGCACCATTCTCTACGGCCTGTTTTGCATACAAAAGCCCATGCTCCATGGCACCTGCTAACGCAAAAAAGACATAATCTTTTTTTACTTCCCGGCTATCTAGCGCAATTCCCTTTATTTGAAAATCGCTCCCCGGTATTGCCGTCTCTTCAACTATTCCGCTCAGTAGTTCGACTAGATTCATTTTATTTTTGTTATCAATACGGGCATGGTATCTTCCTTATCCGGCGCAACCCCATAGACTCTTAAGGCTCCTGCCATCACTTTTGAAAAAACCGGTGCCGCCACTTGCCCACCATAATATTTACCCGCCGTCGGTTCATTAACCATAACTGCAATCACAAACCGTGGATTACTCACCGGCGCCAGCCCCACAAATATGGCCAAATAACGATCATCGGCATATCCTCCGGCCACCGCTATTTTTACTGTGCCCGTTTTCCCGGCCACTCGATACCCATCGACTCTGGCTGCATAAGCTGTGCCATCCTTTTTAATCACATGCTCAAGCATTTCTGTGACTTGCTTTGCTGTTTCACGGCTAAACACCCGTTGCGCATCATAGTCTTCCTCACGCTTTAAAATACTGACCGAATGCAAAACCCCCTCATCAGCCAACGCTGTATACGACCGAGCCAGCTGCAGCACAGATGTTGAGAGACCATAACCATAAGCTAAGGTTGCCTGTTCAAAATCATGCCACCGCTGAAAATCCAGTAACTCGCCGCTGGCTTCTCCTGGAAACCCAACCTGTGCGGTAAGACCAAAACCCAATTTGTTATAAATACCCCAGAAATATTCTCTCGGCATCTTCAAGGCAATTTTACTAATCGCCACATTGCTGGATTTTTTTAGCACCTGCATTAAACTCAAAGTGCCGTAATTATGAACATCCCGCACCAAATTACGTCCAACTCTGTAATAACCTTGCGTCTTTATTTTTTCAGCATCCTCGACATAACCCCCGTCTAATGCCGCCGCAACCACAAATGGCTTTACTGTAGAACCGGGTTCAAATACATCCAGTATGGCTCTATTTCTATAAACACTCGCCGTTAAGCCAATTCGCGTATTTGGATTAAAAGCCGGTTGATTCACCGCGGCTAGAATGTCTCCATTTTTTGCATCCAATATAACTAAAGAAGCCGAAAGTGCTTTATGCTCTACTACGGTTTTCTGTAACTCTTTATGTGCTATATACTGCAGCCTTTGATCAATACTGAGCACAAGATCCTGCCCGGGCACAGGGTCTTCAATATTCTCTACATCCTTAAAACTAATGACCCGTCTTCTACCATCTCTGATCACTCTTTTTTTACCGGCAACGCCTTTTAAACTTTGTTCATAACCAAGTTCCATGCCCTCTTGTCCCACATCATCAACATTGGTAAAGCCAACAATATGTGCAGATACCGCTCCCGCGGGATAATATCGCTTGAACGCCCTTTCAAAATAAACCCCGGACACCTGTAGCTTTCTTACTTTTTCAACTAACTGTGGATTAACCCGTCGTTTTAAATAGGCAAATCGCTTGGTGGTTTCTGCACTCAGCCAACGTGCCATTTTCTTTTTAGGAACCTTTAACCATTTCGCGATCTGTTGCAACTTCTCCAACGCCTCCCTATCTATGTTGCCCGCATCATTTCTTTTAAAGTGTTGCGGGTTTACCCAGACGGATTCAACCGGTGTGCTAATAGCCAAAACCACATTATTTCTATCTAAAATCTTACCTCTATAAGCGGGTACGGTCACAACGCTAATATGACGCCGATCCCCCTGTTGCTGTAAAAACTGTTTATCATAGATTTGTAAAAAAATCGCCCGCCCAGCCAGCATAAGCATGCCACACATGAACAATCCTAATAACAAACGCCGCCTTAAGGCAAAGCCAGGTCGCTCAACGTTCCTGTGTTGTATTTCTCTCATATCAGGCAACCTCTAAAAAAATAGCACTCATTGCTACTATGTTACCTGCTTTAAAGCTTAATGTTTACCGCCTAATCCAGTGGTTTTAACCTTATCCAGGACCTGCTAAGAATGCCCAGGTAGCTGTCAATAACCCCCGCTGCGCCTGTTCTATTTTTATTTCATCTGTTCCAAATACGGCTATCACCTTTAATTATCACCTCGTATGAAAACATGCGAGAGCCTCTTTACCCTCTCTTAAACAATCTCAATCTTTGTGTAGCAAGACTATACGCCTCTTACTCCAGAGCTTGTTTCAGAAAAAACACGGTGCAACCCTGAACGGCTTAATGATCAGTAAAGGCCTATGGCTTTAAATAAATGGTGCTTTTACGAGTCGGCATAATCAATCCGAGTTTCTTTTTAGCGACCCGTTCAACTCTATTTTCCGCAGTCAACATGGTTAATTCCAATTGCAATTTCCCCCACTCAATCTCATAATTATCCAGCATTTTTTCTTGCTTTTGCATTTCGATAAAAAGAGTGCGTGACTCATATTTCTTATCAATCACCAGTAATGCCGTTATTAGCAATAGAGCAAATAACCCAGCCAACAACAAAACCTTAGACATCAAGATTCGATTCTTTCAGCTATTCGCAAGATAGCACTCCGGGCTCTCGGGTTTCGGGCCAGTTCGTTTTTCCCCGCTTTCACTGCCTTACCTATTTTTCTCAAGCCCCCTTGCTCAATATCTACTTCTCTTATGGGTAATTTCCCGGGGTTAAATTTACGTCCCGATTCTTTTTTAATAAATCGCTTAACTATTCTGTCTTCTAAGGAATGAAAGGAAATCACAACTAATCTGCCACCTGGTTTTAAAATACTTAAAGATTGTTGCAAACCCTGTTTAATTTCCTCCAGTTCATTGTTAATTTCAATTCTTATGGCCTGAAAACTTCGAGTCGCCGGATGCTTGTGTTTTTCCCGCCTAGGCACTACCGCTTCAATCAACATAGCCAGATCCCGTGTGGTTTGTAGAGGTGACTGAGCTCTTCTTTCTATTACCGCCCCTGCAATACGTCGTGCAAAACGCTCCTCTCCATACTCAAACAATACTTTAACCAATGCTGGCTCACTCACCTGCATAAGCCATTCTGCAGCAGAGCGGCCCTGACTATCATCCATACGCATATCTAAAGGTCCATCCCTCATAAAACTAAAACCCCGTTGCGCATCATCTAACTGCGGTGAAGAAACGCCTAGATCCATCAGCACCCCATCCACTTGTTGCGTCTCGCCACACTGTTCAATTACACCCGCAAGCTGGGAAAAACAGCCATGATGTAATCTGAACCGCGAATCTTTTGTCATGTTAATGGCCAAATCAGATTGAATAGCGGCTAAATCCCGATCAAATGCCAGCAACCGTCCCTTTTCTCCCAACTTCGCCAATATACCGCGGCTATGCCCACCCCGCCCAAAGGTACAATCAACATAAAGCCCTTCAGGCTTGATATCCAGCCCTTGTATAGACTCATCGTATAGTACTGATAAATGCTCCATAACTATTTAAAAGGACAATGTAGCCAATTCGTCCAAACCTTCTGTATCATCTCCACTCATCCATTCTGCTTCTTTATCCGTCCAGGCAACATCATTCCAGATTTCAAATTTATTCAATTGCCCGACTAACACTATTTTTTTATCCATCTCAGAAAATGTCCTTAATTTTTCGGGTAATAACAAACGCCCCTGCCCATCCATTTCACATTCTGAGGCATTGCCAATTAAAAACCGCCTCAGTCTAACCGCTGTTTTATTTAATGAGGGCAGTTTACTAATCGTAAGTTCCAGTTTTTCCCATTCAGGCAAGGGATACAGCCAAAGGCATCCCCTTTCGCCAACACATTGTCCGTCTACGGCAACAGTTACCACCATCTGGCGCTCGCAACTCTCCTGTAATTCCGCTCTATACCGCGTCGGAATTGCAAGACGCCCTTTAGCATCCAGATTGATTGAACTTACACCTCTTAACACATTTCACCCCAAGAAAATGAACAATTCCCTTTTGCACTACGAAATTCCCTTTTGCACCACTTTTAACCACTTGTTTGCAATAATAGGTTTCTATTTCTGCTGCGTCAAGACTGTTTTACATTAAAGACTTCCTTTTTCTACAATGACTTAGCTCTATTTACCCCTCATCACTTGTATCCATCCATGCCAAAAAAATAAAGCCAATAATTATCATATGGTTATTAATTTTTCTTCATG
>JAPYOW010000080.1:5112-6365 GCA_029937975.1 Methylococcaceae bacterium | reverse complement strand
ACAGATTCTAAACCTCATAAATCCATTGCCTTCAGTTTATTGAACAGAATATTTAGGCTATCGAAAGCTGACCGCTATTATTTCGGCGATATTCCCGCTAGTCATATTCTATGCTGGTTTTAGAAAGTTGTTGTCATCGCGCTATCTTAGCACCCCAGTCTGTTGATCTAGCCATACGTTGTAAAGCGCATTGTTGGGATACTGAGTAGATGATTAAGAGGTGTAATAATCTGGAAGGGTTCAGCCGTACCGGTTTAATACTAGTAACGAAGCTTAGTCGGAAAATTTGCATATAGTAAAGGAGTTTTTAATAGTGTGACATTGCATACTGTCAATGGCTATGAGGCAGTCGTTGATGACGAAATTGAAGCAAAAATCAGTGTCACTTTGTGTTCTGAAAAGTGTGGGCACAAGTTGTTGCGCTTATATAGCCAAAATTACCAAGGAAGCATAATATACGAAAGGGACAAATCGGTCGCAGAAGCGGTTAAAGGGTGTCAAGCGATTAACTAAGTCGCTGAGCAGGATAAATTCGAATAAAAGGGGGGTTGGCTACAAGCCCAGCAATGACAAAGGGTTCTACATAATGAATGTTATGCGGACTTTTGGCATTGGTAGGGCTGTAGCGAGTATTTATCTAATCCGTAATGGTTTTAGCCAGATAGCACCAGCAAGGAGTGTTAATTTTGACCCTAAACTTTAGTTATCTGCTCCGTTATTACCTGGAAAATTGATATATGAAGTAAATTCACCGACCATTGTTAGAAGTTCGCTGGGTGGTCTGTCGGATGATCCCTGATCCGGCAGCAGTTCCATTAGTTTGTCCTCAGGGGCAGGTATTTGATAATCTTTGATTGGACATGACACGTCCTTGATGATAGTGAAGCGGCTTATTGCCACTGGTGGACCTGAGAGTAGCATACGATTAACTCCTTAGCCTAAAGTTAAGCTATTGATTCCATCCTAAAGGTAGTGCTACTGAAAGGCTCCATGAGGTCTTGCCGTGGATATAGAACTTATTCAGCCAGTAGCAACTATAACATTAGGTTAGATGTTGAAAAAATGCAATGTATGTATGGGGGATAACTGAAATTAAAATACTGTGAGCTGAGCAGTGAATCAGTATTACTTGTATAACCATTTGATTAATGGAGTAAGTTAGCACGCAGTGTTAAAAATCGTTGAAGAAAACTTAAAGGTTTTAAACTTCCGGCAGATGTTATCGATGGCATAAAGTATGCTGATGGCGAGAA
>JAPYOW010000080.1:0-5012 GCA_029937975.1 Methylococcaceae bacterium | reverse complement strand
TAGCCGCAAAGGGGAGGTAATGGACAAGGAAAATTCATATGCTGCATCTACACAAATGAGTAGATTAGCGTTTTCAGCAGTAGATGGAAACTCATGAACGCAAGTGTTGCTTGCTATGGGGATGGGTTTGCTTTTTTGGGGATGTGATGAATGCGGTTTTATTTCTCCACACTAGCAGCGTGATCCGGCACTGATGTATTATTGACGATAAATAATCAACCTGGAAATGCGTTGATCAATTTCTTTAAGCATATTTTGATATTCGGCACTATAGATGGATTTATATTGTTGTTTAAAAGTCTGTTCATTCAAGTTTTCGGGTAAATCTCTGACATCTGGCATAAAGGCTGTATAGTCTTTGATTTGACTCATATCTAATTGTAATCGTCTTGCTTTGTTTTTGGATTGTACGGCTCTTTTTCCAAAACGAAGTCCTGCTCTGTCTCCGGCTAAGTCAATAAAACTAAAGCCACTGCCTTGTTTTGCATCATGTAGCTCTTTTTCTTCGCCTAGAATGAGGGCTAATGTTCTAGCGCCTGTCGCTGCGAGTACGGCTGAGGCTATAAAATGTTTTGCCATATCTGTTCTTTTATATAAAGAAGCCGGGTATTGCAGTGTTGTTGCCGGACTTATATCGAAAGGTAAATAAGTTTGTATTTCATGTTTATTCACATAGGTACTAATGGCAATCAATACAGCACGATTTTCTGCTTTGGCGTTGTAAGGCATCGAGCGATGATAGGCGGCTTTAAATAAAGGTTGTAATAATTCACTCAGAGATAATCGCCATTTAGGGTCATGCCTGGCAATAATATGGGTGATTTGTTGTTGATAAAACAGTACCGATTGAAAATGGTTTTCATTCAGTTTGAGTTTATCCTTTAAATTTAAATCAGGAGAAGCATTATAAGTAATGGTTAAGCCGCTAGTATTAATTTGTATTTCTTTAATATGTTGCACAGCAAGAATATAATAATCCTTTAAGGGAGTGTATTTGATCATGCTTTCAATGATTAAGCCTGCGAACTCATCGGCAATGATTATTTCTCCAATTTGCAAGGAATGAATCACCGGGTAACCCTGCTGTTTAGCTAGCTTAAAGTTAATATTTACATAGTTTCCAAAAAGATTGTTTTTTAAAAGTATGGCGAGATTAAACGCTAATTGTTGATCTGAAATGGTAATTTGCGAAGCACTGGAAAGATAATGACTTAATATATAACTGAATGTGATGTTCAGGTCTTGTTTATTGAGATGGAGAGTATTCCTGGTGCTTGACATCGGATTGCTAATAATTTTTTTAGCACGTTGAAAGTTATCCTGATTTAATGGCCAAGTACTTTTCGTTATTGCATTATTATCCAGTGCAAATAAAAGAAAGATGGCGCAGAAAACCGGTGGAGCAGTAAAGCAAAAGAAGACTATCCTGAGAGGGGGCAGGATCAGCAAGAGTCGCTTAAGCATGAATCATTACGCATAAATCAGGTGATATCCTGCAGCGTGCAGATAACGGGCTTCAATTTGAAGGTCGGTGTCCGTCAGGGGCGCTGTGACTAACCAGTCATTGGTAAAGGAAAGGGTAATAACCTCAGGCTGGATTGAAATTTTAAATTCAGGTGTTTCCATGGTATGCCGGTTACGGTGTAATAAAATGGCAAGGCGTAAAATAATCGCCAGATAAGGGGTGTCTTTATTCCAGGGTTCTGGTAATTTTTTAAAATACGAAGCTGAGAACTTTTTTCGATGTGACAGTACCAGTGTAGCTAAAAGTTGCTGGTCTTGACGAGAAAATCCCGGGAAATCACCATTTTCAATAATATAAGCACCGTGTTTATGGTACTGGCTGTGTGCTATATTCCTGCCTATTTCGTGCAGACTGACGGCCCAGAGTAAGAACTGGGTGATGGTTTTACTGTTTTCAGTACAACAACTACTGTCCAGCTGATTTAGCATATAACTGACAGTAGCCGCAACGCGTCTGGTGTGAACGATATCTGTATGGTAATTTTCTGCAATTGTTTTTATGCTTTGAGAGCGAATATCATGATTATAAATTCTGCCTAATAAATCGTGGACCAGTCCTTCACGTAGTGCACCATCAGACAGTGTCATTTGTTCAATCTGCAGTTTTTGAAAACTAGCGTAGATAATGACAACGCCACCCAGAAAGACGGGAAGACGCTCTTTAGTTAATTCGGGGAGATTTAGATCATTGATATGATTATGTTGGGTAATATGGGCGACCAGTTTCTTCAGGCCTTCTTGAGTAATACCGTTATTACTCCATTGCATTGTCAGGAGAACTTTATGAATACAACGTAAACTGCCCGATGCGCCTATCGCTTCATCCCAGTGCTTACGGTTAAATTGTTGCTGAAAAGGCCCCAGTTTTTGTTGTGCATATAGCACCGCTTTTTTAAACGCTTTTTTGCTGATAACACCGTCTTTAAAAAATTTCTGACTTACGGTGACACAGCCCATAGCCAGACTTTCTTTGACCTGTGCAATATCATCAATTCCAATAATATATTCAGTACTTCCGCCGCCAATATCCATGACAAAGCGTGAGTTAGCATTGCTGCCCAAACTATTGGCAACGCCTTGGTAAATTAATCTGGCTTCTTCGATACCTGAAATAATATCGATGGGATGACCCAGTGCCTTTTCCGCTTTTATAATGAATTCACGAGAGTTTTTTGCGGTTCGCAAGGTATTGGTACCAACAATCCTAACGCTTCCGGGGGGGAAGTTACGAATACGCTGACCAAATCGTTCCAGACATTTCAACGCCTGGTTTTGTGTTTTAATATCCAGATTTTTCTGATCATCAAGCCCCGAAGCAAGACGAACCATTTCTTTTAGACGGTCTATGGTATGTAGCTTTCCTTTTTCAAGTTTACAAACAATCATGTGAAAACTGTTAGATCCTAAATCTATAGCTGCTACATTGTGAGGTAATTCTTCTGACAAGGTTATTTCCTGTTTTTAAATCGAAATGAGTCAAATTCTGATAAAATCAGCTTTAAGTTTAAGCGAGTATGATTCCTGTTTTCAAGTTGGTTTTAAAATATTCGTATTTTTAATAAAATATCTTCTCATTTGATTAGGCGTATGCAGGAGTACAACCTTGATAGCGTATTGTATTTATAGGTCTGACCCTTTGCCCATCAGGAAGGTGGCACAGGGGCGTGAACCGGGTGCTTGCAATACGCCGGTTGCTGACTTATTCCATGGACATCCCTGCAAAAAACCAAAGTTAACAGTCATAAAACACAAATTGTTCTTTTTCGTTAAGCAAATATTGATATGAATGCATTATCTATCCGGAATCTTAAAAAAACCTATAAGAATGGCTTTACTGCGTTAGCGGGGATTGATTTAGACGTAGAAAGTGGTGATTTTTTTGCTTTGCTCGGCCCTAATGGTGCAGGAAAATCCACTGCTATTGGTATTATCAGTTCCTTAATCAACAAAACCAGTGGTTCGGTGCAAGTATTTGGTCATGATTTGAAAAAAGACAATGCCAAAGCAAAAACTTGCATAGGCCTGGTGCCGCAGGAGATTAATTTTAATCAGTTTGAAACCGTTAAAAATATTGTATTGAATCAGGCAGGTTATTATGGGATTCCAAGAAAACAAGCAAAACACAATACAGAGAAATGCCTAAAGCAAATGTCGCTTTGGGATCAAAGAGACACTGTTTCCAGGCGATTATCTGGCGGTATGAAGCGGCGGGTGATGATTGCCAGAGCCTTAGTGCACGCCCCCCGGTTATTAATTTTGGATGAGCCTACGGCAGGCGTGGATATAGAAATACGACGTGCTATGTGGGAAATGATGGAACAAATCAATCAACAAGGGACAACCATTATATTAACCACGCATTACCTGGAAGAAGCGGAAAGTCTCTGTCGAAATATCGCAATAATTAATGAGGGTTTAATCATTGAAAAATCAGGGATGGCGGAATTATTGGCTCGTGTCAATAAAGATCATTTTGTTCTTGATCTGGGCAAACCCATTGCAGAGGTACCCAAAATTGATGGCTATGAGTTCGCTTTAATACAGAGCAAGGTTTTAAATGTCACCGTGCCAAAACATAAAAGTTTAAATCGCCTGTTTCAACAATTGACTGAAAAAAATATTGAAGTAGTAAGTCTTAAAAACAAAACTAATCGGCTGGAGCAATTATTTATAGGTTTGGTTAATGAATAACAGCATTGCATTTCGGACTATTGTCGGCAAAGAAATACGTAGATTTACTCGAATCTGGCCACAGACTTTATTACCCCCTGCGATCACGACATCGCTCTATTTTATGATTTTTGGACGGTTGATTGGTGATCGTGTGGGGAATATTGCAGGGGTGAGTTATATGCAATTTATTGTTCCGGGTATTATATTGATGTCAGTGATTAGTCATTCCTATTCCAATGTGGTTTCTTCATTTTATTCCACTAAATTTCAGCATCATATTGAAGAGCTACTGGTAGCACCATTATCGAATTGGGTCATCCTATGGGGATATGTGTGTGGTGGTATTGCTCGTGGGTTATTGGTAGGGATTGTAGTGACACTGATTTCTTTGTTATTTACTGATATTGCTGTCAATAACTGGGCTGTCGCTTTGGCGGTTTATATTCTGACATCGACATTATTTGCTTTGGCAGGCTTTATTAATGCCGTGTTTGCCGATAGTTTTGATGATATTTCTATTATTCCCAACTTTGTCTTAACTCCGTTGAGTTATCTGGGGGGGATTTTTTATTCAGTATCAATGTTACCCGATATATGGCAGAAAATTTCGTTAGCCAATCCTATTTTATATTTAATCAATGCATTCCGATATGGATTGATTGGAATTACTGATATTGACATACGCATAGCGTTTGCAATGACAGGGGGATGCATTTTATTTTTAACCCTGTTAAGTCTGTTTTTATTGCATAAAGGGGTAGGGATCAAGACTTAACAAGCAGAAAACCTGCTAATAAGTGCCTAAACGCTGTCAG
>JAPYOW010000079.1:4922-6438 GCA_029937975.1 Methylococcaceae bacterium | reverse complement strand
CTAGCCATTTTTGGCATTAATGATAAGCAGTTACACAGAAATTGTTACAACCTCACCAAACCTTGAAAGCCAAGCCTAATGAGCTATATTATAAGAATCTGCCTACGTTACAAAAGGCAGCTTAAATTAATACACATAATGACAGTAGTACACTTATGATTCTGGATTTACTGTCCAAGTGGTGGGGGCCACCTCTGACGCCTGATAGCTTATAATTTACTTTACCCTTGTTGAGGACTTGTTTTATAAAGAATTAACGCTAAGCTTAGTAAATTAAGTTAACCAATGATTTTTTAAAGTTGGCGTAATAAAAAACATGGAAAATCAATTATTTAATAGCATTACGGGGTTTATTCTAAAATGAAAAAATGGCTTATGGTTTTTACACCTATTCTTTTAATATGCATGCCGGTAACAAACTTTGCGAATGAGAATAAGGTGCAATTATCCGATGTTGTACAGTTTACATTGGATCATTCACCTACAATTAAAAACGCTTCTTTTGGAGTTGATGTAACTAAAGGAGCAGCAAGAGCTCAAGGTGGCGCATTTAATATACAAAGCAATGCTTCGTTTGGTTATGCCACTGTCTATAGCCCTGACTCAATAGCTAAATTTGATCAACAGACATTTAGCGCGGGACTTAGCAAACGCTTTCGTTCTGGTGTTGGTACTAGTTTAAGCTACAGTTTGAGCAGATTGGATGGTAGGTTCACAGGTGCAGCCCCCACTTCGAATACGGGGTCAATCGGTTTAGTGATAGAAATTCCTTTATTGAAAGGCGCTTGGGAAGTGTCCGCGGCTGCGGCTGAAAAGGCAGCAATATTGGGTCAAAATGCTGCCGAGTCAGATTTTAGGCAACTTATTAGCGCCACTCTCCTTGGCAGTATTCAAGCCTACTGGAATTATTCAGCGGCTTATCGCATTGAAGATTATCGACATCAAGCTCAAAATCAGGTGGAAAGCTGGATGCAAAATGATGAACTACTAAGTGTTTTTCTTAAAGGTTTTTTAGCTGAGAAAAAATCGAATGTTGTGTCGGCTGTACAACAGGTAGAACAAGCACGGCTGGCCTTGGCTCGTGCAGTTGGAATACCAACAGATAAAGTGGCCTCCATAGGTATTCCCGATATTTCGGCTTTCCCTTCAGAATGGGATGATGTGTTGAATCAGTTTAACTATCCGGGTATTAATACAAAATGGTTAGAATTAGCGGTTCTTAATCGTAATGATATTAAAGCAGCTAACTTTCGAGTACAAGCCAGTGAAACAAATTTGGCTAAAGCAGAACAAGACTTATATCCTTCATTGAATATCAATGGGGGTATAAGTTATGAAGGTGTCAACTCCAATAATGGTTTTGGTAATTTTATTGAAGGCACTCATAAAAATGGGCGAGGCCTCAATAACAATGCCTCATTGAACTGCAGCTATCCAATTGGTAACGATGTTGCAGAAGGAACTCGTAGCATTGCTCATGCTCAAAAGTTAAGTCGTGAAGTGACTTTACATGAAA
>JAPYOW010000079.1:0-4912 GCA_029937975.1 Methylococcaceae bacterium | reverse complement strand
ATTACAAACAGTGATTCATGACCGTGAAGCCATGGAATCTTATATTGGTTCTATTAATCATTTGGTTGATACATCGGATTTATCTATCGCCGAAAATGTGACTAATTTAATTGTTTTACATGACAAGCTTGATACTGCGGCTGTTGCATATATTACCGCATTAGCCGAGTTAGGTAACGCTATAGTCCAAGCTCGTTTTCAAACTGGAGTTTTGATAAACAATGACAATAGCATAGCTATTGAAAAAATAGTAACGTTACCGGGTGTTTGACGTCTAAAAATTTGAAAGTAAGTTCAAAAGCTATATTTATCTTGTGCTATTGTGATAGTTGTGGTTAGAATGCTTCTTAGTACAATTAATAGTAAATTTTCAGGGTTGTCAACCTATGTTTCCCATATCATCTCGACAAATTCATATTTGGCGGGAAACCTTGAACGACAAGAAATACCTTGCTTTAGCCTATCGGCATTTGCTCAGTGACGATGAACGAAAACGTGCAGAAAACTTTAAGTTTTCCAGATTGCGTGATTTATACATTGTAAATAAAATCAAACAGCGTTTGATTCTAGCAAGATACTTGGCTATTGAACCAGAAACTATTATTTTTGGTTTTGGGGGTTATGGAAAGCCTTATATATCTTATCCTGTGACGGATATTTCTTATAATGCGTCACATTCAGCGTCAGAAATGATTATTGCTATTTCTCTGGATGGTGAAGTGGGTGTTGATATTGAGATTATTAAACCTTTGTCCGATTTACCGGGTCTAGTGCAAAGTTGCTTTGCGTTTGAAGAACAAGAGTATTGGCTTAAATTGCCAGAAAGGCAGAAATTAGAATGTTTTTATCATTTTTGGACATGTAAAGAAGCTTGGGTTAAAGCAGTTGGCTGTGGAATTGGAATTGGTGTAGATAAATGCGTATTGAATCTTGAGAAAGAGGGGAGCTATAAACGGTTGCCGGAAAACTATGGAAGTTATGAACAGTGGTATTATCAGAAATTATTTTTTGGCTCTAACTTGGCGGGTGTTTTAACTGTAGCGAGTAAGGACTTTAGTTTACTTTGGTATAATTTAGAGGATATTCGATAAGCAGATAATTTCTTAATAAAACAATAAAGATATTTTGATAATTGAATCGTTAGAGACTGATACCTTGTGCCTATTTATTCAGAGTTCTGAACGAATAATAAATGAATTATACACAGAGCTACTGCCAAACATCATTTAAAAGAAAAAAGGGGGTGGTTTTGTCACCAGTTTTTATAGTTATATCGTTTATACTGTGTAGTGCATGTATTGCGTACTTTGGCCGAAAAAGAAAAATGGGTTTTTGGGGTTACTTTTTCGCTTCTATAGTGTTAACCCCTATAATTGGATTGCTATTGGTTCTTGTATCCAGTGAGAAGAAGAATGAGTATTAGTTAGTAATCCTAAAAGTACAGTGTTTAGTTCGATGACAGGTATGTCATTTCATTGTACTTAAATTTAGTTTGTATCAATTCAGCGTAATGAGAGGGTAAGGTTTTGATTTATTAGGAAGCATTAATTATGTTTCTTTAAGTTCCCTGAAGCATTTTGATTCAGTAGCCGGATAAGTCAACATCTTTTACCTTTAGTGATTTTGCGCTGAATAGTTACTTTTTTACAATCTTTTGGAGTTTATTACATGAGCGAAGCTATCACCGCTGATTCTACGGATTTTGAAGAATCTCAAACATCATCAAAAATTGATGATGCTAATAAAATTGTCAGGAAATATGTTATGGCGACTGTTGTACCATCCGTCATTCCATTACCCCGGGTTGATATAGCATTAATTTCAGGCATACAAATGAAAATGATTCATAGCCTGTGTAATTTGTATGGTGTTAAGTTTTTTAAAGATATTGGAAAAGAAACCACTGCAACATTGATTGGTAGTGTAACGCCAGTAGCCTTGACTCCTATAGCTATGAGTCTTATACAGGTTATTCCTGTTATTGGTCAGGCATCTGGTACCATAGGTTTGCTTACATTAAGTAGTGCTTCAACCTATGCAGTTGGTAAAGTGTTTACCCAGCATTTTGAAACGGGTGGAACCTTATTGACTTTTAACGCTGAAAAAGTCAAATCTTATTATGCTGAAGAATTTGAAAAGGGTAAAGAGGCTGTGGATGATATTAAACCTGGAAAATCAGATACTAAAGCTTCGACGAATAAAAAGTAGTGCTATCTACCTAGTAGATATAGGGTACAAGGTATTGATTCCCAGTATGCGTAAATACGCTGCTGTTAGCTTTCTGAAACATCCTGTTTCAGAAAGCCAATATCTAAACCTTGCAACCTGAGACAGATTATTCTACTGAGTTGAAAGCCTTCAACAGCTAGAGGTATAAGCTGTTAAGCTTCTATGACAGGTGTTATTATTTTTTGGATAATGGCTGCATTCTTTTGTAAGAAAGGTTCAATAAGAAGCTGGTTATGATTTCCCTTGGCTTTATAGCGTTTAAACTCATGACAAGTTGCACTTTTCCAATCACTTACGCTCATTATAGTACGCTTTTTTGATCCTGGTTTTTGTGTCAAAAGCGGTTTTATTTCAGCGTTGTCGCTATAATAAAAATCTTCTTCATCCTCTCCCGTCAAAACGTGGATATTGGCGTTTACCCGATGAGTATCCAATGTCTTTGCTATATAGTGATAATATCGCCGGATAATTCTGGCTGATTTATCGCGCAATACGGCATTATGTAAATAAGCTTGCATACTTTCATGACGGATAAACTGATCTATGGTTTCTTGGACTATATGTTTGGGAAAACTCAGAGACTCCATGAGTCGAGCAGAATCAATCATAATAATATCCAATACTTTTTTGTTGCGTTGTTCTAGTTCATAGGCAACATGATAGGCTAGATTTCCACCTGCAGAATAACCTAATAGACGGTAGGGGCCATTCGGTTCAGTAGCAATGACTAAATCTGCGTAGTCCTTGATTAGCTTGTTGCTTTCTATGAAATTAAAACTATAAAAACTATAGTGTTTGAAATAACTGGAAAATTGGCTAAACCCTATCGCATCACCGGTTACTGGTGGAAATGCGAAAAGTTTAGGAGCATCTGTTACACCATTGAGCAAAAGTAACGGTGTATCGGCATGTTCAATATTAAATTTGGTGTGGTCTAAAATGAGTTCTGCTAGTTGTCGAATTGTCGGTGCTTTAAACAATGCAGCCAGTGGCAGATCAACTTCTAGTTGATCACGGATAGATGCAGCTAGGCTGGTCACCTTCATACTGTGCCCGCCCAGTTCGAAAAAATTATCGTCGATACTAATCGGTGTAACATCCAATAGGTCTTGCCATATCGTTTGAAGCGCATGTTCAGTTTCATTAGTTGGAGTAATGAACAATCTGGACGCTGCATTGTGACTTATGGAGGGTGATGGTAATGCACTTTTATCTATTTTACCGTTAACAGTGAGAGGTAATGCTGGCAAAGGAATAATATGTGCCGGTAACATATATTCAGGTAAACGTTCTTTAAGGTAGATAAGCAATGCATCATAATCGACAACTTCCGACACAATAACGTAAGCCAGCAAAACCGGATTGGCATTACTTAATTCCCGAGAAATGACTACTGCTGATTGAACCTCAGCGTAACTAAGTAGAGCACACTCTATTTCCCCGGGTTCTATACGAAACCCCCTAATTTTTATTTGCTCGTCAAGTCGGCCTAGGAATTCTAGCTCGCCATTTTGTTGCCAGCGACCTAAGTCACCGCTGCAATATAAACGTTGCCCAGGATCAAAAGGGTTATCGATGAATTTTTTCAGGCTTAGTTCGCTATCTTGCCAATAACCTCTGGCTAAACCTATGCCGGCAATACAAATTTCACCAGGTACTCCGGTTGGCACCAGTTGTCTTTGATTATCGGTAATGTATATTCGGGTATTGTCTATAGGTTTGCCGATAGTTGGGATAACATTAGTATTTACGAGGATTGAACTGGCAAGTACAGTGCATTCAGTTGGACCGTAATTATTGATAACCGTCAAACCGTTAGTCGTTAGTTTTTTTAGGGTGTCACCACCACTAAAAATATTTATATTGTGGTTTAATCGTCCTCGCTGGATTTGGCAAATTTGCTGACACATCAATGGAGGGACAAAAATATGACTAATCACCTGTTGCTGAAGAAAGTCGACCAGTTGTTCGGCATCTAATCGCAAGTCGTCGTTAAGAGGATACAGACATGCTCCAGACAGCAAGTAAGGAAACGTTTCCCAAATTGATGCATCAAAGCCGATACTAGCGAACAGGGTCGCTCGGCTATTGGCGGTGACTTGAAAACTTCGTTGATGCCAGTTGACCATGTTAATGCAAGATCGATGCTCAATCATTACACCTTTGGGTTGACCGCTGGAACCCGAGGTATAAATAATGTAAGCCAGATTTTCAGAACTAATGAATTCATCGATCGGGTCTGTGCTGAAATTATCGGCATGATAGTTAGCAAATCCCAATGATGCATCTGCACTATCTAAAGCAATAACAGTATTAAGCTGTTGATAAGATATAGCTAATAAATTTAGTTGTTTAGCTTTTGATGATTCGCTAATCAGGAAGCGTGTGTTGGTGTTGTTTAGAATAAATTCAATGCGGGTGTTGGGCATGCGCTGATCAATAGGCAAATAACATGCGCCTGCTTTAAGAATAGCAAGCATGGCAATCAGCCACTGCGAGGAGGGTTGCAACATTACCGCCACGGGTTGCTCAACTAAAACCCCATTCGCTATTAAAAAACGGGCGAGTTGATTTGATCGTTGATCCAGTTCTCGATAATTGAGTGTGGTACCGAAATCATGTAATACCAATGCATTCGGGGTTTTTTCGGCCTGTTGCTTAAACAGTGCATGCAAGGTAATGT
>JAPYOW010000078.1 GCA_029937975.1 Methylococcaceae bacterium | reverse complement strand
TTTAGTTGAAGACAATTCTTGAGCATCTTTATTAACTGAGATAGCCTCATTGAATGTTTTTTCGGTGCAAACTGAATGACTGGGTTTGTACCCGCAACTATCAGGCACTGGCATATTAGGAATACATATTTCCAAAACCTCATAAATACAACACCGATTGACAGTCGGTTTAACTTATCTGATAATACACAATGCCTTATGCTTACGTTGATATCTAAAAACAGGATATGAAAATATTGAATCGCCCCTATCTAGGAGAGTTAGAAATGGCCGTTCTTGAATATCTCTGGTCAAACGGCGAATTTGATACCAAAGGTGTTCATGCTGTGCTTGGCAAGGCTAGAGGTATTTCTCACAATACCATCCAGTCAACACTTGAACGTCTATTCAAAAAGAAATTGTTAACACGTAAGAAAGTGAGCTATGCCTATGTTTATCAAACCGCTGTAGCGCGTGATGAACTGATGGGGCAAATGATTAATGATGTTGTTAACACCATTTCAAAAGATAATACTGATGGAATGCTGGCTGCTTTTGTTGACATTGCTGCACGTACTGATGATGCTCACCTTGATAAACTTGAGCAATTGATTAATGAATATCGCTCCAATCAGCATAAAAAATCCTGATTATGATCCTTCATTTTATACAATCAGGTGTTTTGGCCGTATTATTTTTCGCTAGTCTTGCAGCCTTATTTTCAACCTTGTTATATCGAGTAGTTGGTTTTAAGCTTACATCTTTACCTTGCCAAATAAGATCAAAAATACTGACAGTATGGCTATTGAGTCCTATTTTTATTGCTGTTGCTTTATCACTTTCTGGGGTGCTGTTTAGCTGGATGGAAAGTCATGAGATGGCAACTGACCATTGCATCAGTCATAACAATAGCATGGCGCATTTATGCTGGTTTGACCCCGTTGTACATATATCTGATTATCTTTGGATAGGAGGAATGAGTCTTATGGCATTAGTCATTGTTTTCAATACCTACAAAGGGATTAATTTAATATTTAAACAGTGGCGATTTCAAAACACCTTGCGTGCAGTGAGTGAGCAGCAAGAGAATAATGTTTTTCGTATTGCCAGTGAGCATTTTTTTGTATTTTCATCAGGCTTATTATCACCACAGGCATTTATTTCCTCCCAGCTATTGGAACAATTATCCGCTGAAGAATTAGATGTGGTACTCGCCCATGAACAAGCGCATTGCCAGCGGCGTGATGTTTTACGAAGGCTATTATTAAGTTTTTCTGGTTTATTTTATCTACCTACAACACGCCAATATTTATTGAACGACCTAGAATTAGCACATGAACAAATCTGTGATAATGCTGCGGTACAAAAAGTAGGTAACAAACTTTTGGTAGCTGAAACCATTATTAAGGTAGCACGACAATTACAATTACTGACACCCAATTCAAAAATGGGCATAGCTTCTTTTGATGGCAGTCATATTGATATTCGCATTCAACAACTGCTTGAGCAACCTGAGCCAGTAAACCCCTGTGTATTGTTTTTTTCATCAGTACTTTTAAGCCTAATCATGTGTAGCACATTAATGCTAACCATGCCGCTGCATCACTTACTTTAAAGATCTATTTCTTCCCGAGAACATTATGGTTTTATTTAAACAACCTTTGCTTAAAATACCGACTATAGATCGGCTTTACGCTTTACCTTTGGGTGGCATCACACTCTTCTGGATTACGATCATCATTGCTATGCAATCACTTCAGGTTCAGGCAGCAGAGAGTCAATTATCTAGCAGCTTGTCCTTGACTGAAGCCATACAACGAAATTTCAACAATAATCCTGAGTTACAAACTTTTCAATATAAGTTTGAAGCACAGCAAGGCAGAATGGTTCAGGCTGATCTTTCCGTTAAACCTAAACTTAATTTACAGCTTGAAGATGCTTTAGGGACGGGTGAATATGAAGCCTTTGACAGTGCGGAAACAACATTAAGCATTAGCTGGGTTTTAGATGGTGCTCTTCGAGAAAAACGTACAGCAATCGCTTTTCAAGGCAAGGGCTTAATTAAAAGTGAACAGGCAATAAAAAGACTCGATAGCGCAACCCAAACGGCACATTATTTTATTCAGGTTCTTTCACATCAAGAACGTATGGTTATTGCAAAACGAGCAATAACATTGGCTGAAACTACCGTAAAAGAAATAAAACACAGAGTTAAAGTGGGTAAAACACCACAGGCTGAATTGTATCGAGCTGAGGCTGAATTAGCCAAGCGCCGATTGGTGCTGTTAGATTTAAAACATGAAATCAAATCATTACACCGCCAACTTGCTGCACAATGGGGCAGCACCTATCCTCGTTTTAGTTCAGTAACGGGTTCATTGACCCAGTTACCCACTGTGATTGATTTTGAAACCTTAAAGGCACAGTTAAAACATAACCTCAATTTAAGCAAATATCTGTCCCAACGGCGGGTAACCGAAGCGACATTGCAGCTTGCGAAAGAACAACGAAATATTAAATGGTCATTCACCTCAGGCGTAAGGCATTACGCAAAAGATAATGATGTCGGTATTATTGCTGGATTTTCGATTCCATTAGGTATCACTAACCGTAATCAAGGTCGTATTGCCGAAGTTCAAGCAAACCTTGCAAGAAATCAATCGGAAGCGGAGGCATTACGCATCAGGATAGAGACCTCATTATTTGTCTTTTATGAGCAACTAAAACACGGTATCCATCTTAGCGAACTACTCAAAGAAGAGGTGATTCCTCGTCTTGAAAAGGCCTTAAAAGCAACATATAAAGCCTATGAAGTCGGACGATACAGCTATCTTGAATGGTTAAGTATTCAAAATGAGTTGCTGGATGCACAGTCCGCCTTGTTAAACGCCAGCTTGTCTGCACATCAAAATAAAATTGAAATTGAACGCTTAACAGGCGCACATCTAAATACATCTTCAAATGAGTAACCTTATGACAAAATCACATCATCACATTGGCTTGGCTTTTTTTGTTTGCATGTTGCTAATGGTTAGTAACCTCGCTATTTCATCTGAAAGTTCAGGCAGTGAGCAAGCCACCGAAGAACCTGAAAAGGGGTCGCATCGTGGTCGCTTATTAAAGGACGGTGGCTTTATTATTGAACTATCTATTTTTGAAACGGGTGTACCCCCTGAATTTAGAGTTTGGATTACCGATAAAGGTCAATCTGTTAAGCCATCTGAAGTGTCATTAAATATCAAATTAACGCGACTAGGAGGTATTGAAGATAATATTAACTTTACGGTACAAGATGATTTTCTACGCGGCGATATGGAGATATATGAGCCGCATTCCTTTGTGGTAACGGTGAATGCTCAATATCAAGGTCAATCACATCAATGGCAGTACGATAATTTTGAAGGTCGCACGTTAATAGAACCTAAAGTAGCCGAGGCTTTAGAAATTGGCACTTCTATTGCTGGCTCTGCGCTACTGAAAGAAACCGTTGCAGTCTATGGAAAGTTAATTCCTCATCCTGACAATAGTCGAGAAATCAGCGCACGCTTCCAAGGTGCAATCAAACGTGTACATGTTTCGTTTGGACAAAAAGTAAAAAAAGGCCAATCACTCGCCACGGTTGAGAGTAATGAAAGCCTTAAATCTTATACTATTTTTTCACCCATTAACGGAGTCATTCGTCAACAACAGGCGCATTCAGGTGAGCAAACTAAGGATCAAGTTTTATTTTCGATTGTTGATCATTCCGTGTTAATGGCAGAGCTTGCCGTTTTCCCAAGTGACCGTCATCGCATCGCATTAGGTGCCACAGTTTTAGTGACTATTAAAGGGTTAGAACAACCTGTCACAGCAGTTATCAAACAAATCGATCCCGTAACTCAACCTAATCAATCCGTTCTTGTCCGTGCTGAACTGAACAATAAAAATGGACAGTTAGTTTCAGGTGTTTTTGTCAGTGCAGATATTGAAGTGGCTGAATTTCAAGTACCGTTAGCCGTTAAACGCTCAGGATTACAGGGTTTTAGAGACTTTACCGTGGTGTTTGTGAAAATTGGCAGTGAATATGAAGTACGCATGTTGGAATTAGGACGTATCGCAGGTGAATGGATTGAAGTCTTGGGTGGTTTAAAAGTCGGTTCCGAATACGTCTCTGAAAACAGTTATATCATCAAAGCCGATATTGAAAAATCTGGCGCAGTTCACGACCACTAAGGACTAGACATGCTTGAAACGATTATACGAACTTCCATACAACGAGCGACTTTGATACTCGTCGCTGTTGTGATGATCAGTGGCCTTGGTATTTGGAATTTCACCAAGTTAACCATTGATGCTGTGCCTGATATTACCAATGTTCAGGTCGTAATTAATACCGAATCTGCTGGCTATACACCACTAGAAGTGGAACAGCGCGTGAGTTATCCCATTGAAACTACCATGGCAGGCTTACCAAACTTAATTAATACTCGTTCACTCTCACGTTATGGCTTATCTCAAGTCACGATTATTTTTGAGGAAGGGACCGATATTTATTTTGCGAGACAACTAGTCAATGAGCGTTTAAGTGCCGCTAAAAGTAATATACCTACGGGTCTTGAGCCCATATTAGGCCCTATCTCTACGGGGTTAGGTGAAATCTTTATGTTTACCGTGGATGCAGAACCTGATGCACTGAATGCCGATGGTTCAGTCATAACACCGACTGACTTGCGTAGTGTCCATGACTGGATTATTCGCCCCCAATTATTGCGTGTGTCGGGGGTTGTTGAAGTAAACCCCATCGGTGGTTTTAAACGTGAAATATTGGTGTCTTTTGATCCCAGTGATTTATTAGCTTACGGTATTACCCAAGCAGATTTAATTGCTGCGATTCAAGCCAATAATGACAATCGAGGTGTGGGGTTTATTGAGCATAACGGAGCACAATGGTTATTGAGAGTCTCAGGGCAAATCGATCAACTGCAACAATTAGCTGATATTTTAGTCGCTGAAATTGATGGTCAGCCTGTGCGCTTAAAAGACATAGCAAGCATCAGTGAAGGCAAAGAGTTACGTTCAGGAGCGGCGACTCAAAATGGTCGAGAAGTGGTGATGAGTACCGTATTTATGCTAATTGGCGAAAACAGTCGCACCGTAGCCAAAGCAGTTGCGGCCAAACTGGAAGAGATTAAAACCAGCTTGCCTAAAGGGATCACGGTTGCTGCTGTTTATGATCGCTCAGTTTTAGTGGATAAGACCTTAAAAACGGTACAAACCAATTTATTAGAAGGTGCTTTATTAGTTATTGTTATTTTATTCTTCTTTTTAGGCAATATTAAAGCCGCTTTAATCACAGCGGCTGTAATTCCCATCGCTATGTTAATGACTATTACAGGCATGGTACATACGCAAGTCAGTGCTAACTTGATGAGTATGGGAGCCTTGGATTTTGGTTTGATTGTCGATGGTGCCATTATCATTGTCGAAAATTGCTTGCGTCGATTAAGTGATGCCAGACGACAAGGTGAGATTGCCTTGAAAGAACGCTTTAATATCGTTTTTGAAGCCACCCGTGAAGTGATCCACCCCGCCATGTTTGGTATGTTTATCGTCACCATTGTCTATCTGCCGATTTTTGCCCTATCGGGGGTTGAAGGAAAAATGTTTCATCCGATGGCGATTACGGTCATTATCGCCTTAGTTAGTGCAATGATACTATCCATTACTTTTGTCCCTGCTTGTATCGCGTTATTTTTTAAAGATGCGGTGGAAGAAAAAGAAAGCGCGGTAATGAAAGTGGCGAGTAACTTTTATCAGCCCGTGTTAGTGATGGCAGTTAAAAGTCGTTGGTTAGTGGTTAGCTTTGCTTTTGCGTTAATGCTAATTTGTGGCTATACCGCGACGAAGTTGGGTAGCGAGTTCGTGCCTAACTTAGATGAAGGGGATATCGCCATGCACGCTTTGCGCGTACCTGGTACTTCTTTAGAGCAAGCTATCCAGTTACAGCTGGTCTTAGAAGATAAAATTAAACAACTCCCCGAAGTGGAACGCATTTTTTCTAAAATTGGTACCGCAGAAGTCGCAACAGACCCTATGCCCCCCAGTGTTGCGGATAACTTTATTATCTTAAAGCCAAGGGAGCAATGGCCTGACCCTGATAAACCTAAACAACAATTTGTCGAAGAATTGGCGGCTTTAGTAGAACCCATCCCCGCAAGTCGATATGAGTTTTTACAACCTATTCAAATGCGTTTTAATGAATTACTGGCAGGGGTACGTGCAGAATTGGCTATTAAAGTCTTTGGTGATGATTTTGACCAGCTAATTAATTTGGCTAATCAAATTGAAAAATCAATTGCTAATGTTGAGGGGATTGCGGATGTTGCAGTGGAGCAAACAACAGGTTTGCCTATTATGACCATCAAACCCAAGCGAGAAGTCTTGTTGCAATATGGTCTTAGTATCAAAGAAATACAAGATCAACTAAGCATTGCTTTGGCTGGAC